>CAYZVY010000024.1:0-28719 GCA_964481675.1 uncultured Verrucomicrobiota bacterium
ATACATCATGTATATACAGTATGCACAATGAATTTTCGGTGGGACGAAGGGAAGGACAAGATTAACCGGCAGAAGCACGGCATCGCCTTTGCCGATGTGCCGGTGATGTTCGACCGCCCCATGGTGACGTTTCTGGACCAAAGGAAGTTATACGGAGAGGATCGCTGGGTGGGAATCGGATGGTTGGATGCAGTTCTTGCGGTGGTCGTCTTCACCGAGCCTGACGCCGAGACAATCCGACTCATTTCCGCCCGCAAGGCAAGCCGACATGAACAAAACATCTACACCGAAGAAGTCGGGAACTGATTGGCAGCGGCTCCGCCGCATGAAGGACGCGGACATTGATTTTTCCGACGTCCCTCAGGTGGACCGGTCTGTTTTCAAGAAAATGGTCATCCGGATGCCGGAGAAGAAATCCGCCCTTTCCATTCGCCTGGACCCCAGCGTTGTCAAATGGTTCCGGAAAAAGGGGAGAGGCTATCAGACGCGGATCAATGCCGTGCTTCGATCCTATGTCGATACGCATTCTCGCTAAAGGATAAGCCGAATCTGCCCAACGACCTGCTCCTGCGTATCGCCGCTGGCGCGGCTCACGCAGACCAGATGTGTTCGGGAATGAATAATATAAACAAAACCTGATTAGCCACGAAGGAACACAAAGAACGCAAAGAAAACCCTCAAACCACGGATGACGCGGATTCGCATGGAGTTATGGCGCGGCGGTTACGCGGCCGGCGGCCGCATGCACAGTGTTGCGAGAAAAGGGGATGGAACGTGTCGCCGGCCAACAAGGCCGGCGCTACATTACCTTGTGAGAGACTTCTCAGCGCACGCGGCTACAGTAGGAAAACAGGGTTCGGGGTTCAGGAATAGGGGGCTGGCGGGTGTGACCTCCCTTTTGCGAAAGGGAGTGGCACGGGTCTCCTGACCCGTGCGATAGCCAAGGGCTTTCAAATCCCGTGCCACTGGTGGGATGGAAAAGGGCTGGACAGGTGTGGGCGCACGGGTCAGGAGACCCGTGCCACTGGGGGGATGGGATGGGATGGGATGGGATGGGATGGGGCGGGTGTGGGGCGGGTGTGGGCGCACGGGTCAGGAGACCCGTGCCACTGGGGGGATGGAAAGGGGCGGGACAGGTGTGGGCGCACGGGTCAGGAGACCCGTGCCACTGGGGGGATGGGTGAAGATGACTCTCGATCAGGGGGAGGAAGGTGCTCA
Source organism: uncultured Verrucomicrobiota bacterium (assembly GCA_964481675.1). Classification (GTDB taxonomy): domain Bacteria; phylum Verrucomicrobiota; class Kiritimatiellia; order CAIKKV01; family CAIKKV01; genus CAIKKV01. Next base: position 1,219 of record CAYZVY010000024.1, read on the forward strand.
TTTCGTGCCTTGCCGGGAGGGGGCCCTGTTTTTCGGGCCCGTCGTGGCGACCACCTCGAAATCCGATCCCTTGAGCCGTTTCAGTTCATCAAGCCCCTTGATGCGGGCGTCGGGCGCCACCGACAGCCGCCAATCACCGCCGTTATCGGCCACGAACATGCCATAGGTCTTCAACCCTTTCAGGATGGCCTGGATATGCTGGGAGAAACCGGCGACATCGAAGTCCGCCCGGAGCCGGAACCGTTCCCCCATGCGGGGCAGGGTGGGGTCCGTCTTGCGGCTGGCGAAATGGGTGGCCGGATACACATACGCGCGGCGGGTGTTTCGCACGGTGAAGCGCATGGCGTGCCTCACGAGGCCGCGCTCCACCTCGTCATAGCGGATGATGGCCGGAAAGATTGGCAGACCCGCGGCGTCGGACGACGTCCAGCCGTCCGGCCGGAGGTCATTGGACGCCAGGTCGAAGGCGGCCGAGCAGGCGCACTCCCAGCCGGATGGGGTCTTCCGCCCCCGGTACAATTCGACGAGCTTGCGGTTCACGGGATCGACCACGATCACATGCCGGTCGCCTTCTTCCTGCGCGGACTGGGCTGTTGCCAGCGGCCTTCCGTCCAGGGGCCAGCCTTCCACAGGCGCCTCGTCGGGTATCGGAAAGGGGCCGGGGTCCGATTCCTGGGGGTATTGCAGGATCGCGAGCGGAACCTTTTTCTGGGAACCCGGCACCAGGATGAAGGCCATGTCGAGGTTATAGGCCAGCCGCTTGTCCGGCCCGATGCCGGCGATGATGGCCTTCGAATCCGGATGGACCGGAAGCCTGGAAATATCCTCATTCCAGGGATTGTCGGGCGGGAAAACCTGGAGGCCCGCCAGAATGCGGTCGGCTTCGGGCGTATTGAACAGGACGGGCTTCGTGAGGGAGGCGGCCGGGGTCGGGCCGGCGGCCAGGGCCAGGCTGGTTCCGAAGACCGACACCAGAAGCGCAAACGATGCGAGTGCTTTCACGGGGATCACCTTGTTTGGCGGATTCGCGTCCGGGCCGGGCGTGACCATCGGGGCAGTGTGCCACATCAACTATTGAATTACAGCTCCATTTTCGTTACGGTGCGGGTATGAATATGACGTTTTATGTGACCGCCAACGGAAACGATACCTGGTGCGGAACCCGGATCCGGCATGAAAAGGGGACGAGCAACGGCCCCTGGGCCACGCCCGCGGGCGCCTTGCGCGTGCTGGCCGACTTCCGGCGGCGCGGGCTGCTGACCGGCCCCGTCACGGTTTGGGTGGGAGGCGGACGCTATGAACTGGACCAGCCGCTGCTCGTGAAACCGGAAAACGAGTGGCCGATCACCTTTCGGGCGCGTCCCGGCGAGACGCCTGTTTTCAGCGGCGGCTCCCGGATCACGGGCTGGAAGCGCGAGCAGCTCCGCGGCAAGCCGGTCTGGGTGGCCGACCTTCCCCGGGTCCGCGAGGGAAAGTGGGAGTTCCGGTCCCTTTTTGTCGACGGGAAACGCGTCCTGCGTCCCCGGCTGCCCCGCAAGGGCCTTTTCCGGATGGCCGCCGTGCCCGGCCTGACGGTCCCGGCGGGGTGGGGGAACGGGGGCCAGACGGTTTTCGAAAGCGCCCCCGGCGATGCCGCGCCCTTCCGCAACTTGGCCGATGTCGAAGCGGTTTACCTCCATTTCTGGATCGAGGAGCGCTCGCCCCTGGCCGCGTTCGATCCCGCCACCCGGCTGGTCACCCTCTCCCGGCCCAGCTGCACCGCCATGGTCGCCTCGCACGGCAGCCAGCTGGCGGACTACTACTTCGACAACGTGTTCGAGGCGCTCGACGAGCCGGGGCAATGGTACCTGGACCGCTCCGCGGGGCGGCTGTATTACCGGCCCCGCCCGGGTGACAACCCCCGCACCACCGAGGTCATCGCGCCGCGCCTACTGCAGTTGCTCGCGTTCGAGGGCCAGCCGGACAAGGGCGCTTATGTGGAGCAGGTGCGGTTCGACTCCATCACCTTCTCTCATACCGACTGGCGCCACCCCGCGGCGGACGGGGCGGTCATTCACGCGCACACCCGCATGAACCGGCACAGCCGGGGCAACAAGGCCGGCGCCTCCCAGGCCGCCTGCGACGTGCCCGGCGCCATCGCCTTTGAGGGCGCGCGCCACTGCGGGCTCGTGAACTGCACGCTGTCGAATCTGGGCTGGTACGGCGTATCCATCGCCGACGCGTGCGAGGATATCCAGGTGAACGGCTGCACGATCCGGGACACGGGGGCGGGCGGCGTCAAGATCAACGGCGCGGAAGCCCGCGATCCGGACGTCGTGCGGCTGAAAACGGGCGTCCACGCCATCACCGACAACACGATTTGCGAAGGCGGCCGGATCTTCCACTCCGCCGTGGGCGTCCTGTCCATGAACGCCTACCATGTCACCATCGCCCACAACCACATCTTCGACTATTTCTACACCGGCATCTCCTGCGGCTGGGAGTGGGGCTACCACCAGAGCGTGTCGCACAGCAACACGATCGCCTTCAACCACATCCACGACATCGGGCAGGGGCTGCTCTCGGACATGGGCGGCATCTACACGCTGGGCGTGCAGCCCGGCACCGTGATCCGGAACAACCTGATCCACGACGTGCGCAGCGCCCATTACGGCGGCTGGTGCCTGTACCCCGACGAGGGCTCCAGCCACCTGCTGATCGAAAACAACGTCTGCCATGACGCCGACCGGGAGGCGTTCCACCAGCACTATGGTCGCGAGAACATGGTCGTCAACAATGTCTTCGCCTTCGGCAAGGACGCCACGGTCTGCTATTCGCGGGGAGAGGCGCACAACGGGCTGACGTTCCTGCGCAACCTGTTCATCTCCGCCGGCGTTCCGCAGATCCAGGGCGGCTACAATATCGCCTTCGACGGCGGCTGCATCCGGAGCGACTCGAACCTGTTCTTCGATGTCACCGGCCGGCCGCCCCGTTTTTCGCGCCGCAAGAAGGAGCCGGTTTCCTTCAAGGACTGGAAAGCCGCGGGCTACGACGCCCACTCCGTGTCGGCCGACCCGCTGTTCCGGAATTGGAAGAAACGCGACTTCACCCTGTCGCCGAAGTCGCCCGCCCTGGCGCTGGGCTTCAAGCCGATCGACATGAGCCGGGTGGGGCCGCGCCCCTTGAACAGGCGGGGGCCGGTGGACGGGAAAGAGCCTATTCAGCTGGGAATCAACTTATAACAAGGGGAGATGGACCATGACGGATTATCGGCCGAAGGTGGGATTGCTGGGACTGACGCTCGAATTCTACGAAAGCCTGGCGCCGGCGATCCGGCTCGAACGCGATGCCTGGGTCCGGCGCGACGTGCTCCCGGCGCTGGAGCCGCATGCGCGGGTCGAGTTTCCGGGCGCCGTTTTCAAGGCGGCCGACATCGAAGCCCGGATCCGGGAGTTTGAAGCCTCCGGCTGCGAGGCCATTCTCGTCATTCTCCTGACGTATTCGACGAGCCATTCCAGCCTCCAGGCGCTGCAGTTCGCCCGGCTTCCGATCCTGATCTGGAACACCCAGGAGCTGTATGCCATCACCCCGCAGTTCGGATCGAAGGAGCTGACCGCCAACCACGGGGTGCACGGCACCTTCGACCTGGCCAATGTGCTGGTCCGGGCGGGCGTGCGCTTCGATTATGTGACCAGCCACCTGCGCGATTCCGGCGCCATGGACGAGCTGGCCCGGTTGCTCCGGGCGGCCTCCGCCGTCACCCAGCTCCGCCGGATGCGGCTTGGCGTGCTCGGCCACGCGTTCCCCGGAATGGGCGATTTCGGGGTCGACCTGACCCACCTGCGCTCCTCCCTGGGCCCCGTGGTCGAAACGATCACCATGAACGAGTACAAGGACGTCCTCGGGTCGCTCAAGCCCGGCGCGGCCAAAGATCTGGCCGCCCAGTACCGCCAGGCGTACCGGGTGGACGCCAACGTGGCCGATCCGATGCTGGAGGCCGCGGCCCGCGCGGAGCTCGGGCTGCGCGAACTGATCCGCCGCTACCAGCTGGACGCCTACAGCTACCAGTTCCTCGCGTTCGGGAAAGACCGCACGGCCGAGACGATCCCGTTTGTCGGCGCCTGCCGGCTGATGGCGGAGGGAGTCGGCTTCGGCGGGGAGGGGGATGTGATTGCCGCGGCCTTCAACGGCGTCCTGAACCGCCTGAGCGCGCCGGCCGGCTTCAGCGAAATCTTCACCATCGATTTCGGCCACAACGGCCTGCTGCTGGCCCACATGGGCGAAGCCAATCCCGCCATGGCCTGGAAGGACCATCCCATCCGGCTGCGCCAGCGGGGGGAGCTGGTCAAAGTGACGGACGGGCAGCTGGTGCTGACGTTCAACTACCAGCCCGGGCCGGTGACCCTGGCCGTCCTGCACCTGGGCGCCAACCAGCGCTGGGGCATCCTGGCCTCCCTCATGGACTTCCCGGAGGCGCTTCCCTTCCCGGAGGCCGAGACGCCGCAAGCCATGATCAAGCCGCGCATCGACGTGCGCGACTGGCTGACCGCCTACGCCAAGGCGGGCGGGCCGCACCATCTTGCCGTGGCCCACGGCGACACGCGCGCCGCGCTCAAAGCCCTGGCGGGCTGGATCGGGGCCGATTACCGGGAGATCTGACATGCCGTCCCCCGTCATCCACCGGCTGGGTTCCGATCCGGTTGTCCGCTTTGCCGCCTCGGAACTGGCCCGCTATCTGTCGGTGATGTCCGGCAGCCGCGTGACCGTCTCGCCTGAAAAAGCCTACCGGCCTGACGGGCCGGGCTGGTGGGTGGGGCTGGCGGGGGCGTTCGGAACCGCACCGGCGGCCGAGCCGAAGCGCGACGAAGTGGTGCTGGTTGATGTGGAGAAGGGGCACGGCATCCTGTCCGGGTCCAATTCCCGCAGCGTGCTGTATGCCGTTTACCGGTACCTGGAGGAGCTGGGCTGCCGCTGGTTCCGGCCGGGGCCCCATGGCGAGCGGGTGCCCTCCATCCGCAATCCGCTTTTCAAGACCATCGCGCTGCTGGAGATCCCCGCGACCCGCCACCGGTGCATCTGCATCGAAGGCTCGTGCAGCGACCGGCATGTGCGGGACGTGATCGATTACGCGGCCAAGCGCGGGTTCAACGCCTACTTCACCCAGTTCCGGAATTCGTTCACCTTCTATGACCGCTGGCACGGGCTTGAAAAAAACCGTGCGCCGGTCCGCACGCCGTTCTCCGCCCCCCAGGCGCTGGCGTTCCAGGAAAAGGCCAAGCGGGCCGCCCTGACGCGCGGCCTGATGCTCCACACGGTGGGCCATGGCTGGACCTGCGAGCCGTTCGGCCTGAAAGGGGAGGAGTGGGCGTCCACGGCCCAGTCCGTTCCGCCGGACGTCCGCCGCCTGCTGGCGCTCCAGAAAGGCAAGCGCGCCCTGCATGGCGGCATTCCGCTCAACACCCAGCTGTGCTTCTCCCGGCCGGACGTGCGGAGGCGAATCGAGCAGGCGGTGGCCGATTACGCCGCCGCCCATCCCGCCGAGGAGGTGGTGCATCTCTGGCTGGCGGACGGCTCCAACAACCACTGCGAATGCGCCGGCTGCCGCGCCAAACGGCCCGCGGACTGGTATGTTGCGATGCTGAACGGGGTGGATGCCCGGCTGACAAAGGCCGGCCTCAACACCCGCATTGTGTTCCTGGCCTATGTGGATCTGCTGTGGGCTCCCGAACGCGAACGCCTCCGCCATCCGGACCGCTTCATCCTGATGTTCGCGCCGATCACCCGGTCCTACAGCCGGTCTTTCCAGTCGGTCAAGGAGACGCGCCCGGTCCGCCTTCCGCCGTATCGCCGCAACAAGCTGGAGTTTCCCCAGTCGCCCGGCGCCAACCTGGCCATGCTGGCCGCCTGGAAGACGCAGTTCAAGGGCGAGTGCGTGGATTTCGATTACCATCTCTGGCGCGCCCATCACCAGGATCCGGGGCAGATGCGCCTCGCGCGCGTGCTGCACGAGGACGCGTCGTCCCTGGCGGCGATGGGCATGGACGGGTTCATTTCCTGCCAGTGCCAGCGGGTGGCGTTCCCCACGGGCCTGTACTGGGAAACGCTGGGACGGGCGCTTTGGAATCCGGCGCTCTCCTTCACCCGGCTGGCGGAACGGTACTTTGCGGATTTGTTCGGAGCCGCCGGAACCCGGGTCCGGCGCGTGCTGGAATCCGTCAGCCGCCTCATGGCGGACGACCTGCTTGACGCGCCCGTGCGGCAGGACGCCGTCCTTCTGGCGCGACCCGGCATGAAGCCGGCGATCCGGCGCTGGAAGCGGGTTCCCGCCGCCCTGAAACCGCTCCACCCGCTGCTCCGGAAGGGGCTGGCCTCCCGCGACCCCGTGACGGCGGCGGCCTGGGGGATCCTCCAGCACTATGCCTGGTACGTCGAGGCCTATGCCGATTTCCTGGCCCGCGCGTGGGCGGGTGATCCGACCGCCAGCGCCGCGTATTCCCGCATCGCCTCCGAACTGGACCGCCGCCTTCCCGCGATTCATCCCGTTTTCGACACCTGGATGTGCAAGGGCCTGATGCAGCACGCCCTGTGGCTCAACAGTTTGCCGTTCGAAGAACGCATTGTTGTTAAAAAACAAAACAGCCAAAAAAGTCCCTTGTAATTTATTCGGGAACGAGTATGATTTCGGCAGTGGCGGGTTTTGGGTCAGTCAACGCGGGGGTGGACTTATGTGTTTTCTCAGGGACCGGCATTCGCCAGCCGTACGGCTTTTCACGGCAGCGGAATTTGCTGTCCTTTAAAATTTGATTTGCTAGTGTACCCGAAATAACTACAAGAACGGATCCTTATGGTAACCTTGAAACATATCGCTGAAAAGGCGGGCGTCACCGTATCGGTGGTTTCAAGAGCGCTGAATCCGCGTCCCGACCGTCACGCGAGAGTGGCGCCCGACACCAAGGCCCGGATCGAGGAAACGGCCCTCGCGCTGGGGTTTCGCCGGAACCGGAACGCCGAGTTCCTGAAACGGGGAAAATCGCCGGTGATCCAGGTGTTCCTGCCGTGCCGGGCCTGCTGCCTGGCGGCGCACCTGGTCTACGGGATGGCGGAGATCGCCGAAAACGAGGATTTCTCCCTCAGTTTCTCGTATGGCGCATCCGAAGGCCATTTTACAACGTTCCTTCAGCATGCGATCGCGAACAAGAACTGCGGCGTCCTCGCGCTCCAGCCTTTCCTTTTCGGGGATTTCTGGAGCCGGGCTCCGCAGGACGTCAAAACCCTCAACATGGTGTTCCTGAATGCGCGCCAGCCGCTTCCGGCCGAATTCCCGTCGCTCTCGGTCGGCTACCAGGAAGCGGGGACCCTGGTTGCCGAGTACCTGACGGGCAAGGGGTGCGCCAGCCTGGCCGTGGTGGGAAGCGAGCCCCGGCGCGTCGCCGGCTTCCGGGAGGAGGCGGCCCGCAAGGCCGTCCCGTGCCGGTGCCTCACGCCCGCCGAAACCGGCGACCTGGCGGCCTGGATACAGGGCCAGCCCAAGCCGGTCGGCCTCTTTGCCGTGACGGATATCCTGGCGCTGAAACTGATCCGTCAGGTCCGGGAGGCGGGCCTGCGCATCCCGGAGGACGTCCGGATTGTGGGCCACGACAACCGCGAATTCGCCGCCCACCTCGATCCGGCCCTGACCACCGTCCAGCAGCACTACCGGGAACAGGGCCGCGAAGGCATCCGGATGATCATCCGCATGATGTACGGCGAAACGGTGCCCTCGTCGGTTATTCGGCCTTCCCTGGTGAAGCGCGATAGCGCTTGAGCCGGTGCCCGCTTTGTGTTTTCATGGAGTCATGAACATGCGGCTTCCCGTGGGAACCTTCTTCGGCATCAACACCACCGACGGGCTCGGTCGATGCCTCAACGACCACGCCTTTTACTGGGCTCAATTAGTGGCGTTCCAGACGGAATACGGCCATGCCACCACAACCCTCATCGACTTGATCAAAAAACGGGACTTGAAATCGGCCGAACTGCTGGCGCATACGATCAAGGGCACGGCCGGCATGCTCGGGCTTGAAGAGATCCAGTCCACGAGCACCCGATTGAACGTGAATCTCAAAACCGCCTGCGACACCGGCGCCCTTCCGGATTCGATCATTCCGGATATCGAGGCGGTCCGGCAGGCGCTGGCGCAATTCGCCGATGGAGTTGAGTCGTTTGCCAGGAGGATGAAAGCACCATGACCCTTCCCGCACCCCTGACCCCCGGGGACATCAAAAAAGCCGTTGCGGAAAGCGCCGCCGTGATCGCCTCCCTGGCCGCGCAGGCCGATGTCATTGCCGCAGCCGCGGCCGGTTGTGTCGCCGCGCTGAAAGACGGCTGCAAAATCCTGACGGCCGGCAACGGCGGCAGCGCGGCCGAAGCCCTGCACATGGCCGAGGAGTTCACCGGCCGGTTCCGCGGCAACCGGCGCTCCCTGCCGGCCATTTCCCTGGTGGCCGACTGCACGGCGCTCACCTGCATCGCCAACGATTTCGGCTATGATTTTGTCTTCTCACGCCAGATCGAGGGGCTCGGCCAGGCCGGCGATGTGCTCGTCCTGTTCAGCACCAGCGGGAACGCCCTCAACCTGGAAAAGGCGGTCGAGGCCGCCCGCGCCCGCGGCATGAAAGTCCTGTGCCTGATCGGCAAGACCGGCGGGCGGCTGAAGGGGAAGGGGGATTGGGACATCCTGATTCCCTGCGGCCAGACCGAGCGGATCCAGGAAGCGCACCAGGTCATCCTGCACCTGATCCTGGAAGCGGCCGAGCAGGCCTTTCCCCCCGCCTGATCGCGTCAGGCGAACCGGTCCGGGAACTGCGGTTTCAGCAGGCGCTCGATTTCCGGCTCCACGTTCCAGAAGGCCTTCAGCGCCCGGTACTCGCCAATCGCCGCCGCCTCGGGCGCCTGGCCCGTCCGGACCGCCCGGATCATGATGTTCTTCGGCGTATCCGCCGTGGCCGCGAATTCCATCACCTTGACGCTATAGCCGCACAACCGCAGCGCCGCGGCCCGCAGCGCATCCGTCACCAGGTCGGCCAGCCGCTCGCGCAGGATGCCGTGCCGGAGCAGGGCCTGAAACGGCTGCGCTTCCAGCTGGTGGTGAAGCTCGTGCTGGCAGCAGGGGGCCGCGATGATCAACCCCGCCTGCCACTCCACGCCCCGGGCCAGCGCCTGGTCGGTTGCCGTATCGCAGGCGTGAAGGCTCAGCACCAGGTCGACGGGCCCCGGCATGACCACCTCCGCCAGCTCGGACGCGACAAAGCTCATTCCGGTCCAGCCCAGCCGCTCCTGCCAGAGCCGGTTGCGGGCCATCAGCTCGGCGTTCCGGTCGATGCCCGTCAAGGTGGTGTTCCAGCCGCGGATCCGGCTCAGGTAGTGAAACACCGCGAAGCTCAGATGGGCGCTCCCGCAGCCGCAGTCGGCCAGGGCGAACGGCTCATGCGCGGGCGCGTCCGGCAGGAGCGGCGCCAGCAGATTCAGGAAGCCGTTGATCTGCCGGTATTTGGCCTGCATGGAGGGGCGGATGCGGCCCTGCTCGTCCAGCGCGTCCAGGCTGCTCAGGAACTCGCCGGCCGTGGCCGGGTTCAGGAGATAGGCCTTTTCCCGGTCGTGGGCGGTCGGGGCGGGGAGCGCGGCGGCGGCCGGCGGCTTGCCCCGGGTCATCAGCACATGGCCCTTGTGCGTGATTTTGACATGCCAGTCGCCGTCATCCCGGCGGACGTGCAGGAACTGATACGTCTTGGCCAGCAGGTCGCGGACCTGTTCGGGCCATTCGCTCCAATCCACCCGGCGGGTGGTCTCTCTCGCCCCGTCATGCAGGGTCACCATGACCGCGGGCGAGCCCTTGATCAAGGTAAGCCGGGCGGAAATCCGGCCGCTGTGCCGTCCCGAAAACGTCAGGCCCCGAAAATGAACCGCATCCGCTGCCGCCAGCGCCAGGACATCACGATAATCATCACTCATAAGGAAGAGAACCCGTACGTTGTCGTCTGGCGATAAACCTCGCCTGGTTTGAGGAGCGCCCCGGCGATGCCCGGGCGTTCCGGCCAATGAGGGGCCCGTTGCGCTTCGAGACAGAGGCCGTGCCTCTTCCCGTAAACGGCGCCCTGTTTCCCGCGATCTCCCTCGGGAATGGAGTTGCCCGCGTAAAACTGGAAACCCGGTTCGGTTGTCCACATCTCCATCTTCCGCCCGCTGCGGGGCTCCACTACGGTGGCGGCCTTCCTCAATTCGTTGGAGGAGGTGCGGGGAAGCAGGTAGTTGTGGTCATAGCCCTGGCACAGGCGGAGCTGCTCGAAATCGGCATCGATTTCAAGGCCCACGGCCTTGAACCGCGTGAAGTCCATGGGCGTGCCCCGGACCGGCGCCACGGGACCGGTGGCGATAATGTCGGCATCGTTGAGGTTGTAGGTGTCGCTCTCCAGCAGCAGCTGATGGTCCGCGATCGGCCCCGACGCATGGCCGCCCAGGTTGAAATACGAATGGTTCGTGAGGTTGCATACCGTGGGCCGGTCCGTGGAGGCCTCGTAATCCAGGCGCAATTCCTGGCGCCGGGTCAGCCGGCAGGTGAGGCGGACCGTCAGCCGGCCCGGATAGCCTTCCTCGCCGTCCGGGCTGATCCTGGAAAACCGCACGCCCGGCCCGTCGCCATCCTCGAACGGCTCCGCGGTCCACGGCCGCTTGTTGAACCCTGTGGCTCCGCCGTGGATATGGTAGGCGCCGCCGTTGAGCGCCAGCTGGACCGGCTTCCCCTCGAGCTCGAACGCCCCCCGGGCGATGGGGCCCGCGAAGCGGCCGATGGTGGCGCCGAAGGAGTGCTTGTAGTCGGCCGCGCGGTCGTAACCCAGGACGACGTCGGCCTGCGTCCCGCGCGCATCGGGCACGCGCAGCGCGGTCAGCAGGGCGCCATAGTCGCACACCTCGGCTTCCAGCCCCTGGCCGTTGTCCAGGGTGTAGACGGTGGCGCGGCTCCCATCGGGCAGCGCGCCGAAATCACGCGGGGGTTTGATCATGGCCGTTCCTTCGTGTGCTTACGGGGCCGGGGCGGCGGGCGGGGCGACGGCCTTTTCGGGGCGGACGATCGACGTCACGCTGCGCGCGTCCACGAACCGGCCGGCGGCCGCCTTGCGGATCGCGTCGACCGTCACCGCCTTCAGCCGCGACTCGGTGCTGAAAATGTGGTTGCAGCCCAGGCCGACCAGTTCGTCCATGACGCAGGTGAAGGCCAGCCCCATGTTGTCCTGCAGCCCCATCTGGTATTCGGAGAGCATCTGGTTGCGGGCGCGGTCCAGCTCATCCGCATCGAGCCCCTTCTCGCGCATGCGCGCCATCTCGGCCCGCAGGAGCGTCTCCACCTCGGCCAGCGCTTCGTCGCGCGTCCCGGCATACAGGACGAACGCGCCCACGTCGGGCGCCACCCGCTCATAGGCCCCGGCGTAATAGGCGAGGCCGCGCTTCTCGCGGATTTCGTCCATCAGCTTCGACGACAGTCCGCTGAGCGAATTCTGGAGCACGGCCAGGGCGTCGCGGTCCGGGTCGAGCGCCGCCGCGCCGGGGTAGCCGATCAGGACGATCGTCTGCTCGCGGGGCAGCCGCGTCTCCACGCGATCCGGAAGAATCGGGGTGGTGGCGGCCAGGTCGCGGGCGGGCGGGGGATCCGCGGGCATGGCGGCAAATTCCTTCTCCACCAGGGTTTTGGCCTGTTCCGCGGTCAGGTCGCCAAACAGGGCGATCACCAGGTTCCCGGCGGCGGAGGCCCGGCCGAAGGCGTCGGCGCAGGTCTTCGTGTCGAGCGAGGCCACGCTGGCTTCGGTCCCCAGCGGGTCGAGGCGATAGGGATGGCCGGCGAACAGCTTCTCGAACAGCGCGCGGGAGGCGTGGTACATCGGGCGATCCTGCTGCTGCAGGATCGCGGCGGTCTGGAGCATTTTCTGCTTGTCCACCTCGTCGGCCGGAAAGCGCGAATCGGTCAGGCAGTCGGCCGCCACGTCGAGCATGACCGGCAGATCGGCCTTCAGGCAGCGGCCCTTGAGGCCGAAGCTGTTGAAGCCGGAGAACGGGGCCAGGTCGGCTCCCAGCATCTCCAGCTCGTCGGCGATCGTCTCGCTGTCTCGCTTGCCGGTGCCGCGCACCAGCAGCTCGGACATCAGGCGGTAGACGCCGTTGCGCTCGACGGTCTCGTCACGCACGCCGCCGCGCAGGGCCGCGCACAGGTGGACGAACGGCAGCCGGTGATCCTCGCGCACCAGCAGCGTGGCGCCATTGGCCAGCACGAGTCGCTGCACGGCTCCCGCAGTCGCGGCGGCGGCGGGTTTGGCGGCGGCGGCGGGAGCCGTCGGCGCCAGGATGGCGGTGGTGAGGTGATCCCGGACGAAATACCGCACGCACACCGCCCGGAGGATCTCCGGCGTCAGCATGTCGATCCGCTTCAGGTAGCTTTCGGAAAAGGCGAAGTCGCCGGTGTAGAACTCATCCGACGCCAGCGAGGACGCCTGCCCGTTGGCCGTCTGGAGCGGGGACAGGGCCTGCTGGATCATGGCCCGGCGGGCCTTGTCGAGCTCCGCCGCGGTGAACGGCTTGTCCAGCCAGCTTTGCACCTCCTGCGTGATGGCGGCCAGCACCTCCGCCTCCTTGTCGGGCGCGAAGGTGGCTTCGATGCCGAACAGGCCGGTTTCCTTCGGGGAGTAGGAAAACGCGGAAATGCCGTCGACCAGCTGCCGGCGCTCCAGTATGTTCCGGACCAGGCGGGAGCTGCGGCCGGAGCCGACGATGGCGGCAATCATGTCCAGCGCGGCGGTGTCGGGGTGAGACAGCGGAACCGTGTGCCAGGTCATCATGAGGCGGGAAACGCCGTAGGTCCCTTCCTGCCGGATCGACCGGGGCGACACCTGCGCGGGCTCAACCGGAAGCACGATCGGGCTGTTCGGCTTGCGGTTGAAGTTGGCGAAGGTGGCGCGGATGGCGGTTTCCGCGTCGGCGGCGGAAAAGTCGCCCGCCACGACGACGGACATCTTGTCCGGCACATAGTTGCGCTGGAAAAAGACCAGCAGATCCTGGCGGGTCACCTGCTTGAGCAGCGCCGGGAGCCCGATCACCGGGAAGCGGTAGGGATGCACCAGATAGGCGGTCCGCCAGAGCAGCTCGCTGATCACCCGGTCGGGGTTGTCCTTGCCCATCGAGACTTCGCGCAGAACGACTTCCCGTTCGCGCTCCCACTCGGCTTCGGGGAAATCGGCATTCATCACCGCATCGGCCAGCACGTCGAACCCGATTTTCCACGAGGCCGACGGCATGTCCGCGAAAAAGACGGTCCGGTCGAAGCTCGTGTAGGCGTTGACGTGGCCGCCCGCATCGTTGATCTCGCGGGTGATCTGCCCGACCGGGCGGGTGGGGGTGCCCTTGAAGATCATGTGCTCGATATAGTGAGACAGGCCCGAGCCGAGGAATTCCTGCTCGTGAATGGACCCGGAGCCCACCCAGATCTGGACGGACACGACCGGGGCGGACGGATCCGGCCGCAGCAGGACCTTCATGCCGTTGTCCAGCGTCAGCCGCTTGACGCCCTGGTGAAACTGGTGCAGCGAGTCCTGCGTGTCTTGCATAAGTGGAGCCTTTCCCGAAGCCGTCGCGGCCAGCAGGGCCGCTGTCGCGAGGGCGATTGATTTAAGCCGGACCCGCGGCGGGACCCTGTTTCCGCCGGCCGCCCCGTTTCCGGACGACCCGCTCGGCCGCTGGAAGATAGGGTTTTTCAAAAACATCCGTAAAGTCATAGCACCCTCTGAAATCGTCTTTTTTATCTTCATCCGTTTTGCCCAACACGCCGTGTTCCACCATGTTGAACACAATATCCCCGAAATCGTCCGTTTTCCGCACGCCCCAGCTGTGGAAGACGCGCAGGGTCATGGGTCCGTATTCCAGCAGCGCATGCTGGCGCACCGCCTCCAGCAGCTCGCGCCCCGACACATGGCGCGAAACGCCTTCGGCCGGCTTGTTGTAGAGGCGGACGGCCAGGTCCAGCGCGTCGCGCAGGAACAGGTAGGCGTCCAGGTCGTACCGCGGATCGTCCCGGACGATCTCGCGCAGGGCCTCGATCAGGTCGTGGCGCATGGCGGTGCTCCCGGTTCCTTCAAGCCCGCCATGATGCGCCCGGCGATCTCTTTCATCTCCTCGGTGCTGTCGTAGGACTTCGCGTTCCAGTTCCAGTGATGGCCGTCCCGCAGGAAGCGGGGAATCACATGGAAATGGAGATGCGGAACCACCTGCCCGGCGCTGGCGCCGTTGGCCTGGGTCACGTTCACGCCGTCGGCGCCGAGCCCGCTCACCTGGGCCCGCGCAATCCGGCGGACCACGGCAATCAGGTCGGCTAGCACCGCGTCCGGCGTGTCCATCAGCGGGTCGTAGTGGGTCTTGGGAATCACGAGGGCGTGCCCCTTGATGATGGGCCCGATATCCAGGAAGGCGAGAACGCGATCGTCCTCGTACAGCCGGGTCGAGGGAATGGCGCCGGCGATGATCTTGCAGAAAATGCAGTCCGCCTGGCTCATGGGACGCTCCTTTCGTGCGGGGTGGCAGCCGGCAGGACGCGGGAGTGATCCGCCCGGAGATGGACGAAGCGGACGGCCAGCCCCAGCAGGAGCAGGCCCGCGATGAGGGAAAGCAGCCGGGCTTCCTGGGCCGTCAAGTGGCCCATGGAGGCCGCGAAAAGCGTTCCCCAGGATTTGCGTGTCTCTGCCATGAACGCATACTATAAAAAGCGGAGGCGGAAGAAAATACAAAACGGTTATTCGCTTCCGGCGTCAAATCTGCTACGCTGCCGCCATGAAACTCTTTTCGTCCCTATTGGTGCTGATGGTCACCGCCCTGGCCGGGGTTGCCCCGCTCCAGGCGCAGGAAACCGGCGCGGTTGCCCTCTTGAAGCAGCAGGCGGCGGCGGGCGATGCCCTGGCCCGCCACCAGCTGGCCGAGCGGTACCGGAAAGGGGATGGCGTGGCCGCCGATCCCGTCCAGGCGTTCGTCTGGTTCCGGGAAGCGGCGGACCAGGGCGTGGGCCTGTCCCAGTACCAGCTGGCGCTGCTGTACAGCCGGGGAGAGGGGACCACCACCAACCTGAAGGCGGCCGTCAAGTGGTTGCGCCTGGCGGCGGAGCAGGATGTGGTTCCCGCCCAGGCCGACCTGGGGTGGCGGCTGATGCGCGGCGTGGGGACAAAGGCCGATCCCGTCGAAGCGGCGGCGTGGATCCGCAAAGCGGCGGAAAAGGGTGATTCCACATCTCAGAATCTACTGGGCGCGATGTTGTCCACCGGAACCGGGGTCAAGCGCAATCCGGTCGAAGCCGTCCACTGGTACCGGCTCGCGGCGGACCAGGGCGTGGCGGAGGCCCAGTACCTGATGGGCTTGAAAACGGCTTTGGGGGAAGGCGTGGAGCGGGACGAAGCGGTGGCGACGGCCTGGTATCGGAAAGCGGCCGAGCAGGGGCATGCCGAAGCGCAGTATAATCTGGGGGGGCGCCTGTGGACCGGAATCGGCGTTGGCGTCAACACCAACGAGGCGCTCGCCTGGTACCGCAAGGCGGCCGATCACATGCAACCCGACGCCCTGTATACCCTGGGCCTGTATTATTTCAAGGGAACCGGGCCCGAGCGCGATCCCATCCAGGGGGTCGCCTGCTTCATGCTTGCCAAAACCGGCGGCCATCCGCTGGCCACGGACGCGATTTCCAAGGCCAAGGGGGAGATGTCCCCGCAGGCCTTCGACCTGGCCGTCGGCGAGGCCCGCCGCCGGCTTGTTCAATATAATCGACAGGCGCCTTGACGCCGCCGCCCGGCATCCGTAAGGTATCCGGATGGAAAAATCAACAAATCGCTGGGGAATCGCACTCGCGGGCACGGGCATCCAGCTGTGCCTGGGCTCCGTGTATGCCTGGAGTTTTTTCCAGAAACTGCTGGCGGCCCAGTACAACTGGTCGCAGAGCCAGGTGGCCTGGACGTTCAGCACGGCCATCTGTTTCCTGGGCCTGGCGGCCGCCCTGGGCGGCTTTCTGCTGCCGCGGCTGGGACCCCGCCGGCTGGCGGTGACCGGCGGCATCCTGTTCGGCCTGGGCTATCTGCTAGCCGCCTGGGCGCTGCATGTCGAAAGCCTTTACGGCCTGTATCTCGGCTATGGCGTCATCGGCGGCATCGGGCTGGGGCTGGGGTATGTGACGCCCGTTGCGACCGTCTCCAAGTGGTTCCCCGATAAAAAGGGTCTTGCCACCGGCATGGTGATCATGGGCTTCGGCATGGGCGCCCTGCTCATGAGCAAGGTGCTGGCGCCCCTCCTGATGGCGTGGAGCGGGGGCCGCATCGATGTGGTGTTCGCCGGCCTCGGCGTGGTCTTCCTGCTGGTCGTTCCGCTGCTCGGCGGGCTGATGCGGAATCCGGGGCCGACCCCGGCCGGCGCCTCCGCCGCCGCGCCTCAATCCACGGCCTGGTTCGGCGGTGCATTCTGCCTGCTCTGGCTCGTCTTCTTTTTCAACATCGTGGCCGGGATCGCCATCATTCCGTTCCAGTCCCCCCTGCTTCAGGATCTGATCCTGGCGCGCGGCGGCAAGTCGGCGGCCGAGGCCGTTGCCGCCGGCGCGACGCTGATCGCCATCAGCTCCCTGTTCAACGGGGCCGGCCGGATGCTGTGGGGCTGGGTGTCGGATCATATCGGGCGGGCGCTGACGTTCCGGATCCTGCTGCTGTCCCAGGTGCTGGTGTTCCTCCTGCTCACGCAGACCACCCAGCCCTGGATCTTCAGCGCCCTGGTCTGCTATGTCCTGCTGTGCTACGGCGGCGGGTTCGGCACGATGCCGTCGTTCATCCACGACCGCTTTGGCGGCCCGGTCATGCCCTTCGCCTACGGGGCCATGCTGACGGCCTGGTCGGCGGCCGGCATTGCGGGGCCCCAGCTGGTGGCGTTCCTGAAGGATAAGGCGCCCGCCCAGGCGTCGGTTCTCGCTTTCGCCGTCACGGCCGGGCTGCTGCTGATCGGCTGGCTGATTGCGCTGGCCGTCCGGGATCGTCCGCCGGCGGAACAGCGGGGCGCCTAGCCGAAGACGGACTTCAGCGCGTCCAGGTAGCCCAGGCCGTAATCCAGGCTGGGCTCCAGCATGCTTCCTTCCGTCCACTCGTTCCAGGCGTTGATCGTGATCAGCGCCGGATTGCCGCGTTCGGGCAGGCGGTCGCGGATCGTCTCGCAGGCTTTCCGGAAGGCGCCCGGCGTGTTGCCGGTGATCACCGGCGTGAACGGATAGCCCAGGCCGGGCTCCCACACGTCGGATTGCACGGTGCGGGGGCTGGAATCCCAGCCGACCGTGAGGTTGGGGAAATACGGCACGCTGTACCTGTTGTGGACCGAGCTGTCCCAATAGGCCAGGTATTGCGCGAGCACCGTCTCAAACGGGATCGTGGCCACGGGGCCGGGTTTCCAGTGGTGGATCCACACATACGAGGTGGTGCTGTCAAAGCCCAGCTCCGCCACCAGCTTCGGCGGATCGGCGGGCGTGGTTTCGCCGGGCAGGATGGGGCGGCCCCAGACGACCGCGTTCAGGTGCAGGTCCGGGAACCCCGCGGCCCGGACCCGCTCGCGGAACCGGTCGAGCGCTTTCCGCGTTTCGGCAACCGACCCGAAGCTGGCCACCAGCGTTCCGATTTCATAAATGGAGAAATAGGGACTCCCGTCCAGCTTCAGATAGTTCGGCTGGCTGAAGTAGGCGCCGGTGACGTGGGCGGCCACCGTCTCGAACGTGGCCGGCGTCACCTTGCCCGGATACCGGAGCAGGGGCGGGATGCGCCGCTTGTGCGGATGGATGTCCGTCCAGTTGTGGTTGGCCCACATGAGCGCGAACTGGATGCGGTCCCGGTTCGGCGCCCGCAGGAAGCCCGCATCCAGCCCCTTCTGCAGGAAGGGCCCGTCATCATACCAATACCAGTCGAAGAGAAAGGCATCCACGCCGTGATCGGCCGCGGCGTCGATGCGCCGGGCCATGGCGGGCGGATCGGACTCGCTGTCCATGCCCCAGGCGGGAAGGACCGGCTGGCGGTGGCCTGGAAAGCGGGGTTCGGCCCGCTTGACCAGCTCCCATTCCGACCAGCCCGCGCCATGCACCTGCTGGTTGCGGGGATCGTCGGTGTGATAGTTCGGAAAGTAATAGGCCGCCAGCAGGGGCCGGGTCATTTCTTCTTCGCCGGGGCAGCAGGCTTCGCAGCGGGTTTCGCGGCAGGCTTGGCGGCGGGCTTCAGAACGGCCTTCACATCGGCCTTGCGCATGGCGCGCACGGCGGCGAGGGCGTCATAGGTCGCGTGGCGCAGCCGGATTTTCCCGGTCTTGTGTTCCCACATCACAACAGCCTGGGAGGAGACCTTGGCCAGCTTGGCCAGTTCCGACTGGGTGATCTTGAACCGGGCGCGAAGGGCCTTGATGTTCTTCGCGGTGAAGGCGCGGCCTTTCGCGGGGGCGGCGTCCGCGTCGCCGGCGGCCGGCAAGGCGGCTGTTCCCTTGCGGACGGCGGCTTCCAGCGTCTTCAAGCTCACGGTGAGGGTGCGCACCTGGTGCTTCAGCGTCCGGATCTGGGTGTTCAGGGGCTTGGCCAGGGCAGCGGCATTTTTCTTGCTGAGCCGAACGATCTCTTCTTTCAATATTTTACCAAGATTCGCCATTTCATCATTCCTTGTGTGTTCAGTTATCGAGGGCTGAAAGTTTAAACCAATCAACCGAATAGGCCTAGATTGTTGATCATCATGACGTTTCAGTCAAGCGCAAATGTTTATACAAACATTGACTGCTCACTTAGTACCCGTATTGGGAAAATGACTCCGGAAAACATAAAACAAGCATTCGAACTGGTCAAACCGCGGACGACTATGGCATTCTTGTGATATGGATAAGCGGCCCAACATCGTGGTGATTTTCACGGATCAGCAGCGGTTCGACACGATTCATGCGCTGGGGAATCCCGTCATCCGCACGCCGGCGCTCGATCGCCTGTGCCGGGAGGGCGTGTCGTTCACGTCAGCCTACTCGCCATCCCCCGTCTGCGTTTCCGCCCGGTGCAGCCTGCATTACGGCCAGTATCCCGCTGCCACCCATTGTTACGAAAACCAGTTTCCCATGCCGGACGACCGGCCCTCGTTCATGCGCCTGCTGACGGACGCCGGCTACCGCACCCACGGCATTGGCAAGTGCCATTTCCGGCCGGACCCCGATGCCCTTCGCGGGTTCGAGACGCGCGAAACCCAGGAGGAGCTCCAGCCGAAGGGCTCCACCGACTATCAGCGGTTCCTTGAACAACAGGGATTCGGCTGGGTTACCGAACCGCATGGCGTGCGCGGCGAAATGTATTACACGCCCCAGGTGTCCCTGCTTCCCCCCGAGAGCCATCCCACCGCCTGGATCGGGGACCGCAGCACGGCCTTCATCCGCGAGCAGGCCGGCCAGACGCGCCCTTGGATGCTCTTCTCCAGCTTCATCCACCCCCATCCGCCGTTCGCCCCGCCCGCGCCCTGGCATAAACTGTACCGGGCCCCGCTGATGCCGCTGCCCAAAACGCCGCCGGATGACAGCGCGCTCCTGACCTGGATCAACAGGCACCAGAATCGGTACAAGTACCGGGACCAGGGGTGGGACGTCAACCTGGTGCGCGGCCTCAAGGCCCATTATTACGCCTGCATTTCCTTCCTCGACTGGCAGGTCGGCCGCCTGCTCGAGGCCCTCGACGACACCGGGCAGGCGGACAACACGCTCGTCCTGTTCACCTCGGATCATGGCGAGCTGCTGGGCGACTATCACAGCTTCGGCAAGCGTAGCATGCACGACTCCTGCGCGCGCATCCCGCTGCTGGCCCGGCTGCCCGGGCTGCTGGAGGGCGGGCAGCGGTGCGATTTGCCCGTGAGCCTGGTGGATGTGGCGCCGACCCTCCTGGCGGCCGCGGGGGTGGGGGGCATGAAGACCGACGGCATTGACCTGGCGGCGGCCGCCGCCTGCGGTAGCGACCGCCCCGGCGTCTTCATCCAGCACGCCAGGGGGGAGCACGCCCTCTACACCCTGGTGACGCGCCGGTGGAAGTATGCCTACAGCGCCCCGGACAACCGCGAGTTCCTCTTCGACCGGGTAAACGATCCCGAGGAGACGCGCAACCGGGCCGGCCTGGTCTTCTGCCAGCCCGACCTGGCCGACCTGCGGCGCACGCTCATGGCCACCCTGCGGGAGGCGGGCGAAGTCGAAGGCCTCGACGGCGAGCAGTGGAAACGGTACCCGGTCCGGCAGCTGGATGCCGATCCCGATCGCGGCTTGCTGATCCAGGATCCGCCCGGATTCAAACTCACGCTTCCCCCTGGCTATTGCCCCTAGCGGCCCGCCCGCTGTTCACTCGGCAAAGGCGAACCCGACGGGCGAGGGGATGCCGTCCAGCCCGCCGCATTTCACCGGCACGCCCGTCACCGGATCGATCGCATACACATCGATCCGGTCCGCATGCTGCGCCCCGACATACGCGAACCGCCCGTCGGGCGACAGGATCATGCCCCTCGGCCAGGCTCCCGTCCTGGCGCGGCCGGTGATGCGGGGCGTGCCGTCCGCCCGCACGTCCATCGACACCACGTCGTCCAGCCCGCGGTTGGTGGCATACAGCCACCGGCCATTCGGGTGAAGGCGTATTTCAGCCGCCCAGCTTTCGCCCGTGAAGTCAGGCGGCAGCAACGGCCAGTGGCCGAATTGCTTATACGCGTCGCCCTCTTTCCGGAACCCCGTGACCATGGAATCCAGCTCGCCCGCGACCCACAGGAACCGGCCGTCGGCCGACAGGGTCATGTGCCGCGGCCCGGAACCCGGGGGACAGATCAGCGGCTCGATCGGGACGAGGGCGGCCGGCTCGATGCGATAGGCGTTCACGCGGTCCGTGCCCAGGTCGGGCGAAAAAAGCGTCCGGCCATCGGGCGAGGCGCAGGCCGAATGCACATGGGGCCCTTCCTGGCGCGACTTCATGGGCCCGCTTCCCTCGTTCCTGAAAATGCGTTCGACGCCTTTCAGGGATCCGTCCGGATGCAGCGCGATGATGTGTAATTCGCCGGCCGTATACTGGGCTGCCGCCAGTCGGCGGCCCCCGTCGAACACCAGCACGTGGCAGGGGGCACCCTTGCCGCAGGGCACGCTGCCCGCCCGCTCAAGGGCCCCGTTACGGCCCCGGATGCGGAAGGCGGCCACGCCCCCGGTACGGGGCGAGGCGGCGTCCCCCATCTCGCCGGACGCATAGAGCCAGCCGTTGCGGCATGCCAGAAAGGACGGATTGACGGCCGGTTCCGCCAGAAGGGGTTCGGCCAGCGGCGCCAGGGCGCCCGTCTCGGAATCGGCCTCGCAGGCGTA
Source organism: uncultured Verrucomicrobiota bacterium (assembly GCA_964481675.1). Taxonomy (GTDB): domain Bacteria; phylum Verrucomicrobiota; class Kiritimatiellia; order CAIKKV01; family CAIKKV01; genus CAIKKV01. The sequence continues at coordinate 22,606 of CAYZVY010000024.1, forward strand.
CAGGCCGCGGGAGCCGCGGGTCGAATAGGTGCCGACGAAAAGCAGCCGCTTCACGACGCCGGGCCCATACCGGCGATGACCCGGTCCACGAACTCGCCGTCTCGCCGCGCGCTCTCCAGAACCGGCTTGATGTCGAACGGGGTATCGTTCTGGATGCAGTCCCTGACGAATTCAAGCGTCATGGTGGCGGCGGGGTTGCGGCGCAGGATATGCGGGATCAGCTGGCGGAAGTCGAACGGGGAGTCTTCCAGCAGGTCGTATTTGCCGCCCTTTTCGCGGGGCTGGGGCGCTTGAAGATGAATGTGGCTGATCCGGCCGGCGAACCGGTCGGCCAGCGCGAGCCCCTTGGCGGTATCGGTGAAATCGTACGGCTGGTAGCAGATCGAAAAGTCCAGCTCCGGGTAGCGCGCCATGAAGGCGATCCCGCTCTCCACGGGGTCGAACATCGTGCCGCCGTGCAGCTCGACCGCCATGGAGATGCCGCGCGCCTTTGCGGCGCGGTACCAGGCGCCAAAGCGGTCCGCGGTTTTCGCAACCAGTTCGGGCGTGGCGGCCGACCCTTTCAGCCCCACGCCCAGCATGATCTTCAAGGCCCGCGTCCCCAGGATCTCGGCCTTGTCCAGCACGTCCGCCTGGATGCGCTCCTCCTCCCGGCCGTCCGGGCCGTCCAGGATGAACGCGGGGTAGACGCCGATGTAGGGGAAGGAAATGCCCAGTTCATCGCCTTTGGCCTTCGCTTCCCGCATGTCCTTCAGGTAGCGGGTGGAGACGTGCCACTGCCAGACTTCCAGCTTGTCGAAGCCGTAGTCCCTGGCCAGCGGAAGCAGCTCGAGCAGGGAATAGCGCGGATTGCGCTTGCCGGTCCAGCGGTTCGGCTCCAGGGCGATTGTTCCTAAAATAGCTTTCATGGAAACAGCTCCTTTTCAGTAAACGCGTATTATGCCATGCCGGGCGCAAAAAGCCAGCATCGGGATTTCCGGTCGACTGCCTGATGCCCTGTGTAGGGGCGCTGCTTGCGGCGCCCGCAAGTCCGGCGCCTCCACGCCCCCGGTGTAGGGGCGCTGTGACCTACAACGGGAAGCGGGGTACAGCGGGACCTACGGGACCGCTGCGGGCGGCTCACAGCGGTCCCGTAGGTCCCGCTGTACCAATCCGCGGTACCGGGGCCGCATGGCACACGATGCCATAGGGCGGAATGGCCTGGATGTCCGTATCCGTGATCCGGTCGCGGACTGTCCCTGTTAACGGGACTGAATCGGAGCTGTCGTTGATGAGGAACTCGAACGGCCCGGCGGGGCCTGTCCAGCGGATCCGGCGGCAGGGAGCGGGCGGCGGGACCGTCAGGACCAGGCGGTAGAAGGCGGCGGCATCCGCCGCGGTGCGCGGCACGGCGCCCAGGTAGATCACGCGGCCGCCGCCGAGCGCCCGCTGCACCACGGCCGGCTGGCCGGGGTAGGGGCCCGTTTCGTAAACGCCCAGAATGGCCGCGTCCACCGCCTTCAGCACCTCGCCATGCCGGACATCGAACGCCAGCACGTCGGAGCCGAACCGGACCTGCGCCACCGGCTCATCCGGGTTGGCGCCGCCGGCCAGGGCTTCCCCGGCCATGTGATTGAACGTGCCGCCGCTGTTGTGGGTCATCGGGTAATAGTGGGCATGGACGGCGCCGACCAGCTCCGCCAGGTTGCCGGGCGGGGGCGACTCCCGGTGCGCGCCGTTCTCGTCCCGCTCGCCCGCCCCGGGAAAGACGATCAGCGTGCCGCCGCTGAAGCACCAGGCTTCCAGCTTTTTCAGCAGGGCCGGCGGGCAGATGTCCAGGTCGGTCGCCACCAGCGGCAGGGCCGGATCCCACGCCTCGTCCTCGCGGACAAAGGCCGGCGTCAGGCCCAGGTGGGTCAGGGGCCTGTAGGCCGCCCGCAGGGTTTCGCGGGCCCACATCGGAAAGCGCACGCGGGCGGCGTCGGGCAGCTGGATTTCCATCCAGAAAATCGCCTCGCTGGAGCGGTCGCGGGCCATGGCGTTGAGATAGCTGGACAGGATCTGCACGTCGGGCGCCACGTGGCCGGCGGCCAGCAGCGGCTCGATCCGGCGCATCTCGCGGATGGCGGACTGAAGCCCCGTGAACACCTCGCGCGGCTGCCGGTCGCGTTCAACCACCGGCGTATGCCGCCATTCGCAGCCCGTGCGGAAGCGCCGCCAGTGGAACCAGAGGAGGGTGCGGCTGCCGTGTGCCAGGGTTTCCAGCGACCAGCAGCGCCGGATGCGGTCTTCCAGGCCGCCCGCCGTGGAGGCGCCGGACCCGACCTGGTGCTCGAGGACGCGGAACGGCTTGTCCGAATCCAGGGACCGCATCAGGTCGAGATGCTGGGCGGCCGCCCCCGGTTCGGGCATCAGCTCGGGATACTGGTGCACGGTCACCGAGTCGACCCACGCCACGCCGCGCTCCCGCTGTTTCTCGAACAGGCAATGGAGAACCGGGAAGACCGCGCTGGCCACCAGGAACCGGTCGGCCGGCACATGGTTCCGCACCACGGCGGCCTGCGTCAGCAGGTAGTCGGCCATGCCTTGATGGCAGAACCGGTTGTAGGCCAGGACCAGCTGCGGGCTGCGCGTGCACTGCATCTCGGTGGGCGCCGGAACCTGGTTGAAGCGTTCCACCTCCTGGTTCCAGAAGATCAGCCCCAGGCTGCGGTTGAGAGTGTCCACGGTCCCGTATGTCCGCTCGAGCCACTCGTGGAAGGCTTTCAACGCGGGCGCCGAACAGTCCAGGGCCGAATAGGAGCCGACCTCGTTGTCCAGCTGCCAGCCGATCACCGCCGGATGGTCGGCAAAGCGCTTCGCCAGCGCTTCCGCGATGCGCACGCTGTGATGCCGGTAGGCGGTGTGGAACAGGCTGGCCTGCCGCCGCCCGCCGAAGAGCCCCTTGCGGCCGTCCGGGAGGACGGGGTGGATGTCCGGGTGCTTCTCGCAGAGCCAGGCCGGCGGGTTCGCCGTGGGGGTGCAGAGGATCGTCTTGATCCCGTGCCTGTCAAAGAGCGTCATGCACCGGTCGATCCAGTCGAAATGGAAAATGCCGTTTGACGTTTCCATGCGATTCCAGCAGAACTCGCCGATGCGGATGCAGTTCAGCCCGAGCTCGCGCATCAGCACAGCGTCGCGCTCCCACTCCGATTCGGGATCGTGCTCGGGATAATACGCCACGCCTAAAGTCAAGGGACCAACCGGATTGGTTTTCATCGGATATGCACGTCCCGTTGGGGGAATGGAATCTGCACGCCTTCAGCCTCGAACCGGTCCTTGATCGCCATGTTCAGGCTGTCCCGGACCCGGTATTGATCGCGATAGTCCGCCACCCAGCACCCGTAGCGCAATGTCAGGGACGAGTCGCCGAATTCGGTAAAGAACACCTCGGGCTCCGGGCGCGGAAGCACGTCGGGATGCGACTTGAAAATCTCAAACAGGATGGCCTTGGTCTTGCGCAGGTCCGTGCCATAGGCCACCCCCAGCGTGGCGCGGATTTTGAAGCGCGGATCGGGGGCGCTCAGGTTGACGATCTGGTTTTTCGCGATTTCGGAATTGGGGATGTTGATGATGGTGTTGTCGTCCGTCGTGATCCGGGTGCTGCGCAGGCCGACCTCCAGCACGTCGCCCGCCTTCCCGTTGGCCAGCTCGATCCGGTCGCCCGGCCGGAAGGCCCCGTCCGTGATCAGGGCAAAGCCGGCGATCATGTTGCTCAGCGTCTCCTGGGCGGCCAGCGCGATGGCCAGCGAGGCGACGCCGGCCGTCGCCAGCAGGCCGGTGATCTGGACGCCGAAATGGCCCAGGATGATCGTGAGGGCAATGAAGGTGAACACGAAGCCGGCGGTCTTCCGGAACAGCATCATGAACTGGTCGTTCAGGATGGTGTGCGCCTTTCCGCGCGCCTCTGTCGCGTGCCATTCCGTGAAGGCCCGGGCGGTGGAATAGACCATGACCGTGGCGGCCAGGACGAGGGCCACGTAAACCAGGCCGGTGTAGGCGATCCAGGCGATCTGGCCGATCACAGACGGATGCCGCTGGGACATGCCGATGATGCCCATGTAAAGGGCGGCCGTCACGACCGTCCACTGCGCCGGCGCCCGGATGCTGGTGAGGATCAGCACGTCCAGGCCGGCCCGGCGGCGCCGGGCCAGCGGCAGGAAGATCCAGCTCCAGGCGGCCGAGAGGATTTCGGCCGCCACAAAGCCGCCCAGGGTCCAAAGTGCAAATTCAATGGGGAATGTCATCGTCATATCAGAAGCCGTTCCTCACGTTCGTTTCGCCAGCGGTCCATTCATCCGAAAGACTATGCCAAAGCCTTCCGTCGTAGACAAGCGCGGTGTTATCGCCGGATGCATTCCAGCGGAACGGTGACGGCGTTGGCCGCATGCGCGTCCAGCAGGGCGCTGAGCCGCTTGACCTCCGCCGCGAACTCCGGCTTCCCCGCCAGGTTGACCGTCTCATCGGGGTCAGCCAGCATGTCCGCCAGGAAAAGGTCCTCGTCCTCCGGGGCGGCTTTCCGGCCGTCCATCCGCATGTTCTTGTCGAGCCGGAACCGGGCCGTGCGCACGCAGCTCCGGCGCGGCCAGCCGCGCCCGCCAAGCCAGTCGCCCCGCCCGCCATTGGGTGCCAGCTTGCAGCCGGGCTCCCCGAAGCCGATGGTCGCGTAAACCGCCTCGGGCGCCGGCGCGGAAAACAGGTCCCGTCCCATGAACGACTCCGGCGCCGCCAGCCCGGCCGCGGCCAGGACCGTGCGCCCCAGATCCAGGCTGTCGCAGATATCGGTCCGCACCTGGCCGCCCTTGAGCACTCCTGGCCGGCTCACGATGAACGGCACCCGGTGCACGCAGGGCGCAAAGGTGTGCTTTTCAAACGCCCCCGTATCGCCGCCCGGCGTGCCATGGTCGGCCCCGAACACGATGAGCGTCTTTTCCAGCAGCCCCTTCTTCTCGAGGAACTGCAGCACCTTGCCGACCTGGAAGTCGACCCACGCCACCTGGGCGTAATAGCAGCGGCGGGCCTTGCGGAGCAGTTCCCGGTCCATCTTGTCCACCTGGTGGATCTCGGCCACCCGGCGCTCGAACGTCGACAGCGTGGCCGGCAAAGGCGGCGGAAGCCCCGGGTCCTGGTCTTCGTAAAGCCTGTAAAAGGCGGCCGGCGGCATCACGGGCGTATGAGGCTGGAGGATGGAGAGGCGGGCAAAGAAAGGGCCCTTCTGCTCCGCCATCCAGGCCAGCCCGTTGTTGACCACCTGGTCGGGCGGGTAGGGGACGTCGTCCGGGAAAATCCCGCCCTGCATCCCGCCATTGGGCGAGCGGATCATCTGTACCTTCTGTTCGCCCAGCTTTCCAAAGAAGCCCATCTCCCCGCCTGCGGGGTTGTGATGCTGGAACAGCTCATACCCAGGCGTGGCGTGGGGATACATTGGAGCGGCCACGTGAATCTTGCCGAAATTGGCGGTCGGGATGCCGTTCCGCGCCAGCACCTGCGTGAACGCGACCGGCAGCGGCACGGGGATCCGGAAGTTTTTCCAGGCGCCTTCGTTGTTGTAGACTCCGGTCTGTTCGGGATAGCGGCCGGTGAGCGTGGCTACGCGGGAGGAGACGCAGACCGGCGAATTGCAGAAGTGGTTCGTGAAACGCACGCCCGAGGCCGCCAGCCGGTCGATGTTCGGCGTGTGCAGCTTCAGCTTCGGATGACCATAGCACCCGAGCGCGTTCGTGCGCAGTTCGTCGCAGAAAATCCAGATCATGTTGGGTGTCACGGGAGCCTCCGAGCGGGCGAACCGGGGCAGGGCGAGAGCCGCCGCCGCCACCCCGGCGGTTTTGAGAACATCTCGCCTGCTCATTCGTGTCATACAGTCTGACTCGAATGGCGCTTGCTTAAGCACCGTGCGACCCGTACGGGAAGCGGGGTACAGCGGGACCTACGGGACCGCTGTGAGCCGCCCGCAGCGGTCCCGTAGGTCCCGCTGTACCAAACACACATTAAGCATGACCGTCCCATTCCCGCCTTAAGTAAGAGCCATTCCAATTCGACTCAGGGTTTCATCATGGAGAGGGACGCCGGAGCGGCCGGGGTGGCCGGTGCCGCCGT
>CAYZVY010000025.1:0-20047 GCA_964481675.1 uncultured Verrucomicrobiota bacterium
GTGAAACTGGCGGGCGATCGCGCGTCGGGCGCGGTGAAAGTGGTTGTGGAGTGGTAGACGAAGAATAACAGCCAACCACGAATGGACACTAATTAACACGAATCTTAACTCTCTTTATTGGTGTCTATTCGTGTTAATTCGTGGTTCTCTTTCTTATGAATCGAGTTTTTGCCGCATTTGTTCCACCACCTCAGGCCGATTGGGCGCGATATTGGCGCACTCCAGCGGATCGGCCTGGAGATCAAACAGCATATCGGGCTGATCCGAACTGCTGACCAGCTTGTAATGGCCGTCGAACACCATGCGCCATTTTCCGAGCGCGCTGCGGATGAAGGCGCGATGCGTTTCCGTCCGGCCTTCCAGCACGGCGCGCAGGGAACGCGCGTCCATGGCGGGCAGGGGCGGCGCGGCGGCATAATCCAGGAACGTGGCGCCCACGTCGTGCAGGCTGGCCAGCGCGGCGGTGGTGACGCCGGTGCGGATGCCCGGGCCCGCCGCGATCAGGGGAATGCCCGCCGACGGCGTGCGCCAGGATTGCTTGCCCCACTTGCCATGGTCACCCAGCATCTCGCCGTGATCGCTGGAATAGACGATCACCGTGTTGTCCAGCTCGCCCCGGGCCTCCACGGCCGCGATGAAACGGCCGACCTGCCGGTCGATGTTCTCGATCTCGGCCGCATAGTAGCGGCGGTTCCGCTGGTGATCCTCGGGCGTATAATCGGCCTGCGCGTTTTCAACCGGGGGCGTGAACGCGACGCCTTCCCAGGCGTCACGCATGCGCGGGGTCACGTCCATGGGCTCGTGCGGGCCTGTGAAATTGACGATCAGGTGCCAGGGCTGATTTTTCGGAAACCGGGACAGGAAGCGCAGGCCGTTCTCCGCGATCCAGTTGTCGCAATAGGCGTCGTCGGGCAGGGCGGTGACATAGGCCGCCTTGTGCAGATGGCGCTCCTGGTGCTCCTTTGCATAAATGTCCGCCAGCCCCCGCTCGTGAAGGAATTGGAGGTAGGGCCCCTTGGGCCTGCCTGCGGCCCGATAGGATCCGCTGCCGTCCAGCTTGCCCTCGTTGTCGATGCCTTCGGTAAAGCCCCGTTCCTTTAACAGGCGCGAGCCGTCCAGACCCCAATCCAGCTCCGCCCGCGGCTTGGCCAGGTCCTTGTGAAGGTCGAGCTTCCCGACGGTGCAGACGCGGTAGCCGGCATCGCGAAGACGCTGGTAATAGGTGGGTAGATCGAGCGGATACGTCTCGTTGTTGCTCGGCACGCGGCACTGCTCATAGCGGAGCCCAGAAGCCAGGCAGGCCCGCGCGGGAGCGCAGACGGGGGAGGGGGTGAAGGCGTTGGTGAAGCGGGTGCCCCGGGCGCACAGCCGGTCGATGTTCGGCGTGCGCAACGGGAGCGCAGGATTGCAGCCCAGCCAGTCGGGCCGGTGCTGATCAGGGAGGAGAAACAGGAAGTTGGGCTTATGAACTGTCATGTGCCGGCCTATTGCTCGTTCATTCGTTCTCGAGATACTGCATGCATGCTCTCTTTACAACGCTGCGACAATAGCACTTTGTCCACAAAGTCCACAAGGTCCACCTTGTCCACCCCCCTGATCCTGCTTGAAAATCGCTAGGGGAACGGGTATGATAAAAGGCTTTTACGAGGACCCATGGCATCCATGACTTATATCAGCACCCGGGGTGGCGGCGAGCCGATGGATTTCCAGCAGGCCGTCATGACCGGATTGGCCCGCGACGGCGGCCTGCTGCTGCCGGCGGCCATTCCGGACGTGCGGGACCGGCTGGACGCCTGGAAGGGCCTGTCGTATGCCGACCTGGCATTCGAAATCATGCGCCTGTTCACCGACATTCCCGACGCCGACCTGCGCCGGATTGTGGCCGACAGCTACGATACCTTCCGCGATCCCGCGGTGACTCCCGTCGTCAAGGTGGGGCCGCTCCACGTCCTGGAGCTGTTCCACGGGCCGACCCTGGCGTTCAAGGACATCGCCCTCCAGTTCCTCGGCGGCCTGTTCGAATACATTCTCGCCCGCACGGGCGGCCAGCTCAACATCGTTGCCGCCACCAGCGGGGACACCGGATCCGCCGCCATCTACGGCGTGCGCGGCCGGGAGAACATCCGCATCTTCGTCCTGTTCCCCAACGGCCGCGTGAGCCCCGTCCAGGAACGGCAGATGACCTCGGTGCTCGACGACAACGTCTTCTGCCTCGCGGTGGACGGCACCTTCGACGACTGCCAGGGCATCGTCAAGGAGCTGTTCAACGATCTCGATTTCCGGGATGCCCATTCCCTCGGCGCCGTCAATTCCATCAACTGGGCGCGCATCCTGGCGCAGATCGTCTACTACTTCTACGCCGCCTTCCGCGTCCAGGCCGAAACCGGCGCGGCGCGCGTGCGGTTCACCGTGCCCACCGGCAATTTCGGCGACATCTTCGCCGGTTATGTGGCCGCCCGCATGGGGCTGCCCGTCGGCCGGCTGGTGCTGGCCGCCAACGACAACGACATCCTGTCCCGCTTTTTCAACACCGGCGTCTATCAGTCGGGCGACGTGCACGTGACGCCCAGCCCGTCGATGGACATCCAGGTGGCCAGCAACTTCGAGCGCTACCTCTTCTGCCGGGCCGACGGCAACGCCGCCGCCGTCCGCCAGTGGATGCAGGACTTCCGCCAGACCGGCCGCCTGGTCGTGACGGACTGGCAGAGCCGTCCCGAAACCCTGATCGCCGCCGGCTCGGCCTCCCGGGCGGAAACGCTCGAGGCGATCCGCCGGACCTGGCAGGATCATCAGTACCTGGCCGACCCGCACACCGCCGTGGGGCTGGCCTGCGCGGAGCGCCACCTGGATCCGGCGGAGCCCATGATCTGCCTGGCCACCGCGCATCCCGCCAAGTTTGGGGAGGCCATCAAGGAGGCCATCTGCGATGACTTGGCGCATCATCCGCTGCTCGACGCCCTGGTGTCGCTCCCGGTGCGCCGCACCACGCTTCCGGACTCCACCGACGAGGTGCGCCGCTTTGTCTCCGACCACATTTCAAACAGCCCTTAACAAGGAATCACGCATGCTGCAGGCTTTGAAACAATCGGCTTCCGGCCCCAAGGGCCCCGTGGTGCTGGCCATTCTGGACGGCTTCGGCCTGTCCGACCATGTGGAAGGCAACGCCATCCGCAGCGGTTGCACGCCCCACTTGAACAACCTGATGAAAATCGCGCTATCCACCAGCCTCAAGGCCCACGGCACTGCCGTCGGCCTGCCGTCCGACGAGGACATGGGCAACAGCGAAGTGGGCCACAACGCCATCGGCTGCGGCCGGGTGTTCGCCCAGGGCGCCAAGCTGGTCACGGAAGCCATCCAGACGGGCGCCCTGTTCCGGGGCCAGGCCTGGCAGGAGATCGCCGGCAACTGCGTGACCCATCGCTCGACCCTTCATTTCATCGGCCTGTTTTCCGACGGCAACGTGCACAGCCATCTCGACCACCTTAAGGCCATGCTGGAAGCGGCGAAGAAGGCGGGTATCAAGACGGCCCGCCTCCACATCCTGCTCGACGGCCGCGACGTGGGCGAAACCAGCGCGCTCGAGTATGTGGATCCCTTCGAAAGCTACCTGGCCGGCCTCAACGCCGGCGGGACCGTGGATTACCGGATCGCCTCCGGCGGCGGCCGCATGTCCATCACCATGGACCGCTACAACGCCGACTGGGGCATGGTCCAGCGCGGCTGGGACACCCACGTGCGCGGGAAGGGGCCCCAGTTCGCCTCGGCCCGTGACGCCATCGTGGCGCACCGCAAGGCGCGCCCGGGTGTGATCGACCAGGATCTGCCCGCGTTCGTCATCGCGGCCGGCGGCAAGCCCCTTGGCCCGATTTGCGACAACGACAGCGTGGTGTTCTTCAACTTCCGCGGCGACCGCGCCATCGAGATCACCAAGGCGTTCGAGGACGACAACCTGGACCGCCTCGACCGCAATCCGCGGCCCAAGGTGGTGTATGCCGGCATGATGCAGTACGACGGCGACCTGAAGCTGCCCAAGCGCTTCCTGGTCACCCCGCCGGCCATCGACCGCACGATGGGCGAGTTCCTGGCGGCCACGGGCGTGCCGACCTATTCCATCAGCGAAACCCAGAAATACGGGCATGTGACCTATTTCTTCAACGGCAATCGCTCCGACAAGTTCAGCGAAAAGCTCGAAACCTACGTGGAAGTCCCCTCGGACGTCATCCCCTTCGAACAGCGCCCCTGGATGAAGTCGTCCGAAATCACCGATACGCTCTGCGCCGCCATCGGCAGCGGCCGCTACCGCTTCCTGCGCGTCAACTACCCGAACGGCGACATGGTGGGGCACACGGGGGTGTTCCAGGCCGTGCAGATCGCGGTGGAATCGGTTGACCTGGCCCTGGGCCGCCTGATCAAGGCGGTCGAGGCGGTCAACGGCATCCTGATCGTCTCGGCCGACCACGGGAACGCCGAGGATATGTTCGAGCGCAACAAGAAGACCGGCAAGGTGTCGGTGGATCCCGAAACCGGCGCGCCGAAAATGAAGACGGCCCATTCGCTCAATCCGGTTCCGTGCCTGATCTACGATACGACCAAGAGCGGAACGATCCGCCTGTCCGGCAAGACCGGGCTCGGCATCTCCAGCCTGGCCGCCACCGTCATCCGGCTGCTGGGCTACGAGCCCCCGGCCGATTACGATCCGTCGGTGGTCGACATCGCATGAGCGGGCGCCGGCAATGTACCCGGTGCGGCAACTGCTGCCGCTGGCCGGGTTATGTGCGGCTGAAGGACCGGGAGGCCGAGGCCATGGCGGCGCATCTGGGCCTGCCTCTCGAACGGTTTCTGGACCGGTTTACGCGCTTGACCGATGACCGGCGCGGGCTTAGTCTGATCGAGAAACCGGATGGCTCCTGCATTTTCCTGGAAGGGGAGAACGGATGCCGGATCCAGCCGGTGAAACCCGCCCAGTGCGTGGGCTTTCCAAACGAGTGGAATTTCCCGGGCTTCGAAAGCCAATGCCGATCCAAGGTGATACATGAATAACCGACCAGGCCATATCGACGAAACCAGCATTCTCCAGCTGCTCCAGCAGCCGGATTACGCCCCCCTGAACGCCCGCGAAATCGCGGCGGCCCTCCAGCTGAAGCCGAAAGACCGCAAGAGAATCCACGGCATGCTGGACGCCATGGTCCGGGACGCCCGGATCGTCATGTTGCGCCACGACAAGTATGGACTGGGCGATCCGGCCGACCTGATCACCGGCCGCCTTGAAATCCGCCGCTCCGGCGGCACCATCAGCACGCCCGACGGCACGCCCCTGATGTTTGTCCCCAAGGGGCAGCAGTCCACCGCTCTGCCTGGCGACCTGGTCACCGCCCGCCGGGATCCGTCCAAGCCCCCGAAGCCCGGCCGGCTGGGCGAAGGCAAGATCGTCCGGATCGTCGAGCGCGGCCAGCGCATGGTGGTCGGCACGCTCCGGGCGGCCGGCAAGTTCTTCATCGTCGTGCCGATCGACTCCTCCTACGAGAAGGATTTCTACGTGCTCGACCCCAAGGGCGCCAAGCCCGGCGACCGCGTGGTGATCCAGTTCACCGCCTGGGAAAACAGCCACGTCAACCCCGAGGCCGATATCGTCGACGTCATCGGACCGTCGGACAATCCGTCCCTCGACACGATCACCATCATCCGCCATTTCGACCTGCCGCAGGAGTTTCCGCCCCCCGTGCTGCGCGAGGCCGAGGAGGCGGGCGGCCTGTCGGCGCGCCCCGGGAAGCGCCTGGACCTGCGGGACACCTATATCTTCACCGTCGATCCCGCCCGCGCCCGCGACTTTGACGACGCCATCTCGCTGGAAGCCGACGCCCAGGGCCGGCGCGTGCTGGGCGTGCACATCGCGGATGTGGCGCACTTCATCCGGGAAGGCTCCGGGCTCGACAAGGAAGCGTTCAAGCGCGGCACCAGCGTCTATTTCCCGGACGGCGTCCTGCCCATGCTGCCCGAGCAGCTGTCCAACGGCATTTGCAGCCTCCGCCCCGACGAGGACCGGCTGACCTTCTCCGTGTTCATGACCTTCGACGACAAGGGCGTGGTGGTGGAGCGGTCCTTCGCGAAAAGCATCATCCGGTCGCGGCTCCGCCTGACCTACGAGCAGGCGCTGGACGTCCTGAACGGCAAGGAGCCGGCCGATTTCCCGGCGCCGGCGAAAGATCGCATCCTGCGGACGCATGAGCTGGCCCAGCAGCTGCGCCGCCAGCGCTTCGGCCGCTTCGCGCTGGACCTGGAGATGCCCGAGGTCGAGTTCGTCATGGGCCCGGAGCAGCTGATCACGGACATCCGCATCAGCGGCAGCGATCCGTCCCACCAGCTGATCGAGGAGTGCATGGTGGCGGCCAACGAGGCCGTCGACTGGGAGCTCAGCCGCCGCGGTCTCCAGCTGCTGCACCGGGTGCACGAGGCGCCCGCGGAGGAGAAGATTGCCGACCTGACCATGGAGCTCGAAGGCATGGGCTTCAAGCCCGGCAACCTCAACATTCCCCGGAACATGGCCGCCTTCCTGGAAACGATCCGCCAGGACCCCCTGGCGCACCACATCCAGACGTCCGTGCTGCGGAGCATGAAGCGGGCCATGTATTCCCCCAAGCCCGACGGGCACTACGGACTGGCCAAGAAATACTACGCGCATTTCACGTCGCCCATCCGCCGGTATCCCGACCTGGTCGTGCACCGCATCCTGGCCGCCGTGCTGGCGGGAGTCAAGGCGCCGTACCAGAACGAGCGCCTGCCCATCCTGGCCGAGCACTGCTCCCTGACCGAAAAGAAGGCCGAGGAAGCCGAACGCAGCCTCATGGAGATCAAGAAATACCGCTACCTGGAGCAGCAGCTCGAGCGGAAGAGCCAGCAGGAATACGACGCCGTCATCGTCACCGTGACGAATTTCGGCATGTTCGTGGAACTGCTGGACCTCCAGCTGCAGGGGCTGGTTCACGTGTCCTCCATCTCCCGGAATTTTGTCTCCTTCGACAGCGAGAAGAAAATGCTGCGCAGCGGGTCTGAAAGCTTCTCGGTCGGCACCAAAATCAAGGTCCGGGTCGTCAAGATCGACTTCGACAAGCGCCGGATCGACTTTGTGATGTCCGGTGTGGAAAGACCCAAAGCCGGCGGGGAAGGGGAGCGGCGGAGCGGGCAAAACGCACGAAACGACCGGAACGCCCCGCAACAGCGTCCCACCGGCGCCCGGCAGGAAAAACAGGGAAAGAACCGGCGGCCTCAGGGCGGATCGCAAGGTCGGTCGCAGGGCGGATCGCAAGGTCGGTCGCAGGGCGGAGCGCAAGGCCGGTCACAAGGCGGAACACAGGGCGGATCGCAAGGCGGAGCGCAGGGCGGAAAGGGAGCGAACCGCCGCCAAGGCCATCAAAACAAACGGAATAAAACGTCATGATCATCGACATTCATGCCCATGTTTACGCCTGGCCCAAACGGCAGAACAAGAACGCCAAGACGCCGTTCATGTCCATGCAGGAACAGATCGCGATGATGGACCGGTTCGGGATCGACAAGGCCGTGATCCTGCCGATCGCCAATCCGGAGACCCCGGCCGAGCCTCAAAGCATGGGGGAAATCCTCTACATCTGCGAGCAGTACCCGGGCCGGTTCATTCCGTTCTACAATATCGACCCGCGCATTGCCCGCCGGCCCGACCTGATCGAGGTTGACGATTACCTGTACCTGCTGGAACAGTGCAAGGAGCACGGCTTCAAGGGGATCGGCGAGGTGACGGCGCGCATTCCGTTCGACGATCCCAGTTTCCTGAAGTTTTTTGCCGCTTGCGAGAAGGCCGGGCTGCCGATCACGTTCCATACCGCCACATTCGAGACGGATGGCTACGGCATCCTGGACGAGATCGGCCTGCCGCGGTTCGAGAAGGTGCTGAAGCGGTTTCCGGACCTGGTCTTCTTCGGGCACAGCCCGGGGTTCTGGAGCGAACTGTCCGGCGAACTGACCGACCGGGAGAAGAACGGATATCCCACGGGACCGGTCAAGCCCGGCGGCCGCCTGATCGAACTCTTCCGCACCTGCAAGGGGCTTCACGGCGACATCTCCGCCGGCAGCGGATTCAACGCGCTCAGCCGCGATCCCGTGTTCGGTTTCGAATTCATCGAGGAATTCCAGGACCGGCTCCTGTTCGGGCTGGACTATTGCTCGCGATTGAACCAGATGAAGCACATCGAGTGGCTCAAGGCGAACCGCGCTTCGGGCAAGATCAGCGAACAGGCTTATGAAAAGATCATGTGGAAGAATGCCAACCGGATTCTGAAGCTCGGCTTATAGCAGTCAGGGCGATGCGCACGAAATGCTGTTCCCTTACGGGGATGACGTGATTCGGACTCTATCAAGCCGATCAAGCCGCTATAAAATGATATTGTTCTGCGTCATTTTTTCTGATATTATTTAAACATGATCATTGAGGTTGAAAAGGAAGAAGATGGGCGCTGGATCGCCGAAGTGCCTGAATTGCCTGGTGTCTTGGCATACGGTGCAACTCGCGAAGAGGCTGTCGCAAAAACGAAAGCACTCGCGCTTCGCGTCATTGCCGACCGGCTCGATCAAGGGGAATCGATTCCGGAACTAAACGACTTGTTTGCCATTCCCGCATGAGTCGTTGGCCCGCCAGCAAGGCTCGAAAAGTTTTGGCTGCTCTGTTCCGGATCGGCTGGATCGTCAAACGTCAGGCCGGCACATCGCACAAGGTTCTCTCAAAACAGAATTGGGACGATGTCGTTTTTGCTTTTCATGATTCCGATGAAATTGGGCCCGCCATGCTCGCGAGAATCGCCAGGCATACGGGTCTGACGCCGAACGATTTATAGATAAAGCTGGAGAACACGCATGCGCAACGCTTTTAATCTTATGAAAATGTCAGTTCAACGAACTGGAATAGCCGTTCTTCTTCTGATTCTGACCGGCTGCGCGTCAACAAATCCGTTCGTCAAGTCGGTCACGCCCCACTGGTCGTCCCTCCAGGTGCGCTCCGATCAGGCGTATGACCGCTCGTGGGACTCCACCCTGGATTACCTCGTCAAGCGGTTCGACATGGAGGTGCTGTCCCGGACGGACGGCTTCCTGCGCACCGATTGGCTCTACACCTGGAACGGCGAATTTGATGCGGCTTACCGGGTCCGCGTGACCTTGAAGTTTACGCCCGACCGTAGAACGCTCGAGGTCAAAACCGAGGCGCAATCCGGCGGAGAAGGCAAGTGGGAGGCCGGTTACGACACCCGCTTGCGCGACACGATTCAAGCCGACCTGGGCATCCTGATCGGTGCCTCCGCCGGAACGGGAGATGCGCCATGAAAAAGCATGCAAAGCGGCTGATCCTGCTGGTTGCCCTGATCGCGTCCGGCTGCGCGACTCCCATGCCGCAGGGATTTCAAACCCTGCCGGCGCACTGGTCGACGCTGGAAATCCGCAACGACGTGCCCTACGAGCGGGCCTGGGCGTCTACCGTGGAACTCCTGGCGCTCAATTTCGACCTGGAAGTCATGTCGCGGGAAGACGGCTATCTGCGAACCGCCTGGTCCCACACCTGGAATGGGATTTACCTGCCCCAATACCGCGTCCGGGTGATCGTGATTTTCCCCCAGGACCGGCGCACGATCCGCGTCAAATCCGAAGCCCAGGCCTTCACCGAGGAGTTCGGCTGGGTGACCGGAACGGACGAGCGGCTCGCGCCCAGCCTGAAGACCGAATTGCTCGGGACCATCGGCCGCACCTTGCGCTGAGTCTTTTCTGATGGAATAGCCGTCCCTGATACCGTATGATGGCCACTCATATGTCAATTCGTCTTCCATTTCTTAGCGACATTCTGGCCCATCGCGAACTTCTGGGCATCCTGGTCCAGCGGAACATCAAAATCCGTTACAAGGGCTCCTTCCTCGGCTTTTTCTGGTCCCTGGCCAGTCCGGTTTTCTTCATTCTATTGTATGGGGGCTTCCTCCGGATGGTGGCGCGTGGATTTTTCGACCTTAATGTGCTGGTGACCGGCATCATCGTCTGGCAGTTCGTCAGCCTCTGCTGCAACGACTCCCTGAACGCGGTGGTCGGCAACGGGAACCTGGTCAAGAAGACCGCCTTCCCCCGGATCCTGCTGCCGCTGGCCACGGTCCTCGCCAACCTCATCAATTTTCTCATGTCGTTCCTGGTTCTCCTGGCGTACCTTCTTATTGTTCAGGCCCCGATCCAGTGGGGAAGCCTGGCCTGGCTGCCGGTCATCATGCTGACCCAGGCGGCGCTCTGCATGGGGCTGGCCGCCATGCTCTCCGCCGCCAACGTCTTTTTCCGCGATGCCGAGCACCTGCTCGGCCATGTCGTCATGGCCTGGTTCTTCCTGACGCCCATCCTGTATCCGCTCGCCTTGCCGCTCGATGCGATCCGCGCCAAGCTGCCCGCGTTCTGCGAAATGCTCTATTTCTGCAACCCCATGGCCGGCCTCGTGGTGGCGTACCGCGCCATTCTCCTGGGCGCGCCCTCCCTGGTGAGCCCCTGGCTTCCGGCGCTCTCGTTCGTCATCTGCTGGGCCGTACTCCTGGCCGGCATCTGGCTGTTCCAGAGGGTGCAGACCCGCTTTGGAGACGAGTTGTAACATGAAATCAGCCGTCATCGACGTCCAGGCCGTGAGCAAGCGGTTCATCCTCCAGCAAAGCGGCTCCCGCACGCTGAAGGCGGCTATGCTCGGGCTCTTCCGCCGCGTCCCGGCCCGTGAGTTCTGGGCCCTGCGCGACGTCACCTTCTCGGTCAACCAGGGCGAGACGCTCGGCATCATCGGCGCCAACGGGGCGGGCAAAAGCACGCTGCTGTCGCTCCTCGCCGGAACCCTGTCGCCCACCATGGGCCGGATCACGGCCTCGGGCCGCATCTCCTCGCTGCTCGAACTGGGGGCCGGCTTCCATCCCGAGCTGACGGGCCGCGAAAACGTCTTCCTCTGGGGCTCCATCATGGGCCTGTCCAAAAGCCGCATGGTGGAGCGTTTCGACCGCATCGTCGAGTTCGCCGAGCTGCGCGACTACATCGACCAGCCCGTCAAGCACTACTCCTCGGGCATGTATGTCCGGCTCGGCTTCGCCGTGGCGGTGGAAGTCGACCCCGACATCCTTCTCGTCGACGAGGTGCTGGCGGTGGGCGATCTGACCTTCCAGCAGAAATGCCTCCAGCGCATGGAGGATTTCCGGAAGCGCGGCAAGACGATGCTGATCGTGTCGCACGACATGCGGACCATCCAGGCCATCAGCAACCGGATCCTTTTTCTCAGCGCCGGCCGCGTGCTGGGCGACGGCTCGCCCGACTCCATCGTCAACCAGTACGAGTCCAACCTGCGCCAGCAGCACGCCGACGTGCTGAAGCGGGAGTGGGGCACGCGGGAAGCGGTCATCACGAACGTCACGCTGGCCGGGGCGGATGGCGCGCCCCGCCGCGACTTCCGCTGGGACGAGCCGATCGTCATTACGATCGCCTACAAGGCGTCCGCGAAAATCGCGGATCCCGTTTTCGGTTTCGCCGTGGCTGCGGCGTCCGGCCAGCGCCTCTACGGAAACAACACGCAGATCGAAAAGACGGACATCCCGTTTATCGAGGGGGAGGGGGCCATCCGCCTGACGCTGCCCCGCCTGCCCGTGGCCACCGGCACCTGCCTGTTCTCGTTTTCCATCCATTCCGCCGACCACAAAACGCACTATCACCGGCTCGACAACGCCTTCCCGGTCCAGATCGAATCGCCGCTTCCCTTTGAAGGCGTTTACCTGCCCATCCGCTGGGAGATTCTGCCATGACGACTCCGCTGCCCGACCTGTCCGCCGATCCCCATGTGCTGACCCTGATCCGCCGCGCCCTGCGCGAGGATATCGGGAACGGCGACGCCACCACCCGCGCCCTGGTGCCGCCGCGCCTGAAGGCCACCGCCCAGATCATCGCCCGCACCGCCTGCCGCATCGCCGGCGGCGGCCTTGCGGCGGCCGTCTTCCGCGAGCTCGACCCGGCGATCCAGTGCGACACCGGCGTGGCGGACGGCGCCGCCGCCAAACCGGACGACGTGATCCTGACCGTCCGCGGCAATGCCGGCAAGATCCTGACCGCCGAGCGGACCGCCCTGAACTTCATGCAGCGCATGACCGGCATCGCCACCCTGACCGCCCGGTTCGTCGACCAGGTCAAACCGTACCCCGTCAAGATCCTGGACACCCGCAAGACGACGCCCACGCTCCGCCAGCTGGAGAAATACGCCGTTCTCTGCGGCGGGGGCACGAATCACCGGATGGGGTTGTACGACATGGTCCTCCTCAAGGACAACCACCGGTTCCTCTGGCGCCTGGGAGGCACCCCCAACCTGGCGGCCGCCATCCGGCGCGTCCGCCTGACGCATCCGGGGCTCCCCGTTGAAGTGGAAGTGGAGTCCCTGGCCGACCTGCTGGCCGTGCTGCCTGAAAAGCCCGACTGGATCATGCTCGACAACATGAGCCTCGATGACATGCGCGACTGCGTCAAAGCCTGCGGCGGCGCGGTCCAGCTGGAAGCGTCCGGCGGCGTCACGCTGGAGCGCGTCAACGCGATTGCCGCCACCGGCATCAACGCCATCTCCATCGGCGCGCTGACCCATTCGGCGCCGGCGGCGGACCTGTCCCTGGAACTGACCGCATGAGCCGTACGGCACAGGCGCCCCGTCTGATCCTGGTCGATGCCGGCAACACGACCTGTTCCCTGGCCGTCGCCGAAGGAGCGCGCCTCCGCCGCGCGGGCTTTGTCCTGACGCGCGAAACGACCGCACTCACCGCGGCCGCCCTCCTCAAAAAGGCGGCCGGACGCGGCCGGTTTGACGGCGCCGTGCTGTGTTCCGTCGTTCCGGCGGTGAACGCGCGCTGGCTGAAAGCGCTGGCCGCGGTCAGCGCGACCGCTCCGATCCCCGTCACCTGCGCGCTCGATTTCGGCATTCCCATTCGCTATCCGAAGCCGGAGACCATCGGCGCCGACCGGCTCGTGAACGCGGCCGCGGCCGCCGCCCGCTTCGGCGCGCCGGTGGTGGCGCTGGATTTCGGAACCGCCCTGACTTGCGACGTGGTTTCCCGCGAGGGCGCGTTTGTCGGCGGGATCATCGCCCCGGGCCTGCGCCTGCTGCTGGACTACCTGCATGAGCGGACCGCCCTGCTGCCCGACGTCCCGTTCGCGCCGGTTCCGGGCATGGTCGGCCGCAGCACGGAGCAGGCCATGCGCATCGGGGCCTGGGCGGGGTACCGCGGCCTGGTCCGCGAGCTGATGGCGGGCCTGAGGCGCGAGCTGGGCCGCGGCGTCCGCTTCTGCGCGACCGGCGGCGACGCGCCCGCGCTTAAGCCGATTTTAGGGACAGCCTGCCCGGTGATCCCGGGCCTGACGTTCGAGGGCATGCGTCTTGTCTTCCAACGCAACACCCCGGGAGGATGACATGAAAGCCTTGTTTCTCGTCGCGGCGACGCTGCTTGCGTGGAGCGGGTTCGCGGGAGCCGCCCCGAACCCGGCTCCGCCCGCGCAGCCGGTCAAACTCATTTTCGTCCATCACTCCACCGGCGAGAACCTGCTGCGCTACGATTATGGCGGACTGGGCATCGCCCTGAAGACAAACCATTACTTTGTCAGCGACTCGAACTACGGCTGGGGCCCCAACACGATTGGCGACCGCACCGACATCCCCGATTGGATGGAATGGTTCCGCTCGGAGGATACGCCCGCCATCATGGGCGCGCTTTACGGGGAATCCGGGAAACACTCTTCGTATGCCCGCCTGTCGCCCGATCCGGGCGGGCCAAACGAGGTCATCCTGTTCAAATCCTGTTTTCCCAATTCCAATCTCGCGGGGAACCCCGATGACCCGCCGTCCTCGGACGGCTGGCTGACCGTCGGCCACGCCAAATGGGTTTACAACGAGATCCTGCGCTATTTCCGCCTCCATCCGGACAAGCTGTTCGTGGTCATCACCGCCCCGCCGGTGCAGGATCCGACCTTTGCGGCCAATGCGCGCGCGTTCAATCAATGGCTGGTGAACGACTGGCTGGCGACCAACCGGTATCCGTTCGCCAACGTGGCGGTCTTCGATTTCTACAATGTCTTAACCGCCCCCGGCGCCCATCATCGGTACCATGCGTCAAGCGAGGCCATCGAGCATATCGTGGTCGGCGGTCAAAACACGTCCGCGTATGCCTCCGCGTTCGGCGACGATCACCCCAATGAGGCCGGGAGCCGGAAAGCGACCGCCGAGTTCGTGCCTTTTCTGAATGTTTGCTACAACGCGTGGAAAGCGGCCGACATTCCGCACACCGCCCTTTACTATTCGGACGCGGCAAAAGACGGCACGCTCCTGGAATCCGTCGAAACCAGCGGAACGGGCGGCTCCCTGGACCGGACAAACGTGACCTTCCTCGTCGGCGACGACGACGCGAACCGGCAGTTCCGGGGGCTCCTGTCGTTCACGCTGAGCCTGCCGCCGGAGGCGGTCATCACCGCGGCGACCCTGAAACTCAAGCGGCATTCCATAACCGGAACAAACCCGTTCACCACGCACGGCCCGCTGGGGGTCGATATCCGCAAGGATGGCTTCGGCACGAGCGCCAGCCTGGCGATCAGCGACTTCCAGGCTCCGGCCACCCGGCCGGGGGCGGCCTCGGTCAAAGCCGCCGCCGCCAACGGCTGGCACGCCGCCAGGATGTCGATGTCCAGCCTTCCCGCCATCAAGGCGAACGGCATCACGCAGTTCCGGCTGCAGTTCGCCCTGATCGACCGCGACTGGCAGGCCGATGCGATCCGGTTTTACAGCGGCAACGCGGCCCCGGCGGACCGGCCGCAGCTGATCGTGCGGTATTTCGATTAGCAGGAGGGTTCACCCCTTGTCGCGAGAGACCGTCAAAGTCGATCTGCATGGCCATTCGTCCTTCAGCGACGGCGCCTGGGATCCCGAGCGGATCGCCCGGGCGTGCGCGGACGCGGGCGTCCGCTATGCGGCCCTGACGGATCACAACACACTGGGTGGAGTGGACCGCTTCGAGGCGGCGTGCGGACGGCACGGGGTGGGCGTGATCAGCGGGCTTGAGCTACTGGCCTTCCATGGAAAACGGGAAATCCACCTGCTGTGCTATGGGTTTGACCGGACCCGTGCCGACCTTGAAGCGCTCGCGAAAGCAGCGCGTGAGACGCCGCTCCTCAATAGTGCCGCACAGGCCCTGTTTGAAAAAAAGAAGATTCCGGAGCTGATCCGGACCGTGCACGAGGCCGGCGGGATCGTCCTGCTGGCCCATCCCCTCGTCACCGAACCCGATTTTACGGCTGCGGAAGGCCTTGTCGCCGACCTGAAACGGGCCGGACTGGACGGCATCGAGGCGTACCACGCCGATGCGACCCCCGAGCAGCGCGCGTTCCTGCGCCAGCTGGCGGAGCGGCACGGGCTTGTGATGTCCGGCGGAACGGATCACCACGGCCCCGCCGGCGGCCGGGACCCCGTGCTCGGGATCAGCCTTCCCGCGCGCGACTGGGAGGCGTTCCGGGACCGGCTTCTGCAGGCGCGAAAACAGGCGCGCCACCCGGATCAGGCCCTGCCCGCGGGTTCCCGGCCGGAAAAACCGGAGCACCCTTCTTCCGGGCGGGTGCGGATGTTTGTCTCGATGGCGCTGCCGGCGATCTCGGTCATTTTCCTGTTCACCCTGACCCTGTTCGCCTTTTTCCTCCCGCGCTATGAAAAAGGGCTGATGGATCGCAAGCGGGAGATGATCCGGGAGCTGACCAGCACGGTCTGGAGCATGCTGGCCGAAGCCGAAAAGAACGTGAAGGCGGGTCTGCTTTCTCCAGCCGAAGCCCGCAGCCAGATGATTGAACGCGTCCGCGCGCTGCGGTACGGGAGCGAAGGAAAGGACTATTTCTGGCTTCAGGACCTCTCTCCGCGGATGCTCGTGCATCCCTACCGGCCCGACCTTGAAGGCACGGATCTGTCCGGGTACAAAGATGGGCGCGGCGTTCCCATTTTTACCGTTTTTGCGGATACGGTCCGGCGCGGCGGCGACGGTTACGTGGCGTATGTGTGGCAGTGGAAGGACGACCCGTCGCGCGTGGAGGCCAAGGAGAGCTACATCCGCCTGTTCGAGCCCTGGGGCTGGGTGATCGGAACGGGGCTGTATATCCATGATGTGGTCAATGAGATCCGGGCCCTGAAGCGGAATCTGCTGATCGTCATGGGCGGCGTTGTCGCGGCCCTCGTCCTGCTCCTGCTGGCCATGTTGAGGAGCGGGGTGAAGGCGGACCGCATGCGGGAGGCGGCGGAACGGCGGCTCCAGGAGTCGAACGAGCGGTACCGGTCGCTGGCCCGCGCGTCCGCCGAAGGCGTTCTGTTCGTCCGGAATTTCCGCTGCGTCTATGCCAACCCCGTTTTTCTCGAGTTTGCCGGCTGCGACGCGGATGACCTGGCCCTGCTTGACTGGCGGGAGCTGTTTCCCGAACTGGCGGCCCGGGGCCCGCTGTTCCTGGAGGCCGCCGACGTCTATGCCGATGCGCTGCTGCGGAGACGCGACGGGACCGATCTGAGATGCCGTGTCGCGCACAAGACGGTGTCTGAGCAGGGATCCGGCGCCTTCATGGTTCTGGTCCGGCGTCCCGAGGAGACGGGGGACCGGCTTCCCGCGAAAGGCGACGGGCTTTTCAAGCGGCTGCTGAACCTGCCGTCCGCAGCCGCGGAAGATATCGCGCGCGAGATCACCCTGGCTGAAACGGACGAGCAGGTGGAGGAGCATTGCCGGCGGGTCCAGGGATTGGTTGGCGCCCTGCTCGAGAGCGGAACGTCGCCGTCCGCCATTGCCGGCATGGTGACCGCCGTCACGGATTCGGCGACGAGCCGGTTCATCGACCTGGCCCAGGCGGATTCGGGCCCGGCTCCCGCGGCCTTTGCATTTGTGGCGCTGGGAAGTCAGGGCCGCGGGGAGCAGACGCTCTTTACGGATCAGGACAACGCCCTTATCTATGCGTACCCGGGCGAGGGGAGGGAGGCGGAGGCGGACCGGTATTTTTCAGCCCTGGCCGCGCGGGTTTGCCTCGCCCTGACCCGGTCGGGATACCGGAACTGCAAGGGGCTTGTGATGGCCAGCAACCCCAGGTGGTGCCAGCCCTTGGCGGTCTGGAAAGGCTATTTCACAAACTGGATTTCCAAGGCGGAAGAGCATGACATGATGGAATTCGGAACCTTTTTCGATTTGCGTTGCGTGAAGGGCGACGATGCGCTGGTCCAGGCGCTTCGCGCGCACATCCGGAATGAAATCAGCCAGTCTCCACAATTCTTTACCCAGGCCGCTCGAAATGCGCTCCTGTTCAAGAGCCCCTTGCGGCTCTTCGGCGCCCTTGTCTCGGCGGGGGGGGTGAAAGACAAATCGGGGCATCTCGACCTGAAAGCCGTCATGATGCCGATCGTCACGTTTGCACGCTTATATGCCCTTCACCGGAACGTATCGTCAACGTCGACGACGGAGCGGCTGTCGGCTCTCTCCGATACGGGGCTCCTGCTGCCGTCTCAACATCACGACATCCTGACCGCCTTCGAGACCTTGCTGCGCCTCCGGTTGCGGCATCAGTCCATGACCATTCAGAAAGGGGGCGAAGCGGACAACCTGATCGACCCGTCGTGGCTGGGGCATATCGATGAAGCTGTTTTAAAAGAATGTTTCAAGGAAATCGACCTTATCCAGGACCGGATCAATCGCGATTTCCTGGGCGGCCAGACCAGCATCTGAGCCGTCTTTGTTTGACACTTTTATATTTTTTGTTTTTCCTTGCCTTTCGAGCCTCTTTTGAATATTTTCACAAAGCTTTGGTCATAAGATATCATGATGCGCAAAACCGGGAGGAAAGATGAGTGATCCTGTTACGCCTGAAGCCGATGCCCTGCTGGGTCGGACTATTCGGCGAAAGGCCTTTTTCGATTTCGGACTTTTCGGGCTTTTCTTCCTGTTTTATATGGGAGCTGCCCTGGTTCAGACGCCGCTGGGTAAGAATATCGCGACTCTTCCGGTATGCGGCATGCCGTTCGGCCTGCTGATGTCGCTTGCCATCTTCCCGGTCTCGTGGATCATCATCATCATCTGGTTCTGGAAGGCGAAGTAATCACCCTATGATAGCTCAAATCAGCCCCATTCTGGCAGCCGCCACTCCGGCATCCGAAGCGTCGTCACTCAACGCCGGTATCGTCATCGGCTTTATTCTCTTTTTCGTGATCGCCAGCATTGTGATCACGTGGTGGACCAGCCGTTCCAGCACATCCGCCGGTGATTTTTATGTTGCCGGCAAAGGGGTACCCTGGGTCCAGGTGGGCATCGCCATGGTGGGCAGCTACCTGTCGGCCGCCAGTTTCCTGGGATGCGCCGGGGATATCGGCGTGTTCGGGATCGATTCGATCTGGCTGTCCATCGGCTTTTTCGGCGGCTACATGGCGGTTCTGCTCCTGATTGCCGGCCCGTTGCGCAATGTCGGGTCCTACACGGTTGCCGGGGCGCTGCACCGGCGCTTCCCCGATAACAAGGTCAAGCTGGCGATCATGGTTTGCACGGTGATCATTTCAACGTTCTACCTCGTACCCCAGATGCTCGGAGCGGGGCTCCTGTTCGAAATGCTGCTCGGGTGGAATTTCATCGCCGTGATCATCGGACTGGGCATCCTGATGAGCATCTACATCATTTTCGGCGGCATGAAATCGACGCTGTACAACCAGGTCATCCAGGCCGTCTTCCTCTGGGTCGCCATGGTGGTCCTGGTCGTCATGGCCTATTTCATCGTGGGGCATGGATCCTTCTCCGGAATCCTGGCAACCGCCACCCAGGCGGTTCCCCCGATCCTGGCGGGCAAGAATCCCGAGGTGGTCGCCGCCATCGCCGGCCTGCCGGCCGACCAGGCCATCGCCACGGCCCGCGACATGATGCCCGCCGCGGACAGCGTCATGAGCATCGGCGTCAAGAGCAACAACACGCTGGCCATGGTCAGCACCGTGATCGCCCTGATCTTCGGCACCGCCGGCCTGCCTCACATCCTGATCATGTTCTTCACGGTTCCCAGCGCCAGGGCCGCCAAGAAAAGCGTGACCTTCTGTATCGCCGCCCTCGGGATCTTCTACCTGTGCGCCATCCTGCTGGGCTTCCTGCTCTTCCCGGCCATCTATCCGAAACTGGTCAGCTGGATCTCGCAAGGCCCCACCGGGGTCGGCCTGGCCAAGAACATGGCCGTCCTCGAAATCAGCCAGATGGTCGGCGGGCCCTGGCTCATGGCCATCGGGGCGGCCGGCGCGGTGGCCGCGATCCTCTCGACGGCGGCAGGCCTGATGATCACCGTGGCCTCCTCGATCAGCCATGACCTGTACAAGGTTTACATCAACCCCGCAGCGACCGAAAAGCAGGAGCTGAACATCGCCAAGATCACCACGCTGCTGATGTCCGCCATCGCCGTCATGCTGGCCGTCCTGCTGAAAAAGGAAAATATCGCCTGGCTCGTCATGCTGGCCTTCAGCATCGCCGCCAGCGCCATCTTCCCGGCCATGCTGGCCACGCTCTGGTGGAAGCGCGCCACGCGCCAGGGCGTCATCGCCAGCATCCTGACCGGATTGGCCATCTCGGTGGTGTTCATCATCATGCTGCTGACCGGCATGAAAACCGATCCCCTGTTCGGGCTGCCGACCGCCGGCGGGCCGGGCGTGTTCGGCGTGACGGGAGCCTTCCTCGTGCTGATCGTCGTCAGCCTCATGACCCGGGATACGGGCAAGGACACAGTCGCGTTTCTGACCCTGGCCCATAAATCGGAAGAGTAAGCGAACCCCGGTCGGGACGGGGTCGCATGGTGTAGGGGCGGTGCTTGCGCCGCCCGTCGTGCCCAGCGACTGCCCATCGCGGGCTTCGCAAGCGAAGCCCCTACACCATTCGCTGGGGGCCCGGTTCAAGACAAGTCCGTGCCGGCTCAAGCCAGCCATTTCGGCATTTCAATAGACAGCCCTTTCGTCTATAACTGCAGTTTACCGGGA
>CAYZVY010000025.1:20147-28599 GCA_964481675.1 uncultured Verrucomicrobiota bacterium
CCATTTCGGCATTTCAATAGACAGCCCTTTCGTCTATAACTGCAGTTTACCGGGAGAATGAAATGGCCAACAACCGTTATGCGGTGATCATGTCGGGCGGACGGGGGGAGCGCTTCTGGCCCCTCAGCACGATCCGCAAGCCCAAGCAACTGCTGTCCCTGGTGGGCGGCAAACCGCTGCTGGCCGCGGCGGTGGACCGGCTCGCGGGCTTCATCCCGCAGGACCGTGTCTTCATCGTCACCAGCCGCGAGCTCGTCGGCCCGACCCGCGAGATCATGCCGGACTTCCCGGCGGACCAGATCGTGGGCGAGCCCTGCCGGCGCGACACGGCCGCCGCCGTGGCGCTGGGCTCGGTGCTGGTGGCGGCCCGCGATCCGGGCGCCGCCTTCTGCGTGCTGACCGCGGACCAGGTCATCCCCGATACGGCCCGCTTCCAGGCGGCGCTGGCGCGCTGCTTCGCGCTGGCCGAAGCCGATGACACGCTCGTGACCATGGGCATTGCGCCGGCGTTTCCCAGCACCGGCTTCGGCTACATCGAGGCTGGCGACGCGCTGCCCGGCGGGGCAGGGGAGGCCCCGGCGTTCAAGGCGGTCCGGTTTGTCGAAAAGCCCGACGCCGCCACCGCCGCCCATTACGTGGAAAGCGGCCGGTTCTATTGGAACTCCGGCATGTTCATCTGGACGGTCGCCGCCATCCGCAACGCCTTCCGCCTCTACCGGCCGCCCCTGGCCGCCCTGTGCGACACGCTCGACCGGTGCCGGAGCCGCGAGCAGCTCATGGCGCAGCTGCCGGCCGCCTACGAGCCGCTGGAGCGGATTTCCATCGATTATGCCGTCATGGAGAAGGCGCCCCGCATCGTGGTGGTGAAAGGCGACTTCGGCTGGGACGACGTGGGATCCTGGCCGGCGCTGGCCAACCATTTTCCGGCGGACGCCGCCGGCAACGTGCTGGTGGGCCCGAACGCCCTGCTGGACGCGCACGGCAACATCCTGGTTTCACCGGGCGACCGGCTGACCGTGCTGCTGGGAGTCGACGACCTGATCGTGGTGCAGGCCCCGGGCGTGACCCTGGTCTGCCGCAAGGACCGGGCGCAGGACGTGAAGAAGATAGTCCAGATGCTGGACAAGCAGGAACCCTACAAGAACCTGATGTAACGGTTCAAGGAGCCGCCATGGCCCGACGGATGGGTATCGATTACGGTGTCAAGCGGATGGGAATCGCCGTGTGCGATCCCGCCGAGATGTTCGCCACGCCCCTGTGCGTCGTGCCCGTGCGGGGCGACGCGCACGCGATCGACGAGGTGAAGCGGCTGATCGAGCAGACGGGCGCCGAATCCCTGGTGGTCGGCCTGCCGATCAACATGAACAACACCCGGGGCCCCATGGCGGAGCGCGCCGAGGCCTTTGCCGCCAAGCTTCGCGAGGCGACCGGCCTGCCGGTGGACCTCTGGGATGAACGGCTGACCACGTCGGCGGCGGAGCGGGCCCTGATCGAGGGCGACGTCCGCCGCGACAAGCGGAAAAACATCATCGACATGCTGGCGGCGCAGGGCATCCTGCAGTCGTTCATGGATTCCCGCCCCAAGGCGCCATGAATATCCGGTTCACGGTGGCGTATGACGGAACGGCCTACGGCGGATGGCAGGTCCAGCCGGGGGTGCCGACCATCCAGGAGCAGCTTGAAACGGTGCTGGAACGGCTGACGGGAAGCCGCCCCAAGGTCCACGGCAGCGGCCGGACCGACCAGGGGGTTCATGCGCTGGGTCAGGTGGCCCATGCGGACCTGCAGGGGGCCATGACGCCCCGGGCCCTGCAGCGGGCGATGAACGCCCTGCTGCCGCCGGATATCCGCGTCACCGCCTGCGGTCCGGCGGCGGCGGACTTCCATGCGCGGCGCTCGGCCCGCTGGAAGGAATACCGGTATTTCATCTGGAACGGGCCCGTGCTGCCCCCGCATGTGCGCCTGTATCGCGCCCACATCATCCGGCCCCTGGACGTGAAGGCCATGCGGGAGGGCGCGCGCCACCTGGTGGGCCGGCATGATTTTGCCGCCCTGACCGCCAACCCCAACCGGATCGTGGAAAGCACGGTCCGGGAGATCACCCGGCTGGATGTGCTTAAAAAGGGCGCCGAACTGGCCGTGGTGGTGCGGGGGGATGGCTTCCTCTACAAAATGGTCCGCAGCATTGCCGGTGTCCTCATCCGGATCGGGGAGGGGGCCCTGCCCCCGGGCGCGATGGCCGAAATCCGGGATTCCCGGGTCCGGACCGCGCGCGTGCCCACCGCGCACGCCAAGGGTCTTTTTCTCTGGCGTGTCGGATATTGACGTGGCATACTGAAGAGCTTTATGCATCAAGCTGCCCAAAATCGAAAACCCGGCCGGCGCGCCGGAATCCGCATTCTGCCGTCGCTGCTGGCGGCCGATTTCGGCTATCTCGCCGACGGCTGCCGCCAGGCCATCGCCGCGGGGGGTGACGCCGTTCATGTCGACGTCATGGACGCCCATTTCGTGCCCAACCTCAGCATGGGGCCGGACGTCGTGAAAATGGCGCGGCGGACCGTTGCCGCGGAACTCCATGTGCACCTGATGATGACCCGGCCTGACCTCTATCTGAAGCGGTTCATCGACGCCGGCGCCGACACGCTGCTGATCCACATCGAAGCCGAGTGCGACGTGGCCGCGGCCCTGCGCGAGATCCGCGCGCTGGGCGCCCGGCCCGGCATCACGCTGAAGCCCGACACCGCCGCGGCCGATGTCTATCCCGTGCTCGGCCTGGTCGATGACGTGCTGGTCATGACCGTCCATCCCGGGTATGGCGGGCAGATTTTCATGGAATCCGTCATGCCCAAGATGCGGGCGATTTACGATTACGGCCGCGAGTGGAAGATGGCCTACGACATTTCCGTGGATGGCGGCATCGATCTTGAAACGGCCCCCGTGGCGGCCGCCCATGGGGCCAGCCTGTTTGTGGCGGGCACCTCGTTATACACGGCGCCGGACATGAAGGCGGCCATCGCCTCCATGCGCGAGGCGGCAGCCCGTGTCCATCCTGAAACCGCCGGATCCTTCCGGAAGGGAGCCTGACGCATGCCTCGCGACCTGAGCCTAGTCCGTAATTTCTGCATCATCGCCCACATCGACCACGGCAAGTCGACCCTGGCCGACCGCCTGCTCCAGATGACCGGGACCATCCAGGACCGGGACATGAAGGAGCAGCTGCTGGACGCCATGGACCTGGAACGGGAGCGCGGCATCACCATCAAGTCGCACCCGGTGACCATGTACTACAAGGCCTCAGACGGCCAGACCTACGAGCTCAACCTGATCGACACCCCCGGCCACGTCGACTTCACCTACGAGGTGTCCCGCAGCATGGCGGCGTGCGAGGGCGCGGTCCTGCTGATCGACGCCACCCAGGGCGTCGAGGCGCAGACCGTGGCCAACGCCTACCTGGCCATCGACAACAACCTCGAGATCATCCCGGTGCTGAACAAGGTCGACATGGCCACCGCCAAGGTGGACGAGGTCGCCAAGCAGGTCGAGGACATTCTCGCGCTGAGCATGGACGGGGCCCCCCGGATCAGCGCCAAGACCGGGCTGAACGTGCAAGACGTGATGGACCAGGTCCTGGCCCGCGTGCCGCCGCCCAAGACCGAGCTCGGGGCGCCGCTGCGGGCCCTGATTTTCGATTCGACCTACGATCCCTTCCGCGGCGTCGTGCCCTACGTCCGCGTGGTGGACGGCCGCATCAAGGCCGGCGACAAGATCAAGCTCATGAAGAGCGGCCTCACCACCGAGATCAAGGAGGTCGGCGTCTTCCGCCCGAAGCCCACGCCGACCGCGTCGCTGGAGGCGGGGCAGGTGGGCTATGTCATCGGCACGATCAAGGAAGCCGAAGAGGTCAAGACGGGCGACACGATCACCGACGCCTTCAAGCCGGCCAAGGCGGCGCTGCCGGGCTTCCGCGAAGTGCATCCCATGGTGTTCAGCGGCATCTATCCGGTCGACACCGCCGACCTGGAGAAGCTGAAGCACAGCCTCGAGAAGCTCAAGCTCAACGACAGCTCCCTGATCTACACGTCCGAGTCGTCCGTGGCGCTGGGCTTCGGTTTCCGGTGCGGCTTCCTGGGGCTGCTGCACCTGGAGATCGTCCAGGAGCGGCTGCGGCGCGAGTTTGACATGGACATCATCAGCACCTATCCCTCGGTGATTTACCGGATTTACCTGAAGAACGGCGAGTTTATCGAAATCGACAACCCGCACCACATGCCCGATCCCACGAAGATCGACCGGATGGAGGAGCCGATGATCCGCGCGTTCATCATCTGCATGAACGAGCACATCGGCGACATCATCCGCATCTGCCGCGAGCGCCGCGGCGAGGTGGTCAAGACCGAATCCCTGGACACCACCCGGATCATGATCACCGCCCAGCTTCCGCTGAACGAGATCCTGGTGGACTTCCACGACGCGCTGAAGAACGTCAGCAAGGGCTATGCCTCCATGGATTACGAGCACAGCGGCTACCAGGAGGCGGATCTCGTCAAGATGGACATCCTGCTGAACAGCGAGCCCGTGGACGCCTTTTCGGCCATCGTGCACCGGACGAAAGCCATCTACCGCGGCCGCCAGATGTGCGAGGCGCTCAAGGACGTCATTCCGTCCCACCAGTTCACCATTCCCGTCCAGGCGGCGATCAACAAGACCATCATCGCCCGCGAGACCATCAAGGCCATGCGCAAGGACGTGACGGCCAAGTGCTACGGCGGCGACATTTCGCGGAAGCGCAAGCTGCTGGAGCGCCAGAAGGAAGGCAAGAAGAAGATGAAGTCGATCGGGAGCGTCAACGTGCCCCAGGAGGCCTTCATTTCGGTGCTCAAGACCAGCTTCTAAACCAGGATTCCCGATGCGATTTTTCGAAAAACGGCGGTTGAAGAAGAAAGCCCACGCGATCCTCCAGGGCATCCAGCTGGCCCGCAACATGCGGGAAGACATCGCCCCCCGGGACGCCCTTGACCGCCTGGCGGCCGCCGAGCAGGCCGTGCGGGATGCTAGCAAAAACGGAAACAAGTCCGCCTTCGAGAAGGCCGCCCATACCGCCACCGATGCCGCCCATGACGTGTATCCGCCGGCCCGCCATCCGGTCGTCCGCGAGTGGGTGGAGCTGATCGTGGTGGCGCTGGCCGTGGCCATGGGATTCCGGACCTACCTGCTGCAGCCGTTCAAGATTCCCACCGGCTCCATGCAGCCGACCCTTTACGGGATCTATTTCAAACCTGACACGGCGCCGCCCGCCTTCCGCACGTTCATTCCGCTCCGGTATCTGCGCCAGGTCGTCACGGGCGAAATCCCGTTTGAAATCCGGGCCCAGTCCGGAGGGCGGATCTACCAGGATCCGACCTACCCGGAGCGGCAGACGGATCTGCGCTGGGGCATTGACCGCCAGGTGTATATGGTTCCGAAGGATTTGACCCGGCATGCCAAGCCCGGCGACATCGTGGTGCCCGGCCAGCTGCTGGCCTCCGGCCTGCGCGTGGCGGGCGATCATCTCTTTGTCAACCGGATGGCCTGGAATTTCAGGCGGCCGCGGGTAGGGGAGGTCATGGTCTTCTCGACGGAGGCCATGCTGGACGTCACTCCGGACACCCACTATATCAAGCGGCTGACCGGCCGGCCCCTGGACAAGCTGCGGATCGACTCGCCCATGCTGTTTGTGAACGGCGAGCCGATGGACCAAAATCCGGGCATGAAGAAGGTGGTGACCTGCACACCCGGCTATGCCTACGGGTACCAGAACGCCACGCTGCTGCCGGACATCCAGTATATGAGGACGTCCAATGATGTGTACCAGGTCCCTGCCCGCCATTATTTCGGCATGGGCGACAACACCATGAACAGCCGGGACAGCCGGTATTTCGGCCCGATCCCCGAAGAGAAACTCATGGGCCCGGCCTTTTTCGTCTATTGGCCTATCAGCAAACGGTTCGGCCTGATTCATTAATCCCTCGAGTCTGGAACCCGAATCCTAGCGCATACGTCTGCGACCGGATGTGGGAGCGCCACACCGCGGCGCGAGATGCGAAACCTAGAGCATATGTCTTGGCGACCGGATGTGGGAGCGTCACACCGTGGCGCGAGATGCGAAACGTGGCGCATGTCGCGCGGGCGGTGCCGCGCTCCCACATCCAGCCTGTTCACATCCTGTGCGCTTCATCAAATCGAACCTGAATTTTCAGGTTATCAACATCACACGTAACTCCTTGCAGTCCAATGGCTTACGCTATTAACACCATGCAACGTCGCATAATATATCTTATGTAAAGTAGAGGGTAGGGCGATGAGGAAGGAATCGCTCAGGGATCGTTTTCAGGGGTTGTCCGGGTCAGCGGAGTTCGTAGACCAGCCGGTTCGTTTCGCCGGCCCGTTCAATCTCAAGGACCGCCGTGCCCAGCTCGTTTTTGCCGAAATCCCGGATGAAGCCTTCCGCCACCCGCCGGTTCATCAGCGGCACCGAGTTCACCTTCCGCATCACGTCGCCTTCCTTCAAGCCCACATCCTTGAAGAAATCGGCTTCGCCCTCGGGAATCAGGATGTACCCGCTGATCTTCTTATCCTCGCCATAGAGCGGTTTCAACGAATCGAACAAGGCCACCAGCCGGTCCGAATCCTCCAGCACCGCGTTGTAGTACTCCAGAACCTTGCCGCGCTCCAGGATGTAATGGCCGGCCTCGACCTCGATCCCCAGCGCGCTCCGGCTCAGCACCGGATAGCCCTGCAGCGGATCGTTCGTTCCTCCCACGGTTCCCGCGGCGGCCTCCGCAGCCCCGTTCGTGGCGATATAATCCAGCGTCAGCATGCACGCCACGTCCTGCTGGACCAGTTCCAGCCGGGATTCCTCGATCGCCCGGACCCAGATCCCGTCATCCAGCCTGTCGCCGGTCGCCACGATCGCGGGCGCCTCTTTTTTTGACAGATCGGCCAGCACCGCCTTGCGGAGATTCGTCTCCCCGGGCTGGATGACGCGGAAGATGCCCACCAGGCGAAACCGCCCGGACAGGTTGCCGGACACCTGCTTCACTGCCTCGCCGGCCATCCGGAACGACGCCCAGCCCTCCAGCGGCAGCGCGATCCGCCGGTCGGAATTCTCGGAAATGGGAACGGGAGCCGCAGGCGCCGGAACGGCGGCGGCCGGGAGGCGGCGGGCCGCCCGGAACAGCCCGGCCGCGGCCGCCAGGGTGATCAGGGCCAGCAGCAGCCCGGCCGTCCAGCGGCCCAGCGAAGGAAAAAGATGTCGAGGAAGAAGGGACATAAGCCGGATTTTGTTCACGTTGCCGTGTCGGTCATTTATCTACGCGATCAACCCGAAACGGTGCTCCCGAAAGAGCGCGAGACGGGCCGCCTCTCCGTTTCCTATTTGATCTTGCTCCGGATGGGGCTTGCCTTGCGAAGGTTCCTCGCGGATCCTCCCGGTGGTCTCTTACACCGCCTTTTCACCCTTACAGCGCCCTTTCGGACGCTGCGGTATGTCTCTGTGGCGCTTTCCATTCCTTCCGTTTGCCGGAAGGCTTCCCGCCGATGGCGGGACACCCTGCCCTGTGGAGTCCGGACTTTCCTCCCCGGAACACCCTTGCGGGCGTTCCGCAGCGACCGAATCGCCCCTCTTCCCCGACAAAAATCATGCGTACAGCATGCGCCCGCAGAACGTGCAGGTGATGATGTCCGTCCGTTTCTTCGCATCGTGCTTCTGGGTCGGCGGCAGCGACATGTGACAGCCGCCGCACACGCCGTCCGTCACTTCAACCAGGGCGCGGTCTTTCTTCTTCGCCATGATCCGCTCGTAGATCGCCAGCCACCGGGCATCGATGACAACTGCCCGCGTCTGCCGTTCCGCCTTCAGGACGTCCAGCTCTTTCTGGAGCTCGATCATGCGCTGGTCCAGGCTTTTCACATCCTGCTGCACCAGCGAATCCTCGCCCTTCAGGTCGCCCTCCCGGGCCTTGATCTCGGTCACATGCGTCTCGGCCAGGTCCCACACGCCCAGGATCTGATCCTCGATCTTGCTGATTTCCTGCTCAATGGCCCGGATCTGGGTCGTCATGGCCTGATATTCCTTATTGGACTTCAGGGACCCCTGCTCCATCTGCAGTTTCTTGATCTTTTCGCGCCGGGCCTCGATCTCCAGGTCGTACCCCTTGATCCTGGATTGCTGGGTCTTCAGTTTGTCCCGGGCGTCCGTCAGCGCGGTTTTGGATTCGCCCATCCGCGACAGCATCTGCTCCTTACGGGCGGGGTTATCACGCAGTTCGCGCTCGATCTGGGCGATCCGGATATCCCGTTCCTGCAGTTCCAGCAATTTGTCAATCATCGTTTTCAAAGCCTCGCGGTATTGGAAAAGTGTTTTACACTATCACGTCCCGTTGGCCCAGGTCAAGAACCGAGGTCAAAAGAAAGA
>CAYZVY010000026.1:0-28444 GCA_964481675.1 uncultured Verrucomicrobiota bacterium
TGAAGGCCACGCCGGTGGCCGAGGTGTCGCCCATGTTGCCGAACACCATGGCCTGCACGGTCACGGCGGTGCCCCACACGTCCGGGATGTTCTCGATGCGGCGGTAGGCGATGGCGCGCTTGCCGTTCCAGCTTTTGAACACGGCGCCGATGCCGCCCCAGAGCTGGTCGGCGGCGGCGTCGGGGAAGGGCTTGCCGAACACGGCCTTGATCCGGGCCTTGAAGGCGTCGCACAGGTCGCGCAGGTCGCCCTCGGTCATCTCGACGTCGGTCTTGTACCCTTTTTTATGCTTCAGCTCGTCCATCATCCGGTCGAGCTGCTTGCGGATGCCCATGTCGTCCTTGGGCTCGATGCCCTCGGCCTTCTCCATCACGACGTCGGAGTACATCATGATCAGGCGGCGGTAGGAGTCGTACACGAAGCGGGGGTTGCCCGTGCGCTTGATGAGGGCGGGAATGGTGGAGGTGCAGAGGCCAACGTTGAGCACGGTCTCCATCATGCCGGGCATCGACTGGCGGGCGCCCGAGCGGCAGGAGATGAGGAGCGGCTTTTCGGGATCGCCGAACGTCATGCCCATGACCTTCTCGGCCTCGGCCATGGCGGCGGCGACCTGCTCCTTGAGGCCGTTGGGGAATTTCATCTTCGAGGCGAAGAAGTCCACGCAGCATTCGGTGGTGACCGTGAAGCCGGCGGGAACCGGCAGCCCGAGCTTGCACATCTCGGCCAGGTTGGCGCCCTTGCCGCCGAGCAGGTTCTTCATGGACGCATCGCCGTCGGCCTTGGAGCCGCCGAAGGAATAGACATATTTTTTAGCAGCCGTTTTCGCCATACCAGTCCTCTTTCTTGCTTGGATCGTCATAAATCTTACAGCCGGACCGAGCCTGACGGAGGTCCAGCCTGACTGAAGAAAAGCGGATAAACTTTATCACCGTGCGCATTGAAGTCAAGCGCATCCTAAGGCGCCGGACTGACCGCCACGGCGCCGCCGCGCGTGATGGATTCCCGAGCCGCCGCCATCATGGCGAGCCCTTCGAACGTGGTCTCGAGGCTGACGGGCGCCGGGCCGCCTTCGAAGAAGGCCGCGATGGCCTTGACGAGGGCGGCATAGCTGGCCGGCAGCACCAGGTTTTTCATCATCGGCTTGTTTTCACGGCTCAGGCCGTGGACCCGGCCGCCGTAGAGGTAGCAGCCCGGCACGCACTCCACCAGCCCCTGGCGGCCGGCCCCGTAATCGACGATGGCCACCGCTTCCGCGGGGCTTTCGTGGGCCGTCACCGACTTGGCGCCGAAGCCCATAATCCGCTGGAGGGTTTCGAACGTGTGGACGCCGTACCAGATCAGGGAGTCGCCCGCCGGCGCCTTGCCCAGCGCGCCGTAGACGTGGGCCAGGTTGACCTGGGAGAATTCGGCCAGCGTTTCGGCCAGACCGGGGGTGAAGGGGAGGGAGGAGCCCGACCAGACGCGGGTGTTGTGCTTTTTCGCCAGGCGGAGGATTTCGCGGCCGTCCTCCAGCGAGGAGGCCAGCGGCTTGTCCAGGAAGATCGGCTTGCCCAGGCCGGCGAGCTTCCGGAAATACTCCAGGTGATAGCTGCCGTCGTTGATTTCGATCAGATAGGCGTCGCAGTCGGCTGCGGCCTCGTCGAAGGATTCCGTGACCTTGACGCCCCAGGCTTCCAGCTGCTTCTGGCGGTTGTCCAGCCCCTGCTTGTTCTGAAAGGGGGTTTCGAAGCGCAGGCAGGTGATGGCCTTGAGGCCCGGCACGCGATCCGCCGCCGGGTAATCGGGCGCCTGCATGATGCGGGGCAGTTCCACGCTGTGACTGGTATCCAGACCGATAACGCCGACCTTGATCATGTTTTTTTCCTCGTAAAAGATCATTTTTACAGGATACGGCATGAAATTGCGAAGCAATAAAGTTGCGTTTCCCGCCGGATGCTTTTAAACTGAATCCCCAATTGTGGAAAAGGACTTGTGCATGAAAACGTATAACGTCTGCATCGTGGGCATTGGCGCCGTGGGAACCGAAATGGTTCGCGTGCTCAAAAAACGCAATTTTCCCATCAAAAGCCTGACGATCCTGGCCCGCAGCGAGCGCACGGAAGTCATTGACGGCGTGGGCTATCCGGTCAAGGCGGCCACGGCCGAGGCATTCAAGGGCATGGATTTCGCCTTTTTCGCCGGCACCGAAGGCGCCAAGGGCGCCTCGCAGACGCTCGGGTGGGAAGCGGTCAAGCACGGCTGCGTGGTCATCGACAACGGCGACGACTTCCGCATGGACCCCCGCGTGCCGCTGGTGATTCCGGAAATCAATCCGGAAGCCCTGAAGAACCACCCGGGGCTGATTTCCAATCCGAATTGCAGCACCATCATTGCGCTGATGGCCCTGGCGCCGTTGCACAAGGCGGCCAAAATCGTGCGATTGACCGCGGCGACCTATCAGGCGGTCTCCGGAACCGGCGCTCCCGCCGTCCGTGAGCTGGAAAACCAGGTCAAGGCCTGGGCGGCGGGGCAGCCCCTGCCGAAGCCGGAGCAATATCCGCATCCGATCGCCTTCAACGTGCTGGCCCAGATCGGCAGCTGCAAGGACGATTCCGGCGAGACCACCGAAGAGGTGAAGATGCGCAAGGAAACGCATAAGATCCTGGGCGACAACGGGATCCGCGTCTGCACCACCTGCGTGCGCGTGCCGGTGTTCAATGGCCATTCCGAGGCGTTGTTTGTGGAGTTTGCCCGGTCGATCACGCCGGCGCAGGCCCGTGAGATCCTGGCCAAATCACCCGGCGTGGTGCTGGCGGACGACATCCAGAAGAGCGTGTATCCGATGCCGATCGAGGCGTCGGGGCAGTATGACGTCCGCGTCGGCCGCATCCGCAAGGATCCGAGCGTGGAGAACGGGCTGGCCCTGTTCGTGGCGGGCGATAACATCTGGAAGGGCGCGGCCCTCAACGCCATTCAGATTGCCGAAAAGCTGATCGTCCAATAGCCGCCGTTTCAGCAATAGGACCTATATAACCTATAGGTCCTATTTTTTTTGCCTGATCTGAGCCCCTTGTCTTCTGTTCGGCGCGGAGCGGGTAGGGCGAAGCCCGGGTAGCAGACGAAGCGACGCTACCCGGCACGCTCCGGCTGAGCCGCGCTGTGCATGCAAAGCGATGGCGCGACGGGCGGCTCACCCGGAGGGTTCGCCCTACCCGCTCCGCGTAATAATTGTTCCATCTGGGCGCCTCGCCAGCGGCGGGACTAACCCCTAGCCCCTAACCCCTTCTTCTACTGCTGCATCCCCGGCATATTCGGCACGCCTTCATTGGGGGAGGGCACATTCCAGGGCTGGTCGGAGTCGTCGGGGTTGACCGACAGGCAGCCCGATAGTGCGGCGGCCATTAAAAGGATGACAGACGCCAGGGTTATGGACGTCACAACCCGTTTCATACCAAGGGCTTGTATGACTGGATCTCCATCACCTGCAAGGCGATCAGGCCGACGAAGAGGAGCGTGGCCAGCAGGGCTAGAACGGCGTAGATCTTAATAGAAGACATGGTCGCCTACCTCCGCATCGTCCTGCTTGATGGCCCCCGTCAGCTGATCGGCGATGGCGATCTGGTATTGCTCGTTGAAATCGCTGATTTTGACCTTTCCGACGAGCTTTTCGCCGCGCTGGATGGTCAGTTCCACGCCGACGCCGACGCCCCGGACATCGCTGATGCTGAGAACAACGAAGTTGTAGTCCTTGTTGACCAGAAGGATCTTGCCCTTGGTTCCCTGGGTCAGGGCGCCGGTGGGGCCGTTTGTGGTCACATTGGCCCGGGTGATGCGGGCGATCGTTTCGTTGAGCGTCTTGATGGTGTCGTCGCGGTCGCCGATGGTATCCTTCAGCTTGGCCACGCTCTCCTGGAGGTCGGTGACCTTGGAGTTGGCGGTTTCGATGTCGGCGGTGAGCTGCTCGATCTTGGTCTTGCGTTCGGCAATGTCCTTTTCAAGGCCGGTAGTGGTGTCCTGCAGCGCCTTCTTTTCGCCTTCCAACTTGACGATATCCGCTTCCAGGGAGGCGATCTTGTTGGTGGCGGTGTTCAGTTCCGTGATTTTCTGGGCCAGGGCGGCGCGGGTGTCGTTCAGGATGGTGTATTGGACGTTGGCCTTGCCCATCAGGTCTTTCATGGCGGCGTCCATGGTGGCCGGCCGGTTGGTGTCGACCAAGGTGACGGTCGGGTCCAGCTTATAGGTCAGAAGCTGGGTAACGCTGAGATCCTTGGCCATCGTGGGGTTGCCGCCCTTGGCCAGGTCCGGATCCTGGGAGGCCTCGATGTAGGGTGCGAGAGTGATAACCTGGGCGGCCAGATCCTGGACGTGCCCTTTCAGGGTCTCGCGTTTCTGGAAGAGGATATACCCCAGACCGAACGCGGCAATGCTGAGAAGAAGCAGGATGACAACTAAAACTCTGAGCAACTTACCCATGCTGACTCCCTTAGAGGATGGCTGGCGATAGTCTGTATTTGAGCACTATAGGAATCACCCCGCTTCATTGTCAACGAAAATTCCCGCTTTCCCGCGGGCGCGGACAATCTCCCAAAAGGGGAAGGAACCGATTTTCTCCTTATGGAGTTGAATTTCCGGCACGAAGATGATAAAAGTCAATATTTGAACACAGAAGGGATGGCTGACCCGTGAATCCGGAATCCGGCGATATTAAAAACGACCCGCTGCTCGATTTGAATTTCGTGCCCAACTGGGCGCGAAAGCCACCCGAGTCCAGCCCGTATTCCGATTTCAGCCGAGATGACGGGGATTCTTCCCGTTCGGGCCGCCGGTCCGACGACCGGCGGGACCGGCGCGACCGCGACCGCAGCGGCGGCGGTGGCGCCGGCGGCGATCGCAATCGCCCGCAGCGTCCCGGCGGCAACCGCGACCGGAACGATCGCGACGGGGGCATGCGCCCCGCCATGAAGCCCCGCGAAGGCGGCCTGCCGGAGCAGGAGCGCGCCCCCGGCGGCGGCGACTGGAACCGCAATGCCTCTTTCGGTGGCGCCCGCCCCGAAGCCTTGCCGCCCCCGTTCCCCGTGGAAGTGGTGTTTGTGCCCGAGCGCGCCGGCCTGATCACGATCGCCCGCCGCATCGCCAAGGTCGGCCGGGCGTTTTCGCTGTTCGATGTGGCGTCCCTGTTTCTCAGTCAGCCCGATTATTTCACGCTGAAGCTGACGCTGATGGACCAGAACCAGTCCCCGGCTCCGGCCCCGGCCCCGGCCCCCGCCGGCGCCGCCCCGGATCCGGCCGCGCCGCCCGCCGCGCCGCCCCCGCCCGCCCCGGCGGCGGAAAAGCTGATGCTGTTCCAGTGCAAGGAGTGCAAGCAGATCTTTTCGGACCGCGGCCAGGTGGCCGGGCACGCCATGGCCAAGCACATGGAGGCCTATTTCAAGAAAGAGGTCCTCGAAGTCGAGCCGCCGCAAGGCGCCTTCACCTGCGTGGCCCGCTGCGGGCTGTCGGGCGAACTGCTTGGCCCGCCGAACTACCACAGCTTCAACGACCGCGTCATGGAGCTGCACCGCACCCGCTATTCGCACCTGTCGCTGGACGATTACCGCCGCCGCATCGAGAACATGCACGACGCCGCGCTGATCGAGCAGTGGAAAGAGCAGATGAAGAAGCGGACCGTCTACCGGATCGTCTCCGCCCCGCCGGAGTCCGCCCCCCTGCAGAGCTTCACCGAGGTGGAGAAGCACTTCACGGAGCACGTCGCCGCGGACCTGGTCAAGGAATCCACGAGCTTCACGATCGCCGGCCCCGTTTCCCGGGAGCTGGAGGACCGCCGCCTGAGGCGGGCCGTCATGGATGCCTGGCACCGGGAGAACCGGTTCCCGCTCCGCCTCTCCATCACCCTGCGGCTGGCGTTCCGGCATCTCGGGCTGCACACCTTCAAGACGGCGGCG
This sequence comes from uncultured Verrucomicrobiota bacterium, assembly GCA_964481675.1. GTDB lineage: Bacteria > Verrucomicrobiota > Kiritimatiellia > CAIKKV01 > CAIKKV01 > CAIKKV01. Next base: position 5,922 of record CAYZVY010000026.1, read on the forward strand.
GGCGGCAACTTCGTGACCGCCATCGTGCCGTCCGCGCTGGACCCCGAGACCGCCATTCCGGTCATCAAGGAGGTCCTGCAGTCCCTCGAGCAGCAGCCCGGGACCGAGCGGCTCAAGCTCCTGGAAAACCTGCGGCCCGGCGCGGCCCCGGATTCGCCCGAGATCCACGAGCTGCTCACGCAGCTGCGCTGGCTGGTGGACAAGGGGCACGTCATCGAGTTTTCCGACGGCCGCCTGGCGGTTCCCCGCAGCGCCGTCCGCAAAGTCCAGCCGGCCAAGCGCGAGGAACGGAAGCACGGGCGACCGCAGGGGCGCCAGGAGGCCGAATCATGAGGCAACGGGCAACTGTTGCGATGGCGTCCCTTGGCGCCATCCTGCTGTTCCTGTCATCGAGCCCGATCCGGGCGCAGGGGGCCGACCCCCTGCAGCGCGAACTGGATTTCTGTTCGGGCCTGGTGAAGATGCGCTTTTCCGACTACGCCACCCGCATCCTCGACAACCTGGAGAAGGCCGACGCGTCCGTCAAGGGCCGGACCGCCCGCGTGCGGGTCGAGGTGCTGACCTCCCAGGGCAAATCGGACGAGGCGCGCGCCCTGATCAAGACCTTCCCGGCCGACAGCCTCGAGACCTACGGCATGCTGCTGGCCCTGGGCGATGCCCTGTACGGCATGAACAAGCTGAACGACGCCAAGGTCATCTACCGCGAATTTTTTTCCAAGTTCCCCAAGGGCCCTCCGACCGAGATCGCCAAGTTCTACCAGGAATCGGCCTACAAGTATTCCCAGATGATGGCCATGACGGGGAACGACGCGGAAGCCCTGCTGGCCTATGAGTTCGTGCTGCTGTCCAAGCCCGAGCCCGACGTGGAGCGTCGCCTGCAGATCGAAGTGGCCGAGCTGTGCCTCAAGGTGGGGCGGGGCCTGTCGGGCAAGGAGCGCGACACCTATTTCGCCCGCGCCAAGAAGCTCTGCGAGCAGGTGCAGTGGAAGGGGCTCGATCTTTGGTTCGGCCAGTCGGTCGTCATCCTGGCCCACATGGAGCAGATCAAGGGCAACCGCAAGGGGGCGATGGACACCATCAACACCTACCTGCCCATGCTCAAGGACCTGGACGAGGCGCTGAAGCAGGAGAATTACCCGCTGAAGCTGTCGCCCATGGCCCAGTGCCGCTATATCCTGGGGACGCTCTACGAGGAGGAGGCGCGCACGGCCCTCGCGGACGGCAGGAAGGACGAGGCGATCAAGGCCTTCACCCAGGCGCTGAACCACCTGTACAACGTGTTCGTCAAATACCCCGACTCCACCTGGGCTCCCGACTCCGGCGCCCGGTGCGAGCGGATGGTGAGCGACCTGAAGGACATGGGCTTCAAGCCCAAGATGCCGGAGGTCAACCTGGCGCCCGTGATCGAGGCGCAGCTCAAGGAAGCCCGCGTCCTCTTCTCCCAGAACGATTTCAAGGGCGCGGCCGCCAAATACCTCACCGTGCTCAACGCCTTTCCGGAGCAGCCCGGCTCGGTGCAGTCGCTCGGCGAGCTCGGCCAGTGCTACCTGAACCTGCAGGACAAGCTGTTCGCCCATGTGGTGGTGCAGGAGCTCAGCGAACGGTACGGGCCGCGCGAGAAGTTCAAGGACGACGCCGGGGCGGCCATGGTCCGGATGGCGAAGACGGCGGACGAGATCAACGACGCCGAGTCCGCCTCCTGGCTGGTGCAGACTTTCTTCGAGCGGTTTCCGGACCACAAGCAGGTGCCGTCCATGCTCTACCAGACGGGCGAGCGGCAGTATGAAAAGGAGAATTTCGACCTGGCGGCCGATTATTTCTCCCGCATCACCGCCTCCTACACCAACGCCTCGGTCTACCTGGCCGCCCTGAACCGGCTGTCCATGTGCCAGACCAAGCGGGGCGACTGGACCAACGCCGTCAACACGCTGACCAAATACACGGCGGAGCTGTCCTATGGACCGCAGCTGGCGGCGGCCCGGTTCCGCCTGGCGGAGGCGAACCGCCAGGTCGACCGCCTGGTGCCGGCCATCAACGAGTACTTCAAGCTCGTCAAGGGGCTGACCGAGGAGGAGAACAAGTACGGCTCCAACGCCGACGAGAAGGCCGCCAACCGGACCCTCCTGGAGCAGGCCATGTTCTGGAAGGCCTACTGCTATTCCCGCCTGCGCGAGCCGGCCGAGAAGATCCCGGCGCACCAGGCCAAGTCGGTCGACGATTACGCCGCCTTCCTGAAGGCGTTCCCGAAATCGACTCTGGCGCCGAACGCGCTCAGCAGCATGGGCGTGCTGCTCCTGATCCTGAACCGGAACGCCGAGGCCTCCACGGCCTACGACCGGCTGTCCAAGGAATATCCGAATTCGGAACAGGCCCGCAACGCCGTGTTCGCCCGCGGCACCAGCCTGCTCGAGATGGGGCAGAAGGAGCAGGCGGTCAAGGTGTTCGAGGAGATGTTCGCGAACGCGGCCAAGTTCTCTGCGCCCCAGTTCTACCAGGCCGGCCGCGTCATGATGGACCAGCAGGTGACCGACACGGCCATCCGGGCCTTCGAGCTGGCGCTCCAGGGCAAGCCCGAAAAGGGCATCCAGGAAGCGATCGAGTTCTACCTGGGCCAGGCCTATTCCCTCAAGGGCGACTCCGCGAACGTCATCAAGCACCTTGAGGCGCTGCGGAAGCTGAACGCGACCTCCGGGTTCACGGTGGACGCCGGGTTCCTGCTCAGCCGGGCTTACGCCGACCTGGGCCGCAAGGAAAGCGCGCCGGAGGCCCGCCGCGAGAAATTCAACGAGGCCACCAAGGTGATGAACGCGGTGAGCCGCCTGATGACCAGGCCGGAGGAGCGCGCCCGGCGCGACCTGGACCTGGCCGGCATCCAGCTGATGAAGGGCGACAAGGACGCGGCCCTGGCCTCGTACCAGCGGCTCGTGCTCCTGAGCGACTACGGCAACGCCAAGGTGCGGCCGATCCTCGAGCAGGCGTTCGAGGCCGTCATGCCGATGCTGGACGAGCGGAACATGCACCAGGACATGGTGGACAACGCCAGCCTCTACCTGCAGCAATTTCCGAGCGGACGGCTGGCCGTGCAGGCCCGCCAGTGGCGCCAGAAGGGCCAGCAGCGGATGGCCATGGCCGGCGTCACGGCGGCGCCCGCCCCCTCGGAGACGGCACCCGCAAAGCCCTGAAAAAGGGGCGCACGTGAATCAGAAAGAGAAGGATGAGAACATGAAAATGCGCATCGGATTCGGTGGTCGGTTCGCGGCCTTCGCGGTGATCGCGGCGGTGATGGCCGCCTCGGCCCAGGCGGACCAGCTGATCATGAAAAACGGGAACGTACTGGACGGCAAGTCCATCCGGTTCAAGAAGAGCACGGGGGAATACATCGTCCAGACGGACGTGGCGACCACGCCGGTCAAGGCGGCGCAGGTCGACCGCGCCATCGTGCCGAAGCCGCCCACCCTCGACCCCGCAGCCGCCGCCATCCAGGCCGGGAAGTACGCCGATGCCATCGCCCCGCTGGAGACGATCGTCAGCGATTTTGAAGGGTTGGAGTGGGACAACGTCGCCCGCGACCTGCTGGGCCAGGCGCTGATCGGCAAGAAGGACGGCAAGCGCGCGGTGAGCGTCTACAAGGACCTCATCGACAGCGTGCCGGCCGACCGCATGCCGCTGATCTGGCGCCGCCACTACTGGGAGGCGCTCAAGAGCGCCGAGATGTATGCCGTCCTGAAGACCGACCTCGACAAGGTGATCGGCGGCGGCACCCGCGACATGGCGGCCCTGGCGCAGCTGCTGCGCGGCGACATGTATGCCGCCCAGGGGCAGAAGACCGAGGCGCTGTACGATTATCTCCGCACCCGCATCCTGTACGAGAAGGTGGCGGACCTGCAGCCGGAGGCGCTTTACAAGGCGGCCCTCCTGCTGGAAGAGCTGCGCGATCCGCGCGCCGCCGATTTGAAGAAGACGTTGACGCAGGATTACGGGTCGAGCCCCTACGCCAAGAAGCTGGCGGGGGGGTAGCAGAGGGCGGCGGAGATTTCGAAACTTAATAGGAATCAGGGATAATCAGGAGTACCGATATGAAGAAGTGGATGGCAGGATTGGCGATCGCGGCGGCAATGACGGTTTGGCTGGCGTCCTCCCAGACGGTTTCGGCCCAGGCGGCGGAGGGCGGCGGCGATGCCGTGGCGGCAGCTCCGGCAGCTCCGGCGGCTCCGGCCGTGGCAGCCCCGGCGGCGCCCGCGGCGGCCGCGCCCAAGCTCGAGCTTGACAAGGACGTGGCGGCAGCGGAAGCCCAGACGTCCACTTCCCCCGGCTTCATCGATATTGTCATGAGCTCCGGTATCATGGGCGTCCTGCTGTGGCTCGCCCTGCTGCTGGCCCTGTTCGCGGGCATCTACTTCATCGTGGACGGACTCATTCTCATCCGCACCGAGCGGGTGATGCCCACCGGGCTGCTGGAAAAAGTCCGGGAATCCATGCGCCAGGGCGATGTGGCGGCGGCGCTCGAGAACTGCAAGAACGATCCGAGCCCCATGTCCAACATCCTGATGGCCGGCTTCTCCCACGTGGAGGAGGGCTTTGACGTCATTCAGGAGGCCATCGGCATCTCGGCCGACTTCGAGAGCGAGCAGATGATGCAGCGCATCCAGTACCTGACGCTGGTGGCGGCGCTCTCGCCCATGCTGGGGCTGCTCGGGACCGTGCAGGGCATGATTTACGCCTTCTTCAACCTGGCCATCATGGGCTCGGGCGCGGCGCAGACCGGCACCCTGGCCCTCAACATCGGCCAGGCCCTGTATACCACGGCGGCCGGCCTCTGCATCACGATTCCCGTGATGTCCGTCTACCACATCCTGCGCAACAAGGCCAACAAGATCATCCTCCGCATGCAGGCCCACACCATGGAGCTGATCAAGGACCTGCGCAACGTCGAAGTGGTGTCCGAGTAATTCCGGCAGGCTCCGAAGCCGGAAGGAGGTCGCCGCATGGCCAGAATCAACCGAGACGATGTCAACATGGACATGACGCCCATGATTGACATGGTATTCCAGCTCATGATCTTCTTCCTGGTCACCATCAAGATGGACCAGGACCAGATCAACGAGAACATCAAGCTGGCCCGGGCCAGCCATGGCCCCGCCATCGAGGAACGCGACCCGCGCATGATCACCATCGAGGTGGATGACAAGGGGCGGATCTCCCTGGGCGGGACGCATATGAGGCCGGACCTGCTGAAGGCCATCCTGCAGGGCGCCGTCTACAAAACCGGGTTCGGGATCCCCATCCTGATCCGGGGAGACCTGAAGGCGCCCCATGCGGACATCCGGAAAGTCATGGATATCTGCTCCAGCTGCGGCCTCTGGCGGATCCAGTTCGCGGCCATCCAGAAGGATGCCAAGGGGAAGACCAAATGAGACGCAGCCGCCGCCGCCCCATTGAAGAAGTCAAGCTGGACATGACGCCCATGATCGATTGCGTCTTCCAGCTGCTCATCTTCTTCCTGGTGTCGATGAAGTTCGAGGATATCATCGCGCACCTGGATGTGTACCGCCCTTCGCCGGATCCGAACAGGCCGGTGACCCCGCCGCCCGACAACGAGATGGTGACGATCGGCGTGTTCTCCGATGGCTTCACGATCAACGATAAGCCCATGGGCCTCGATTCGCTCGACCGCATGCTCAACAAGCTTGCGGGGTACAGCTTGACGCAGACGATCCTCATCAAGTGCGCCCCCGACTCGCCCCATCAGAAGCTGATCGAACTACTGGACCTGTGCGCCAAGAACAAACTGTCGAACTTGTCCGTGCTGAGCATGTAGCGCGCCGGCCGCGGTTCCGCGGCCGGCGTTGAGCCACCCCCGGGACCTCTATGGCGGACCGTCGAATTCATGTTTTGTCCGATACGGTGGCTAACCAGATCGCGGCTGGCGAAGTGGTGGACCGGCCTGCCTCCGTGCTCAAGGAGCTGATGGAGAACGCCCTCGATGCCGGCGCGGGCCGGATCGAGGTCGACATCCAGGCCGGCGGCATCAAGCGCATCGCCGTTTCGGACGACGGCTGCGGCATGGACCGCGACGACGCCCTCCTTTCCATCGAGCGGCACGCGACCAGCAAAATCCGGGACGCCGAGGACATCTCCCGCATCGCCACCCTCGGCTTCCGCGGCGAGGCGCTGGCCGCCATCGGCTCCGTCTCCCGCTTCCGGCTGGTGACCCGCACCGCCGCTGCCCAGGCGGGGGTCGAGCTGACTTTGGCCGGCGGCCGCCTGGGGGACGTGCGCGAGGCGGGAGCCCCGCCCGGCACCACCATCGAGGTCCGCGACCTCTTCTTCAACATGCCGGCCCGCCGCAAATTCCTGCGCGCGCCGGAGACCGAGGCCGGCCACCTGCGGCTCGCGTTCCTGACCCAGGCCCTCGGCCATGCCGGGGTCGGCATGACGCTGCGGATCGACGGCCGCCCCGTCTACCAGCTCGCGGCCGGCGCCGGGACCGACGACCGCATCCGCGACCTGTTCGGCGCCGACTACCTGGCCCGCCTGCGGCCGGTGGATCATGTGTTCGGCAGCGTGCGCGTGACGGGGTTCGCCGGCGTGCCCGACGCCGCCCGGCTCGACCGGAGCGAGCAGTACGTCTTCATCAACGGCCGCCCCGCCACCGCGCCGACCCTGATTCGCGCCCTGCGCGAGGGCTACCACACGCTGCTGGCCTCGGACCGCCATCCCGTGTTGTTCCTCTTTTTGGAGATCCCCCCCGACCGGGTCGACGTGAACGTGCACCCGACCAAGCGGGAGGTCCGCTTCCGCGACCACGACGAGGTGCGCGACGCCGTGATCGGCGCGCTCCGGAAGGCCCTGGCGTTTGACGGCGCCGCGCTGATCGCGTCGGGAGCGCCGGCCGGCGCGCCGCAAGGAGCCGCGGACCCGGGCCCGACGTTCGCCATCACCGACCTGCCCCCCGCGCGGTCGTTCCTGTATCCGCGCCTGCCGCTCGCCCCCGCGGGCGGCCCTTCGCCCGCGGGGGGCGGGCCGGTCGCGGGCGGCGCCGTTGCGCCCGACGGAAGTCCCGCGCCGGCCGGCGGGGCGAAAAGCCCGTGGGACTGGTGCCGGATCCTCGGCCAGGCGGGGCCGCTGTATGTGGTTCTCGAGACGCCCGACGGACTGGTGCTGCTGGACCCCCATGCGGCGCACGAGCGCATCCTGTTCGAGCGCTACATGAAGGCCGTGGCCGCGGGGCGCGTGGAGAGCCAGAGCCTGCTGGTGCCCGAGACCGTGGAGCTGCCGCCCGCCTCCGCCCAGGCCTGCCGCCGGCACCTGGACCTGCTGCGCCACGTGGGCTTCGGCATCTCCGAGTTCGGGGGCGACACGCTGGTGGTGGACGCCCTCCCGGCCCTGTTCGGCGCCGCCTCCGCGGCCCGGCTCCTGCCCGACGTGGTGTCCGAGCTCGAGGCGTCCGGCGCGGGCCGCTCCCGCTGGAGCGAGGAAAGCGTGGCGCAGGCGTCCTGCAAGAGCGCGGTCAAGCAGCGGGACCGCCTGAGCCTGGCCGAGATCGAGAAGCTGGTGCTGGACCTGGCCGCGGCCGACATGCCCTATACCTGCCCCCACGGGCGGCCCACCATGGTGTGGCTGTCCTTCTCCGAGCTGAACCGCCGGTTCGGCCGAACCTGATTCAGGAACACACGATGATCCTCCTGGGAAACCATCCTTTTGCGAAGCAGGCGGACGGGAAGCCCCTGTCCCGCATCGCCACCCTGTTCCTGCGCACGCCCGGCCTCGTGACGCTGCCCGGCATCCACGCCACCCAGCGCGTGGCCTGGGGGGACGAGCTGAGCCGCCGGCGCGCGGCGGACGGGCGCCCGCCCCTCGATCCGCTCGAGCTGGAGGCCGAGTGGGACGAGTCGGTCGACCTGATCCTCGAGCCCGACACCCTCCTCATCCGCCCCGACCCGGACGCCATGGACCTGGCCTTCCGCGGCGACGAGCTGCTCCAGGAGCTCGTGTCCAAGCGGCAGATCCGGTTTCTCTACGTGACCAACACCAAGGTCCGCGCCGCGCTGCGCGACCGCGGCGAATACTGGCGCATGAGCGCGCTGCCCCGCACCGTGACGGACATGAAGGAGATGATCCAGTCGTCGCGCCTCGCGATCGGCGGCGGCGTCCTCTATTATTACAACCGCCTCACGGGCACCCGCTATGTGACGCTGTCCGGGTTCCGCGGCCTGGCCCGGCTCGGGGCCGGCGACCTGCGCCTGCACCTGCTGGAAATCCAGACGCACAGTGGGCGGCGGAACCGGGTGGGCAGCCCCGAGATCGATTTCTTCCTGGGCGGCGCGGGGTTCGGCGCCGCCGACCTGGCCGGCCTGGAGCTCAAGGCCCTTGACGAGAGCGCGCTTCGCGAGACCCACCGCCGCCTGACCACCACGTTCGAGCAGGCCGTGCCGCCGTTGTTGCGGGAGGACAACCCCGAGGAGCTGGAATGGCGGAACCGGATGTTCGGCGTCCTGCTGGGGCGGCGCGACGAGGCGATCAGCGACGACCTGCTCAAGGGCCTCAGCCCCGAATTCTTCATGCAGGTCGAGTGGCTGCCCGGCGGCCGCATCGAGGAGGGCGAGCTGATCTTCGATCCGGTCTTCGACGAATACGACCGCGATCCGGAAAACCCCGAGCTGCGCCGGCTGTGCGACCTGCGGGCCCGGTCGTTCATTTTCAACTACATCCGCGAGTACGGGGACATCCAGTATGTGAACATCGGCCGCATCAGCCGGTCCCTGTCGAACCGGTTCCAGATCGGCGAAACCCGGCACAACGTCTACCTGGCCCAGGTGAAGAGCCCCGAGCGCGCCGAGCCGGTCGTGCATGTCCTGCGCGTGCAGAAATGGGGCGTGCCGGATCACCTCGACGCGGGGAAGGAGCTGTTCGCCTCGGTCATGGAGTCGGAGGAATATGTCGACTACGTGCTGGACCGCCGGCTGGGTTGCCGGCAGCTCGGCATGAACCTGCCCCCCCGGGTGGTGACCCGGCGCATCCAGGAGCGCTATGCCGGCCCGGCCCGGCGCTATGCGGGCGCGACCTACTGGCTGACCTGCTTCGAGCGCGACTACATCGACGGCCGCGCGACGGACAAGCTGCCGCCGGCGGCGCTGCAGGATCCCGCCTTTGCCGCGGGCCTGGCCGTCCTGCTGGGGGAGGCCGCCGCCCCGAGCCTGATCGTCGGCTGCACGGGCCGGGACGGGGAGGCGATCTTCGACGACGGCGACGAGGTGGTGCACTTCGAGCGCGGCCTGCCGGCGGGGCTGGTGGTGTCGGATCACACCGGCACCTTCAGCGATTTCACCTCGCCGTTCGACCGGCTGGCGCCGCCTTATGCCCGCCCGGTAAACAATCGGGCCGGCCTGGTGCCGGATCCCCGCGCGTTCGCCGAGCTGTACCTGGCGGCGTTCACCCGGCGGTTCATCCGCATCCAATCGGAATACCAGCGCCACCGGCGCGCGTTCCGGGCGCTTTTCCGCTACCGGCCGCGCGACGAGAAGGGCAGTTTCGCCTACCGGTGGGACCGCGTGCTCGACCGCCTGGAGGCGGCCGATCCGACGGCGGTCGAGCGGCGGATTCGCGAGCACCTCAACCTGAACCCGGCGGGACCCGCATGAAGACGTTCTGGACGCCCGTGCTGCTGCTGACCATCTCGAACATCTTCATGACGTTTGCCTGGTATGGCCATTTGAAATACAAGCACTCCCCCCTGTGGATCGTGATCCTGATCAGCTGGGGGATCGCCTTCCTGGAATATTGCTTCCAGGTGCCGGCGAACCGGATCGGCCACCGGGCCATGTCGGCGGCCCAGCTCAAGACGATCCAGGAGATCATCACGCTGGTGGTGTTCAGCGGCTTTTCCATCCTGTATCTGAAAGAGGAGTTCCGGTGGAATGTCGCGATCGGCTTTGTCCTGATCGTGATCGCCGCGTTTTTGATCTTTTCGGGCAAGCCGGCGGGCCCGGCGGCCGTTGTTACACAGGAGGCGGAGGTTCGGCATGAGAGCATGGATGAGGCGGGCGGGGCTGGCGGGGTTTCTGGCGCTGGTGACGGCGGGGTTGGCCGGGTGCGGAACGGCCCGGGTGATGCTGCCGCGCCATAACCGGACGACAGCGGGCCAGGCCGTGGCGCTCATCGAGCGGACGGTCCGGCTTCACGTGGCGGCGGCCTCGAAAGAGCTGGAGAGCGCCGCGCCGGCCTGGGCCGACGGGGAAGGCTGGTACATGGTGGAGGAGGGCCGGATCGTCAAATCCTATTACGCCGACATCGACTCCGTTTACCGGACGGTTGCCGATGGCGGCGACGTGGCCGCCTCGGTCTGCGTGGCGGGCCTGATGGGGCCGTTCAGCGGGGCCTGCGTGGAAGTCCGGATGAAGAATGGAAAGGCCTGTCGGCTGAGCGCCGATCCGGGGGGCGATCCGGCGGTCTGCCTGAACGTTTTCCCGATGTGGCTGGTGACCTTCCCGCGGCCCGTCAGCAAAACGAGGCGGATCGGGCAGGCCTTCGAATTCATGCGGGTCAAGGCGGGGGTTTCGGGGGGGTAAGCGGGGCGGTGGCGGACGTCAAATCCGCTTGTTGAAGGTTGCGGGGTATGGTATTTTTCACAAAAAGAGGGCACCATCATGAATGACAACCTGAGCGCCGGTCATCACCAGGCCAATATCATGATCGTGGACGACATGCCCGCGAACCTTCAGCTGCTGGTTCATTTCCTGCGCAACGAGGGGTACCGGGTGCGCCCGGTCACCAGCGGCGCCGCCGCGATCGAGCTGGCCCGCCATGTTCATCCCGACCTGGTGCTGATGGACGTCAGCATGCCGGAGATGGACGGCTACGAAGCCTGCCGCCGGATGAAGGAGATTGCCTCGCTCAAGGAGGTGCCGATCGTTTTCCTGAGCGCCATGGGCGATCTGCTCGACAAGGTCCGGGCCTTTGAGGTGGGCGGGGTCGATTACATCACCAAGCCGGTCCACATGGAGGAGGTGCGGATCCGCATCGAGACGCACCTGCGCCTGTCCCAGCTGCGCGGCGAGATGGAGGAGAAATGCCGGCGGCTCGAGGCGTCGGAGACGATGCGCGCCCAGCTGGTGCATCTGCTGATCCACGACATGCGGACGCCGCTGTTCAATATTTCCGCCTCCCTCGACCTGGTGGGGATTGCCGAATCCATGGCGGCGGATCCCAACGTCAGGCGCCACCTGGGCGATGCGAAGGATTCCATCGGCGTCCTGGAACAAATGATTGCCGACATCCTGGATGTTTATAAAATGGAGGGCGGGGGCCAGCTGGTCGAGCTCGCGCCAAGCCCCGTGTCCGGGATCATCTCGGAAGCCATCCGCATCATGGGCGGGCTGATGAAGCATCACCGCCTGACGTATTCGCTGCCGCCCCCCGAGCTCCGGGTGTTGTGCGACAAGATGCTGACCGTCCGGGTGCTGACCAACCTGCTGGGCAATGCGGTGAAGCATGCGGCCAACGGAACCGCGATCGACCTGACGGTGAAGGAAGAGGCCGAGAGCATTCTGCTGTCCGTGACCGACCAGAGCCGCGGCGTGGAACCGGAACTGGCGGAGCAGCTCTTCAACAAGTTCGGCAAGGTGGGCTCCACCACCGGCGGCAAGCATAATTCCAGCGGCCTGGGCCTTGTCTTCAGCCGCATGGTGATCGAAGCCCAGGGCGGCGAAATCGGCGTCAGCAACAAGCCCGGCGGCGGGAGCATCTTCTGGTTCACGTTGTTGAAGCCGAAGGATGCCGGCGCTCCGCCCGTTCCCACTTCATGAGCGGGGCGCGGCAAGGGGCGGCATGGATCCTGGCAACCCTCTGGCTGGCGGGAGCCTTGCCGGCCGCGGAAACACCCGCAACGGGACCCGACATTCCCCGGGAACGGGTGGTGTATACGGTGGCCGGTTCGCCGCCGTATTCCTTTGTCAATGCCCAGGGGCAGGCCGACGGCTGGCTGGCCGATTTATGGAGGGCCTGGAGCCGCCGCACCGGCGTGCCGGTCCGCCTGGTGCCGGTGAAGGAGGCGGAGGCGTTTCCCCGGCTGCTGGCCACGCCGCAGGCCATCCTGAGCGGATTCGGGGAACAGCCCCATGCCGTGTCCGGGGTTCTGCTGGTGTCTCCGCTGGACGTGAATTCCGGCCGGCTCTTTCTGCCGCGCAACAAGCCCGTTCCCGAGCCGTCCCTGTATGCGGCCGCGGTGCGCCAGGGCGAAACGGCGCTGGCGGACCTGATCCAAAGCGGGATGGAGGCCATCCGCGCCGACGAACGCGACGCGATTCTCCAGCGCTGGCTGCCGGGCACGCTGGCCGGCCGGCGCCCCTCCGTCTATCCGCTTCAGATGGAGGAGGACCCCGAACCCGCTCCGCTGGACAGCAGCGCCCTGACGGCCGAGGAGAGCAAGTGGATCGACCAGCATCCCGTCATCCGGCTGGGTTTCAATTCGGACCGCGCGCCGTTCTGCTTCGTCAAGCGGGAAGGCGAGTGGTCGGGCATCGTGTCCGATTACGAGTTTCACCTGTCGCGCTTCATCGGCTTCCCGTTTGCCGTCCAGGAGCACCCCACCGACGAGCTGATTGATCTGGTCAGGGAACGGCGGGTCGACGTGATCGCCTGCCTGGAAATGCGCCCGGAAGAACGCCATGACGTTCTCTTCACCCGGCCGTATTCGGTGTCGCCCATTGTGGTGGTCATGCGGCCCGACGCCCATTACGTGGATAACCTGGCCTCGCTGAAGGGGCGGCGGTTCGTGAGCCATAACCAGTACCGGGGCGCGTTCCAGGAGCTGAACCGGGACTATCCCTGGATGGAGCCGGCGCCCGTTCCCAGCGTCGAAAAGGGACTCGAGATGGTCCGATCCGGCGAGGCCGACGCCTATATCGGCGTGATGGCCACCGTGGTTCCCGCCCTGAACAATATCGACGGCAACCTGCGCGTGGTGCTGTCCACGCCCTACGCCGCCCGGATCGGCTTCGCCGTGCGCAAGGATTGGCCGGTCCTGGTCAATATTCTCAACAAGGCCCTCGTCTCGCTTCCGGCCGAGGAGCGGGACCGCATCCACAACGCGTGGGTCGCCGTGCCGCGCGATCAGTTCAACTGGCGCCGGCTCGGCCCCTATGCGCTGGGGCTCAGCCTGCTGGGGCTCGTCGTCCTCGGGGTCAGCATGACGCGCAACCGCCTGCTGACCCGCGAGATCGCGCTGGTGCAGCGCCACGAGCAGGAGATGCGGATCGCGCGCGATGCGGCCTATTCCGCCAGCCAGGCCAAGAGCATGTTCCTGGCCAACATGTCCCACGAGATCAGGACGCCGCTGAACGCCGTGATCGGGTTCGCCCAGGTGCTGGCCCGCGACCCCCATCTTTCCGGGGAAAGCCGCGACCAGGTCGACACCATCATGCGGAGCGGGGAGCACCTGCTCGGCCTGATCAACGACATCCTCGAGATTTCGAAAATCGAGGCCGACCGGATCAGCGTGTCCCCGGCCCCGTTCAACCTGCGCGCCCTGCTGCGCGACCTGGAGTCCATGTTCCGCGTCCGCACGAATGCGAAGGGAATCGGGCTTCGCCTGATCGCGGGGCCCGACGTGCCGGGCCGCATTGTGTCGGACGTCAGCAAGATCCGGCAGATCCTCATCAACCTGATCGGCAACGGGGTCAAGTTTACGCAGGCCGGCCATGTGCTGGTCCGGGTTTCGGCCGCGGAATCCGAAGGGCGCGCCGTTCTGCGGTTCGAGGTGGAGGATACGGGGCCGGGCGTTTCGGCGCAGGACCGCGAAAAGATTTTCGAGACGTTTGTCCAGGGCCAGGGCACGTCGGGAATCAAGGGCGGCACCGGGCTGGGCCTGACGATCAGCCGGCGGTATGCCAAGCTGCTGGGCGGGGACCTGTCACTCGTCTGGACTGAGCCGGGCAAGGGAAGCCTGTTCCGCTGCGAAATCGTCTACGAAAAGCCGGAGGACGAAGCCGTTCCGGTGTCGGTCGGAACGGACATCACGCGTGCCCGCATGCCGGACGGCCAGCCCCCCCGCGTGCTGGTGGTGGACGACGAGGCCATCAACCGCCGGCTCCTCGTGCGCGTGCTGGAGATGCTGGGCTGCGAAATCCGCGAGGCCGCGGACGGCGAGGAGGCGGTGGCCCTGTTCAAAGTCTGGACGCCCGACCTGGTGTTCATGGACATCCGGATGCCGCGCATGGACGGCATCCGCGCCACGCAGCTCATCCATGAGCAGCCGTCCGGCGCGTATTGTCCCGTGATCGCCCTGACGGCCAGCGCGTTTGACAGCGACAAGGACCGCATCCTGGCGGGCGGGCTGGCCGGCTATATCCGCAAGCCGTTCAAGCTGGATGAGCTGCTGGCCACCATCAAGCAGCATATTCCGGTTGAATACGAGCACGCCTCCCGGATGCCGGTCGAAAAGCCTGTTTTGGAGCGGGAGACGCTGGCCGGGGTGGGGGACTGGCCGCCCGAGGTGCGGGACGCCCTGCGAAAGGCCGCCCGCGAAGCGGACGTCGCCGAGCTGGAGGACCAGCTCTCAAGGATTCCCGATTCCCCCGCCGTCCAGGCGGTCCGGCGCCTGCTGGACGCCTACGACTATTCGACCCTGATCCAAACCCTGAACGGATTTGACCCATGAACGACGCATTTCGGGCGGAGTGGCTGGCATTCGAGCTGGAGGAGTTTCCCGCCGATTGCCTGGGGCGGACCGTGGGCGGGCAGACCTGGGAACAGGTGGATGCCGTGGCCGCGGCCTGCATTTCCACCCATCTGGCCTCCGGCAAGCTGGATGCCGACTGCCTGCGGCTGATGGACGAAGCCATTATCCGGCTCGCGGAAATGGCCGCCCTCGCGGAAGAGGATGTCCGGTCGTATTTTGTCCAGTTGCTGGACCTGGCCCGCCGGGTGCGGGAAGACGCCGCGCGTTAGCCGTTCAGCATCCGCTGGGCCGCGGGCTGGACGATAATGGCTTTGGGCTGGGCGGGGCAGTCGTTCTGGCAGGCTCCGCAGCCGCGGCATACGTCCGGCTCCACGACCGGGCAGTTGACGCCCTTCTGCTCCACCGCCCGGATGGCCACGTAGGGGCAGAACTCCTGGCATACCATGCAGTACAGGCCGTCGCGCCAGGCCAGGCAGCGCGTCTTGTTCACCACCGCCGTGCCGAGGGCGAGGCGCCGTTTATCGGGCAGCGTGAGCGCCCGGATGGCCCCGGTCGGGCACACCTCCGTGCAGGCTTTGCACTGCTCGAAGCAATAGCCCTTGCCGTATTGGACCCGGGGGGCCAGCAGGCCGGCGACCCCGGCTTCCCCGATGTCGGGCGTCAGGATCTTGTAGGGGCAGGCCTTGATGCAGGCGCCGCAGCGGGCGCACAGGCTTTTGAAGGCCGCCTCGGGCGCCGCTCCGGGCGGGCGCAGCACGACGGGCGCCCCCCCCGTGGCCGGCCTCCGCCGCAGCAACAGGCCGGCCGCACCGCCGGCGGCCAATCCCAGGAAGAGGCGCCGTTCCTGTTTTGGTGCGCCTTCGCCGGCTGCGCCAAGGGACTGGACCTGGCGGCGAAGCGTGTGCAGCGCATCCTGGAGGCCGCCCAGGGGACACAGCCGCAGGCACCACAGGTGCGGCCGGAGCAGGCTGAGCAGCAGGACGGCCAGGAAGCCGGACGCCAGGGGGGAGGGGCCGTCGAGGAGAAGCGCCCGCAGGGCGGGCCGCGTCCATTCGGCGGGCTGGCGCCAGGAGCTGATGAAACCGCTGAAGAGGGAAAGCGGATCCAGGAACGGCGCCAGCAGGTAGCCGAAGGCCGCGCCGCCCAGGATCACGAGGGCCAGCACGCCGCCCAGCCGCGGCCAGGCGGCGAAGCGGTTGGCGGCCCCGGGGTTCAGCTTGCCGGCCGCCTCGGCGCAATAGCCCGTCGGGCAGAGGTGATAGCAGAACCAGCGCTTGTGGACGAGGGCCAGCAGCAGGACGGGAAGGCCGAGCAGCGCCGCCGGCCAGAAGGCCCTGTTGGCGAGGGCGCCCCCCAGGCTGAGCAGCGGGCTGAGCGCCGGGAAGAGGCGGGCGGCCGGCCCCCACGGAATCAGCTGCAGGGCCAGGACGGCGGCCAGGATCGTTCCCAGCAGGTGGAACAGGCGCCGGCGCGGACGGAAGAGGCTCATACCGCCTCTTCCACCACCTTGATCTGGTCCAGGTCGCCGCAGCCGACGCCCAGGTCCTGCGCCATTTTGATATATTGAATGCTGAGCGGCTTGTGGCCGAACAGCGTGGCGGCCACGGCGTCGCAGGCCACGGGGTCGCGTCCGATGATGATCTTGTCGGGATATTCCAGTTTCCCCGGCCCGCGCGGCCCGTTGGTGGTCATGATGCGGGTAGCGTCGATGATGACCAGCGCCGGCTTGACGAGCGTGCTGAAGTCGGCGATGCACTGGTGCAGCCCCTTGGCGTGCCACTTGCCGCGGTTTTTGTCGGAGCCCATCCAGTTCTTCATCGAGAGGGTCACCGTGGCCGCGCCGTGATGCTTGGCCACCGGCATGTTGACCAGGCAGTCGCAGTCGAGGATGTCCACCGGAACCATCGCCTCCTTCAGGATCACGCCCTTCGGGATGTCGACCTTGCGCAGCTCCGATTCCTTTTCGGGCTTATAGAGGCGGGCCTGGGTGTCCTTGAGGGCCTCCAGAATGCCGCTTATTTCGAACGACTTGGGCGAGGCGTTGATCTCGGGCAGCGTCACGGACTTGGCGCCGGCTTCGAAGGCGCCGAGGCAGAAGGCCCGCACCAGGTCGGGATGCGTATTGGCGCCTTCCGCCGGCGTGCAGGCCCAGGCGGCGTTCGGCTTTAGCGTGACGCGCGCGTCCTTTTTCACAAAGGCGCCCCAGCCGCCCGCCAGTTCGATGCCGCGCTTGAGCATGGCGGGGATCGCCTTGCCTTTGATCACCCAGACGGTGGAGCCGGCGGCCGCCGGTTGCGCCGGGGCGGCCTGGGCGAACAGGCGGGGGGCGGCCAAGCCGGCGGCGGCCGCAGCGGCGGCGGATTTCAGGAAGTCGCGACGATTCATGGTGCGGATCCTTTTTTGGGCTGAAAGGATAGTTTACGCCAGAAAGGCCCTCGTGAAAAGCCTGGGATTCGCATACAGGCCCTGGCGCTGGCCATACGTCGGGTGACCGATGTCGTTCCCCTCCGCGTTCGCCACCAGGATCATCCAGTCGAGCCCGATCTCCGACGGCGGCAGCGCGCCGGACGCCAGGAAGGACTTGAACGGAATGGAGAGCGAGACATCGCAGCCTTCTTCCGTGTGGCGGACCTGGACCCCGAGATCGAGGGGCCGGCCGGACTTGGCCTTGGCCAGCCCCGGTTCGGTCAGCCAGATGAAGATCTGCTCCACGCCTTCCTCGTAGGAATTGCGCGCGCCCCGCGAATGCGGCCGCATGTCGAGGTAGAGCTCCACCCGGGCGCCGACCAGCTCGTCGGGCTTGGCCAGTCCCGTCAGCTTGGACCGCAGCGCCAGCCGGGCGTGGATGGCCTCCGCGTCGCGCCGCAGGAACACGGAATACCCGATGTCCCCGGCCGCCGTGGGCACGCTGAAGGACTTGGGGTCGATGACGGCCTCATGCCGGCGCCAGACGCCCGACGGGATGATGAAGAACGGCATGAAGAGGGGGGTGATCCGCTCTTCGCCGGCGCCCTCGGTGCGCATCGAGCCCCGGAGGACGCCCACGCCGTCCGGCATGGTCAGGGTCACGGACTTGCGGACCGAGCCGTCGGTCGGCAGCACTCCGGCGTCGAGAACGGCTGGCTCGGCCTGGATCCCGTCGTCGAGCGTCAGCGTGGTGCTGAATGGCCCTTCGGGCTTGGCCAGGTTGCGGATGATGGCCAGGCCCTTCAGCCCGCCCGTGGCCGCCCCGGTGAACGAGAGCGAGGCGCCGAAGCCCTTGTAGGTGTCGTCCAGCTCGGCCATGATGCGCCGCAGGAGCTTCGGGATGGACAGCTTCTGCGGACACCGGCTCAGGCAGGCGCCGCATTCGGTGCAGGCCGCCGCGGTGCGCGACAGGGCGGCATAGGCCTTCTTGGAATAATCGGTCAGGCCGTACAGCCGGAATTCGTTGTAGATCCGGAAATGCTCGGGGATATCCACCCCCGCCGGGCAGGGCATGCAGTAGCCGCAGGCCGGGCAGTTGACCCCGGTCTTCGAGCGCACATGGCCGAGCTCCTCTTCCATGGCCGTAATCTGGGTCGGCGTGAAGGGCTCCTTTTCCGAAATGATCGCGCAGTTTTCGTTGACCTGCTCAAGGGTCGTCATGCCCGAGAGCGCCACGTTGACGCCGGGATGCGCCAGCACGAAGCGGAGCGCGGCCTCGGGCGTGGATTTGGCCTCGCCCTTGAGCAGCTCGCGGATCTTGGCGCTGTCCACGCCCAGCCGGCCGCCGCCCACCGGCCCCATCACCACCACGCCCACGCCCAGCTCGCGGCAGCGGTGGATGGCCTTCTCCAGGTCGCGCCATAAGAGGTTGTATTGCACGGTGATGCTGTCAAATTCGCCGGTTTCGGCCAGCTTGATCAGCGCCTCGGGCGAATCATGGAAGGAGCAGCAGATGTGCCGGATCAGCCCCTCGGCCTTGGCCTTCTTCATCAGCTTCAGCTTGCCGGGCTCCCGGATGTTCTGCTCGAAGGTCTCCCAGGTCAGCCCGTGGAAGTTGTAGATGTCGATGTAGCCGGTGCGCAGCCGCTCGAGCGATTCGGTCAGCCGCCCCCACCAGTCGGATTCCGTGGCCGTGTGCGACGGATTTTTGGTGGAGATGACCAGCTTTTCGCGCATGCCGCCCTGGAACGCCTCGCCCACGACGCGCTGGCTGTCGCCCTGGCAGTAGCCGACGGCCGTGTCGAAGTAGGTGACGCCCAGCTCCACGGCCCGGTGGAGCATGGGAATGGAGAGGGCGCGGTTGACCTTGCCGTCGGTCCCCATGGGAAAGCGCATGCAGCCGAAGCCGAGGCGCGACACGCGGGGGCCCCGGGAACCCAACTGAGTATAGCGCATCTTAATACCCCCGGTTCCAAAGCGGCTCGATGTCGGCCGCGTTGGTTTCGGAGATGAAGACGTCGGTCTTCAGCAGCTGGTGCAGCGAGGTGGGGACGTACGGGGTCACGGGCCCGTGCCAGATGAGGCGGGTGATGAGCCGCTGCCAGGAGACGTTGGTGCCGGCCGTGGAGATGCCGCTCATTTCCATGCGGTATTTGGAGGCCTTGACCTGCGCCGGGCCGATGGTGAAGGCGCGGGGGGGCACGGCGGCCAGGTCGCCGCTCATGCCGAAGAAGCCGTGGAGCGAGTTCTGGGCGATCGTGAACGGGCTGAGCGTCACCACGCGCGGGCCGTAGGTCATCCACTCTTCCACGCTGGAGGCGGCGAACTCGGGGGCGTCGGGCTCGATGAAGGCGAGGTGGCCGGTCCAGCCCGGGCCGCTGTAGCAGGCGTCGGCTTCGCCCATGTCGGTGATCATGCGGCCGTAGTCCTTGACGTTCTTCGTGGTGGGCCCGTTGATCTGCTTCTCGGGCGGGCGCAGCTTGGCGTCCAGGGTCTGGAAGAAGAACTTCTTGAAGGAGTACATGAAGCCGAGCTTCCAGGTTTCCGGCGCGATGTTGCCGTCCTGGTCGGCGTATTCGTCCATGATGAAGATGTGCAGCTTGCGGCAGTTGACCTTGAACCGGTTGAGGAGCATGGCCAGCTTGATGTAGGTGTGGGCGGGGTTGGGCATGATCAGGACGCAGGTCTTGTTGGCATCCATGGCCGTCTTGATGCGGTAGAACATGTCCTGGATCCAGATGAACTCCATCAGGTCGTCGGGCTGGACGGTGATGTTCAGGTCGGGGTTCTTGTGGCGGGTGATATCCTTGCGCTTGATGCGGCGGACCCGCTCCAGCACCTTTTCATCGCGAAAGGGAACCCACTTGGAAGGCTTATAGGTAAATTCGGCCATGGTCATGCTCCTAGGTTGAACGTGTCAGTATGCGGAAGCGGCTGGAAAGTGTCAAGGTTGGGCAAGCGGCGGGCGGGGAAGCGATGGGGAAGCAGAGCAGGCCATTTGACAAATCGTTTGTCCGGACTTAAGACCGCCCGGCGGCGTGGTCGAACGGTCGCCGCTGGGCGCGCCCCCCGGCGCGCGGAGCGGCTCTCCGCCGCGCTTCCCTCGCGCGGCTTCGTCCATTCGCCCCCTTGCCGCCGGGCGTGCGAGGCCTGCTATGCTTCCCCATCGCTTCCCCGGCCTTTTGGGCGGGTAATCAGGCCTTGCGCCGAGCGCGGGTAGGGCGAAGCCCATAGCTATCAAGCTAAGATAAAAAAGCTCGATTTGCTGAATTTGGAGTGCGGCGGCTTGACGCCGCTTTCGCGTGGCCCGGCTTGACGGGCCAACTCGCGGCGCGTCAAGTCGCGCCTGAGAAAAGCGGCGTCAAGCCGCCGCACTCCAAATTAGCCGAATGGTTGTGAAATCGCGGCGTTTGCTTCCGAAACGGACGAACGCGGGCTGAAACGGGCTATGGCCGGAAAATAAATCGTTGCAACATGTTGCCGTGCAGCATATTACGTTCAAGTTCGGCCGGCCGATCTTGGGTCAAGGAAACTCTGATCTGCCCATGAGGACTCATGGCCGTTCTGATGATTAACCATTGAAATTCGTTACCCAATGTAATGAAATACAAGGCAATAACGCAGAACAGCGAAGGATAGCCTCATGTCTTTCATCCCTCGACGACCGGATCGCCGCCCAAAGCGACAAGCTCGAAGTCCTCAAGATTCACAAGAAAGGTCTCATGCAGCAGCTTTTCCGGCACCAAAGGGGGCTGAGGCATGAGGGATCCGGCGTTGCATCATCGCAGGAGCATCCGGCTGATGGGGCATGATTATGCCGGGGGCGGGGTGTATTTCATCACAATCTGCGCACATCGGGAATTGGTGGCGGCCACGGGCGGGAGGCCGTTTGCCGGTGCCTTGCGTGAGCTGCTTGAAGAGCGGTTGCGGATAACGGCGGAAAAATGCCCGCAGATGAGATGGGAGGAGTGGGTCATTATGCCGGATCATTTTCATGCATTGATCCGCATGCAAGAAGGGCCGTTGCGTTTGGGGGATGTGATTGGCGGGTTCAAGGCGGCGGTGTCGCGGGAATGGAACAGGGCGAGGGATGGGGCGACGCAAGGGGCGACGCAGGCGTCGCCCGTACGTAGGGGCGAGGCCTGCCTCGTCCCTCTTGCCGGCCCCGCCCCTCGCGCCCCCCGGATGTGGCATCGCAATTATTATGAAAGGCTTGTGCGATCGCAGGAGGCGGAGCGGAAAATAGCCGAATATATCCGCATGAATCCGTGGAGGTGTGTGCAGGAATTGGGCGGCGGATTGCGGGGCATTGGGAATCCGGCGCTCTGGAGCGGGGGGAAGCTCGGGGTGTTATGCAGCCGGGCGGTAAGGGCGACATCGATGTCGCCCTTACAGCTGCCCGAGGCCGATGTCTATTTCGGCGGCTGGCATTCGCCGAAAGAAAAAGAGATATTGGACTGGTTGCTGAAAAACGGGCGGCGGGTGATCGCCTGCCCGGCGTGGGGGATTGAGGATTCCGCGTTTGCGCCGGGAGTCCGGAACGCACTCGAGGAAAACCGGATGCTGATTCTGGAAATGCGCGATGTTTCCGGCAACCTGGCGGCGGCGGAGGCGCGAAACCGCTTTGTCATGGAGCATGCCGATTCGCTTTTTACGCCCCATGTTACACAGGGTGGTATGCTGGACCGGCTATTGAAAGAACGATCGAAGGTGAATCAGTCATGACCGCAACCGACCAACAACGCCTGGGCAAGCCCCTCTGGAACATCGCCGACCAACCAAGCTCCTAAAAAGCAAAACCGGCCGGAAAATATATCGCAGCAACCTATTGCCGTGCAATGTGATACACTCAAATCCAGCCGGCTGGACTTGGGCTCCGCCGAGCCCGCAAGGATTCCGCTGCCGCCGCGGCTGAGCTTCGGCTCCAATCTTTTTGCCGCAAAAGAACTCAAAGATCGCAAAGACAGAGGTATTTCTTTGCGTTTTCTCGCGGCTATCCCGTTTTGGTTTTGTTACCGCTTCCCGAACACCCGTTCATTCTTTGGCTGCACCCGCTATCCCGCATGCCAGGGAAACACGGCCCGCCCCCTTAGCGCGATCATCTTCTGGTGCCGTCTCGCAAATGCAATTCTCTATTGTCAGGGCTCCGCCTCCGGGATGAGTGATCCCGCGCGTTAACGAGCGCGGAGAATGTAAAACTGAGAAGACTTGAGCCCGAGCGTTGTTATTTATCAACGTAGTTTTTTGTGGCGCTTCCGGGTTTGTGGGGGGATTTCTCATTGAGCGCGGACCGGATCAAGGTTGAGGCCGCCGAAGTGGAAGAGGATGTCCGCCTTGAGTCGTTCCCTGTTTCTGTAGCCGCATGACTTCTGCATCAGCAGCTGTATCCGGCTGTTGACGCCTTCGGCCAAGGCATTGCAGAAGCCATGAGTGAAGAGGC
>CAYZVY010000027.1:0-27711 GCA_964481675.1 uncultured Verrucomicrobiota bacterium
GCGGAGACCAACCACTCCCGGATTTCGTTCCAAGTGGGTCCCGGTGGGCGTGCCATGCAGCAGAGTTTCGCCTCATGCGCATACACTAACCCGCCAATTGCCATTCAACTGAGGCGAAACACGCTGCATGGCTACCGGGCACCGTGCCGGGCACCAGAGCTGCCTCGACTGGGGTCTCGGCAGCACGGTGCCCGGCTACATGCGTAGGGCAGCGCTGGAGATCCGGCTCTGGTGCCCGGTGCCTGAAGAGTAAGCGGAGACATAATAAAACATGCACCACCTGCTCCCCTTCTGCGTCTACATCCTCCTCTCCCAAAAGGACAACAACTTCTACGTGGGCTACACGACCGACCTCTCCCACCGCCTCGCCGAACACAATCAAGGACAAAACACCTCCACAGCCCCCCGCCGGCCATTCGCTCTCCTTCACTGCGAATTCTATTTGGCCCAGGCCGATGCCGAACGCCGGGAAACCTACCTAAAAGCCGGAATCGGGCAACAGCAAGGCCGCCGCAACGTCACTTCCCTGACGGAACAGCAGCAGGAGCGGAGCCCCCCGCTCTCTTGCCGCTCCCGAAGTCGTCATGAAAAATGTCGAGCGTCGTCCAGCCCAGGATGAAGTCCACCAGTTCCCCCGCGCTGAACCCCAGGCGTACAGTTCCGACAAGTCCGGCCACGACTTCGATCTGGGTCAGATATTTCAGGCGCAATGACCAGGAGAGTCTCTCGTCTTCTTCCAACCGTTCATGCGGGACCGCGCCGTCGAACTCCTCCTCGCTCTGGGGAATGGCCACGAAGGGGATATAGCTGACCGCGCAGGCAAAACGGTGATAACCCGGGTTGTACCCGGGTCGCATGGGCACCGGCGGAACACTTGCCCGGACAAAGTACCCCTCCCACCCCCAGATGACCGGGCAGTCGGATCGTCCGCTGGATCGCGGGATCAGGAACCAATCCTCCTCGACACCGCTGTTGTCATGCCACCAACTCCCGTCAACGAGAAGACCGTTGCGCAAGCCATAACAGTCGGTGTTCAGGAGCAGCCCCGCATGCAGGGGGCCCACCCGCACCTTGGCGCCGGCCCCGACGCCGACAGTGGCGGTGACGATGTCCCGCGCATCGCGACCGCGATCGACAAAGTAGTCGCGGGAACTGACACAGCCGGCGCATCCGGCGAGAAGCAGGATGAACGCCAGCCGGCTTGTCGCTTGCATATCGGCCTCCATCGGCTCGGTCGCCCAGCCTACTTGTCTGTCCGGATCGATGCCGGCAATTCCTGTGGCCGTTCCGGTTCTTCTTTCGGTACGATCTTCGCCAGCGCCTCCTCGGCCGCAGCGCGGAGGCCGGGATCGGCGTTTTCGCGCGCGAGCCGAGTCAAGACCGGGACGGCGTCTATTGCGCCCGGACCGATCCGCCCCAAGGCCGTCAGGAGAGCCCGCACCTCCTCCGGTTTGCTGGTCTCCAATCGGCGCGCCATGGTCTGGATCGCGCCGCACGTCAGCGACCGAGTCTCCTCGTCCGGACTTTTCAACCCCTCATTTAACACGGCCACGCAGCCAGACGCCTCCGCAGGCGCCAGCCACACCAGCGCCGAGGCCGCGGCCAGACGCGGCTGCAAATGACGATCCTTCAGCGCCTTGCGCAGCACCGGAATCATGGCCGCATACTCGGCCGGATCGCTTACGCCACCCATGGGACTCGCCACACAGCAGTGGGCGATCATGACGCGGAACTCGGGCGTTCCCTCGTCCAGGGCCTTGGCCAGGACCGGAACCGCCCGCGGCCCAAGCTGCCACAGCACGCTCGCGGCCAGGATTGCGATATCGCGTTCCGTGTTCCGGAGCAGCGCGCCGACAGCAGGGGCTGCCTCCCCGGCCAGGGCATGCAGTTCTCCCATCGTATATAGGGTCGCCTTTCGAATTTCAGGTTCCCCGCTTCGCAGGGCGTTCACCAGGACCGTCATGGCGCGTGGAGCCAAACGGGTCAGCATCTCCTGCAGGGCCAGCGACTCGAAGGCGGCCGCTTCGCGCTGTCCGTTTTTCTCTTTCGGCAGCGCTTCCAGGACGGCCGCAAGCGCAACTTCCGGAGGCAACTCCATCAACCGGCGCTCCGCCGACTCGCGCAACGTGGCGTCTTGCGAGCCCAGGTCTCGGACCAGGGCCTTCGGATCAGCCGGATCGGGGCCCGCGCGCCGGGCGGCGGGCTCCGTATCGTCATTTCGCTTATCTTTCGGAATGGCCTCCCGAATCAGGGGGCTGTCGACAATGGCAAGCGCCTGCTTTTGAATCTCCCGCGCTGTGTCGGCGTCATTCGTCGCTAGGGCTAGGAAGACGAGGATCTGGACCTCCATTTCAAACCCGTGTTCCATCTCCGCCCTGGCGAACTGTTTCTCCTCTTCTGTGTATCCCCGCATGGCCATCACTGTTTTGAGCTCTGCGAAAACCCGACGGGGATTCCCGGCGTGCCTCCGCGCCACGTCATACGCCTTGGCTTCCCACGCCACCTGTCTTACCATCGGCCAATATCTCTCGGCCAGCCCGGGATGCAGCCGATCGATTTCCCGGAACAGTTCAAGCGTCTTCCCCTCCTCCTGCAGGGCCCGGTTCATCAGCTTGACGTCCAGGAACAGATTCCGGTCGTCTTTCCCGTCTTTCAGGGCCGCGGTTTTTTCATCCCGCGTTTTCCGCAAAGCCTCCAGGGCGGGCGCATACCGTTCGCCCAGCTTTTTCCAGCCGTCGATGGCCGCCATCCGGGCCTGGATGGCTCCCGCTTCCGGGTCCCGGGCGTTGTCTTGCACCTGCTGGAAAAGGGCCAGGGCTTCCGCGTGCTTCCCCTCCTTCGCCAGCGCCTGCGCCTCCTTCACAACCTTCAGCCTGTCTTCGGCGGTCACAGCCTGGACGATCGCCAGGACAAGCACCAGCATGACGGAACGTTTCATAGCCGAAATCCTCCCATCCAGCACTACCCCTCGTTGCCCGGCTCCGATCTTCCGCACCGATCGGAAACCGTTTCGCTTTCCGCCGAAAGCCGTTTCCCCAGCCCAAGCGCGGCATACGTGACGGCAAACAGGAGCGCCCATCCGCTCCAACGCGCAAGGTTCTGCACGGGTTGCCAGAGCAGGATGGCGAAAAATGGGAAATTCATAACCAGCCCCGCATACCCGATGCTTGAGGGGCGTTTCCGGCCGATGATGGCTCCGGCCGCGGCATTGCAGACTCCGAAGATCAGAAAACGCAAGAGGACGGCATGTTTCATGGGCGTGGTGAAGAGCGCCAAAAACGACGCCGCCAATCCCGCCAGGAGTGCGCCGAAAACGGCACTCGGGGATATCATAGGCGCGCTCCCGAAAAGCCCATGCCGGGTTAGGGCCAGGGCGGACGCCAGTCCGACGGCCAGGTTGATCCCCAGCAGCGGAAGGGTGACGAACAGATCAATCCGGATGTTGCCGCCGGAACTGCCGGCTTCGAGGAACCGCCACAGGACAACCGAGAACAGGGCCACGCCGATAGCGCCCACCCACCGCGCCGGAGGCGCGCGGGACGGCCTTCCCCCAAACGCCCCGAAAAGAACCAGGCAGACAGGCGTGCAACCGAGCAGAAGCAGCGCAAGGGGAATCTGGACGAGCGGATCCGGACCATCGGGCTCCGCCGCGGCCTCGATCGCCTGCCGGTTGGCGTCGTTCCAGACAAAAGCGGCCCGAATCTGAAAATACGGCAGCCTCATCGAAGCGGTCATGGCCCTGGCCATGTCAACCATTTGAAGCCATCCCCCTCCCGGTCGCCCGTCGGTCGTCAGTGGCCGGGGCCGCCGGTTCGCAAGCACAATGATTTTCTGCCCGATGGCGGGGCCGGGGATCGGCTGGACATTCCAGGCCTCCGTCCCGGGGCGAAACCAGTGGTATCGTCTCCAGGATTCCGGCATGCCGGGAGTCCAGGGAACGCGATCCTGTTCGCCCCATGACATCGGTTCCCACTCCAACTCCACTTTGCGTGCGCGGATATGCCCCCGCAGGCACTCGTGCACCGTGAAGATGCCCTGCGGAGGATTGGCGTTGTTGTGTGGCGGCGCGTTGAGGGTGTCCGCCGACACGACCAGGACTGCCAGAAACGAATGGATTTCGCTGCCTTCGGGCACGACCTCGGCGATGCCTTTGCTCCGGTCCCAGATCGACAACCGAGGCGCTGGCGCTGATCGTTGGGGGGGCGAAATCTCCCGGGGATGTGTCTCGGAAGGTGCGGTATTCAACGGGCGCTGGGCTGGCGCGTTGGTCTGTGACACGGGAGGATCGGTGTTCACCGGTTCCACGTCGAACGTCCGTTCCTCAGACCATGGCCCCCATTGCCCGGCCATTTCGGCCCTGACCTTCCAGATCCAGCCTTTCTGGTTGCGGCCGGCAATATATCCCCCGTATGCCGCCATATGGTACCCGGTGTTCTGCGTCATCGTGTCAATGCCAGGCCGAGTCGCACCGGGCGCTGATACCTGGAGATTATACCGGGCCGCGCCATTTACCGGAGCCCATGTGAAGTCCCACACCCGATAGTCCAAGCCGTCGCTCCGGCCGTTGTCCATGAGAGCCCCGTTTGCAGGAGACATCGGAACCGGCGCCTGCCGGTCGGAACTGGTCACAACGGCAACAGTTGGCGGAACGGCTGGGGGAACCGGCGCGGAACCGGACGACTCGCGCCAGCTCGGACTGTCGGGTATCGCGCCCGCCGCAATGGTGACCTTCCAACTCTCCAGCGTTTGTCGGTCCCGGGCCGCGCTCTGCTTGTAGGCGGGGCTGGTCGCCAGATCCGGATTCGCCCAGAACCGGGTCACTTCGTCGAGAAAAGTAAGCACGGCCTTACGGGCCTCGGGCCGACCGGTCCGGAGCAAGCCGGCGGCCAGGGTATAATCCCTCGGCCCATACGATTTCAACTGCGGTGAACCGGGTGTTTTGCCAGCCGCAACCAGATAGGCGGCGGCCTCGTCCGGCTTGCCCTCCTGCAGGGCGATCCGACCGAGAAAAAGGTTATACGTGAAGATCAGGTTCCCGTCATTCCACGCCCCTGCTTTTCCGCCCATGGCCGCGAGCAGTTGGATGGCGGATTCCTTCGCCCGGTTGGTTTCGCCCGCCAGCAGAGACGCCTCGGTCACAAGCGCCAGGTAGTTCTGCCCGAGCGGTTGGTAAAGCGCGCAGTCCGCCTCTCCGCGCAGGCGCATCGCCTGCTCAAACAGGGCGATGGCCTTTCGGGCCGAGTCGGCACGCTGTCCGGGAGTTAGGGTGTTTTGCGAAAGAAGATCGCGTGGATACCCAGCCTCGGCGAGCGAGGCGCGCGCCAGGTGCTCAAGCCACTCCGGATTCTGTGGCTGAAGGCGGCTGGCCTTTTCAAACAGATTTCTGGCTCGCAACCGGCATTCGGGATCGCAGTAGCCGAAATGCTCCATCCACATGGCGGCGTTCCCGATTATCTGGAGATCGTCGGGATTGGCCTCGAGCTGCCGCGTCCAAAGGTCCACGATCCGCCTGTTGGGCGCAAGGCCGGAGACGGTCATGCAGACAGGGCCTGCAATGGGGCTGCGGGGATGACGCTCGATCAAGCCCGCCAGCAATCGGCATCCCTCAGCAGACAGGCCCTCGCCGCGCAGCGCATGCCCGAGAAGACGAAGCCGTGTCGCTAAATCGTCCGGCGCGAGCCTTAGCTTCGCTTCAAGGTCCGGGATTTGCTCTCTCGACAGCCTCCGGCCTTCTTCCATGATCCTCCAGGAATCCTCAACCGTGATTTCGGCTGGGGGGCGGCCGGGCGGAGGCCCTCCCGGAATAACTTCACCGATCACGGCCCGTGAGTTGGACAGGGCGCCAACCAAAGCCACGGCGATGAGGACATGGGCGAATCGCAGGAGCTTCACAGGGAATTCCCTTCAATCAGTCTCGTTTCCGCTTTGAAGAAGCACATTCCCGCTCTCAACAAACTGTCCGTTGAAGTAATGATCGTCCGTGGAACAGATTTGTCAAGCGCATTGCGACACGCGACACGCGCCCAAAACAGATCCCAGCGGCAGGCCACACTCCAGCTACTTTACCATAGGACGCCATTGATCCACCCGATTGGGGCAAGCCTGAGTCATTTCGCAACACTACTGACCCAGGTCCGGGATACCCTCAGCTCGAAGCTCCCTCTTGAATGCGATGACGCTCGCAAAGGAGCAGTCGTTCCACTCGATCGTTTTCCCGTTCATCGGCGCCGGTTCCGGCGGCTTTAACGCGGACGAAGCGCTTCATGTCATGCCCTGATCCGAAATTGAATATGAAGAGCGGGTGCTTGTGGTGCGTTCCCGTAAACGATAAGGGCAGCCAGTAGCCCGATTATGCCGTCTTCAAAATCTCTTTCAGGTACTTGACGCTCTGCAGCCAGACGGCCCATGTGTGCCAAGTCGCCGGGTCTCGGCGTGCCATGCAGCAGAGTTTCGCCTCAGATGCCCTTCCCCCGCAAATCATTATCTTTGCTGTTGAGGCGAAACACGCTGCATGGCTACCGGGTACCGTGATCCAAGCGTCGAGGATCTCTGGTACCCGGTGCCAGTCACCGTGATTGGCCCGAGTCTTCAAGGGACAGTCTCCGCTACAGAAGTATCCGTCACGCAGGCGTGCGGGGCCCGTTAAAGAATGGACCAAGGCGTCGGTTCCTCGAAAAAGCGAACCGGCAGTTCCGGAAACTGGGCACGGATCCGGTCTGCCAGCCGGCGCAAGCCGGGCTGCTCGGTCGAGTGGTGAAAAGCGTCGAGCACGGCCATTCCGCACTCGGTCGCCATCTTGGCGCATGCGTGGATCATGTCGCCCACAAGGACGGTGTCGCAACCGAGGTTCCCATACTGCGCAACCTTCCCCCACCCTTGGCCGCTGCCGCCGGGCGCGATCCCAATGCGGCGCGCCAGGTGGTCGGGTCCCGGCGATGCGACACGCACGAACGGGATCTCCAGCCGAGCCTTCAGGCGCCCGGCCAGGGCCTCCACCGGCACAGGATCGATCTCGACGATCCGCAGGCAGCGTTCCGCCAACACCACCCGATCCGCCCACCCCATCTCCTCGATGAAAGCCGCCGGAATCCCCCACGGGGCCAGATCGATGTTCCAGTGATGCCGGTGAATGACCAGGTTATGCATGACCGCCAGGCGCATCCGCTCGCGGTTGGCCGGCACGAGCGTCGTTTCTGGAAACGGCGACCGGTGCGGAAGCAGGGGAAGTTTGGTTATCTCCAGGATCGGGTCCTCATGGCTGACAATAAAATTCAATCCCTCGCCGGCCGCGCGCCTGAAAATGTCGGGGCCGGGCCACCAGGCGACGGCCACGCCGGTACAGGGCGTTTGGGGATCGCCCCAGGCATACACGTTTTCCGTGTCATGGTAGGCCTTGGGATCCGGCGCGATGGAGAAAATGAACCGGTTGACATCATCGCAGGTGATCGTGGAATACATGAAGGGCTTTTCCTTTAATCGGCCGGCAGAGCAGGCGGATTCGTGGGCGCCAGCCCCGCCGCATCCGCCGCCGCCCCCGCGTAGCACCAGGCGCGAAGGCCCGCCAAGGCGGACTGTGTCAATCCGACCGCCGCTGGCCGGGCACCCGGGACGGCTTTTCCCACGGCCTCGGCATATTTCGTCTCGCCCGTTTCCAGGTAAAGCGCCGCGAGCGCATCCACCCCGCCCAAACGGGGATGGTTTGAATACACATCCTTCTTCTGCGGGTTGAGCGACCAGGCTTTCCACAACTCCTTGCATTGCGGATTAAGCTGGGAATACCACAGCACCATACGGTCCCCATGGTTTCCGAGCCACCAGTCATTTTTCTCCGGGAAACAAAGCGTGTTCCATATCCGGTCGGCCTGCTCCTTGTAGAAGGGGTTCTGCGTCTCCAGATACATGCGCGAGAGGCCCGCGCACGGATTGGAAATGTAGCGCCACTGGCCGCTGGTCACCTTCGCCATGGCACCGGCCATGCGTTCGGCGGCCTCCCAGGCGGGCCGGTAGCCGGTGGCGTGATAGAAATCCACGAACGGATCGAGCATGGAGTGGCCGTAATCCCCGCCGCTGAGCCAGATGCATTCATGGTGCCGGCGGCTGAGCCCCACGTAGCGCGGCCAGACGGGGTTCCATCGGATCGTTCCAACCTCCATCAGGTGGCGCGTGTTGCTCTCGGCGAATTTCAGGTACTTGCGGTCGCCGCTGCGCAGGAAGCAGAGCCAGGGGGCGTCCGCGATGTCTTCCTCGTTGAGAATCCAGCCATAACGCCCGAATTCCGCCCAGCGGTATTCCGCCGCGCGCCAAAGGTTCGGGATTCCGCCATATTCCCATTCGCCATACCAGCCGAAGAGTTCGCGTTGCGCCTGAAAGAAATCGACCGTGTCAGAGATGACCCGCTCGAGTTTCGGCCGGCTGCCCGGATCATACGGCGCCAGGTGAAGCATGGCCCGCGTGGAGGTCAGGTAGCGGGGTGGCGTGACCGCCACCACCGGCTCCCCGTGCAGCCGCTCGAAGTCGGTGACGGCCGAGGTGGCGGACAGGTCGACCACGATCTCATGCGCACGGCTCAGGCCCACGGCAATCGCCTCGGCCGAGGAACTGGAGGGGATCCAGCCGTCTTCGCGGGGCAGGAAACTCATCGCGCCCGCCTCGTCCGGCCAATAGGAGAACGTCACCGTTCCGGCGGCGGCGTCCGCCTCCAACTTCTTCGGCGCCATCCTCCAGAAATCGCGGAGATAGACCGCCTGGGCCGGCCGGCCCTTGCCGGCCAACGCCACAGCGCCGATGGCCCGGCCGCCTGTCGAAGCGGCACCGTCAACCGTCAATGAGACGCCATCCGAGTTGCGCTGGAACAGGCTGATCTGCCTGCCCGAAATCGGGCGGCCGTCCAGTTCCACAGAGGCCGTTTCGAACCCGTTCGTCGGCAGCCGCACGCGCAGCCCGTAGCTGCCCGGCGATTCCTTCCACGGATCGCCGGCATAGGTGACGGTGTGCAGGATCTTGACGAAGGACTGGCCTCGGTAGCACTCCAGCCGCAACTCGCCCATACAAACCGGCCTGCCCGCCGCATTCACGTACCAGCCCGTGGCCTTGAGAGCCGCGCGCAGCGGCCCGTTTTCCGCCAGTTCAAACCCGGCCCCTTCCCCCGACAGGCGGAAGTGGTAGCGGACTCCCGCACTGTCCGCCCACCACAGGTCCTCCGGCCCGAACAGGCCGAACAGCTTCGCGTCGTCCGCCCCGTAGGAAACGCCGTTTATCAGGAACGCGCCGTCCTTGGGCGTGGCCAGCGGGGGCTCCACAATCACGGAGCCCGCGTCGGCTCCGCCCCTGAGCGTGAAAAAGCTGAAGCCGTTGGAAGGCGCCGTCGCCGGAAAATCCACGAGGAGCCACTTCAGGCTGCCGTCGAGCCAGGTGGCCATGGGCGCCGTCTGGATCGGCACGCCCTTGCCGTCCGGTCCGGCCAGCCTGAACACGGCGTTCGTCCGGACCGCGCCCGGCGCAAACGGCACGCCGCACCGAGCCGGCCAGCCCGCGCGGGCCAGACCGCCGCCCTCCTCCACGCCGATCAGCGCGGCCACGCCTCCCTTCTCCGCAACCGGCAGTTCCACCGTTCGCAGGGCGGTCACGAACGGACGTTCCACCAGAGGCGCGGCCGCCTTGTCGGCCGCCTGCTTCTCGAATGCCGGCCGGGCTTTCCCGACCAGTCGGCGGCTTTCGGAGTAGACGTGGATCGGATCCCGCTCCCCGTCCACGTATCCCTCCAGGACGAACCGGTGCCAGCCATCCGCGAGATCGCCGATCGCCACATCGTCCCGCACGTCCACTTCGCGGGCCCTGGCGGGATCGAGCGTATAGCGTTGTTCCCACTCGCGCACGGGCCGGTCAAGGGCATCAAAGATCCGCAGCCTGAAGACGACCTTCATCGGTTTCTTCATGCCGTCGAACAGCCGGGCGTAATAGCGGCAACGGATCGCCTGGGCCTGGTCGCCCGCGACGGCCATCATGGCGTCCAGAAACCCCCAGTCGCGCAGCGCGAACCGGTCGCGCCGGCGATGGCTGAAGTCGAACCGGTTCTCGCCGGGCTTCTTATTGAGGCCGCTCGGGGGATCGCCCGGGGTCATCGTATAGGGCCCGATCGACTCCAGGTTCGGCTTGACCGCCGCCAGGAACCGCCGCGCGCGATCCTTCTCGGCGGCGTCGCTCAGGACGCCTAGCGGCAGGGATTCAGGCGCGTCCGCGGCCGTGAAGGGGGTGACGGTGGACTCATATTCCACCGACGCTCCCGGCTGGGCCAGGATCGGCTGGGGATACGGTTCCGCCACGAAGGCGCCGCGCGCCGCCGTTTTGCCGTTTGGCTTATAATCGGTCCAGGTCATGTGCAGGCTGGACTGTTCCTTCTTGAAGGTCATCCACAGCCCCACGCCGCTCTTGTAATTGGCTGCCATCCAGTAGCCGTCGGCGGTGATCATCTGGTGATCCCAGCCGGACCCGATGAATACCTTCCTCGCCTCCCCGCCGGGGCCGGCCGAAACGACACAGGAATTCGAGGCCAGCCTATCGTCGAGGGTCGAGTAGGTGTGCCAACGGATCTGCAGCCGCCGTGGCGTGTCGCCGATATTGGTGATTTTCACCCGGGTCGCCAGTTCGGGGCTTCCGTCCGCCAGGCGCATCTCCCGTTCGAACCGCTGGCCTTCCGCCTCGCAACTGACGACGATGGACTTCCCTTCAGGACGGTCCCGGAACTCGCCCTTATACGGCAGGCCGTAGACCCCTTTCCCGAACTGGTCCAGAGCCTCCAGCGCGTAATAGTCCTTCCACCCCCCGCCCAGTTTCCCGGCCAGCACATTGCTGCCCCCGTAGACGAACTCCGTGCCGCTCGCCTTGTGGACGAACGACACCACCGTACCGCCGGGATCGGGCGCGACTGCCAGGCGGACCTGGTCGTTTTCAAGAACCATGAGTCGTCGGACGCCGGCGGTTTCTTCGCGGGCCGTGACGGCCGCCCTGGAGGCCGGCGCCAGCAGGCAGACGGCGGTCAGGCTCATCATGGACAGGATGGTGCGGACAGTCATACCGGTCTTCCTACCACGGCAGGGTCCGCGCGTTTATCGCACCATGAGGAGGGTGCCCCTGGATCGAACCTCGGACGAGACGCGAAACGCCGTTCGCCCCCCGGCTAGTGTCACCACGGCCGCGGACCACTTGACTCCGTCCGCGGCCGGGGGCAGCGTGATTGTGGCGCCGTTGGTGGAGATGCTGCTGCCCGTCACCACGTCGTAGGTGCTGACACCCGACGAGGGCTTGAACCCGGAGAGCGCGGCGATCTTGATCGCGCCGCCCGAAATCACCACTCTGTTCGTCACCGACAACACGTCATAACCGCTGCCGGGCGTGGTCCCGCCAATGTCGAGTTCAAGAACCCCCAGGCTTTGCGTATAGCTGCCGCCGATGCCAAGAACCCCCGCCGCCAAGGCATTGCCCGGACGATTTGTGGCAGTCGCATAGTTCATATCCACGCTGTTGACGATCGTGCCCGAACCCAGAAGCAAGCCTTGAACGACAACCGTCGCCCCGTTACTAACCGTGCCCAAATCCAGAATTAGAGTGCCCGTAGTCAGCACCGCCAGATCGTTTGCGGAATTTCCCCTTTGAACCAGCAGGCCCCCGTCGGCCACTCTCATCACCGCCGATTTTTTTCCTGTCATACTCGAAAAACCGCCGCCCACGCGAATCCGCGCAATCGACAGTCTGGAATTGGGGCCGGTAATCTCGATCCGGGCGTTTGCCGTCTGATTATTGGGAAATGAAACTGTGGGGGTCGTTTTCGTCAGCGAAAGAACCCCTCCGTTGGTAATGATCAGCGTGGCCGTGCCGGCATCGCCCACGGTGAAGTTGCCGGAGGCTGTAACCACCGACGCGTCCACGGTGCAGGAACAGGGGGACGCTCCATATAAATCGATGATCAAGTCCCCGGTACAGGTTATTGTGCTGTTCTTGAACTGGGCTGCAACTGTTTTGAGTGACAGCGCCTTCACGCTCAACGATGCATCGTCCACCCTGAGTTGGGTTCCGGCCCCCCCCTCGCAATAAAGCGCGTCGAACGTCGCCGTCGCCTTATCAAGCAGGTAAAACCGGGCATTCCGACCCCTGAAGTAGGTCGTTGCATTCGTCAGCGTCACGGAAGAATTGGTCCCCGTGACGACCAGCACGCCGCCGATTTTCGTATCGGCGGCGTCGCCCATGCTGATCGCGTGACAGTCATAGGGGGTGCTGGGATAACGGAGGTTATACCCGCCGTTGCTGGCGCTGGCGGTCAGTCTGGCGCCATTAGACACGGTCAGGTAACACTCGCCGCGATTTCCATTGAGCATAAAATAATCCTTCACGGTCCATGTCGTGTTCGTGCCCGTCAGCGCGATTCGGGCCAGGGTGCCGTAGCCGTCTCCTCCATAAACCTGGCCGCAAACGAACGCGCCGCGGGAGATCAGCAGATCGCCGTAATCGTCGTTATCATTGATTGCGTAAAGGAAATTACCGGCGTCGTAACTGGCGACGCCACCGGAATCGCCGATATCGAACTCGACTTTGTCGTTCTTGAATTGCAGCCCTTTTGTCTTGTTAGTGACCGAGCTGTCGCCGCTGAATGTAACCGTGTAACGCGCCGGTCGATTGTTCAAGAATAGCGCAAAATCATTGGTCCCCGGCGATCCGGCAGGATTCCAGTTGCCGCCCCCGTCGAACCGCCCGCCGGCGATATTGGTCCAATTGTACGAGGCGGCGTTCAAAGGCGCGGGCGCGAGCAGCACCGCCGACAAGGCGATCCCGAAAAACCCACACGACCAACTTCCCGTCTTCATTTTTCCCCTCCGCCATGAATATCGTAATGGACAATAATGCGACAGTCGTATATTTTGTTAATCGTTTAAGTGATTAGTACCAATTTATCGGATCATTGTCAAGAGCGTCAAAACATGGCCATTACACTAGCCGATGTGGCCCGCAAGGCCTGTGTTTCCACGGCGGCGGTTTCCAACGCACTCCGCAAAAATGCCCGGTCCGCCGGCGTGCGCGAATCCACCCACGCCCGCATCCTGGCCGCCGCAAAGGACCTGCGCTACCAGCCCAATCCATTCGCCGCCTCACTCCGAACCCGCCGCACACGCACGCTCGGTCTTTTCCTCCCCGAAGATATCCAGGCGTTCTTTCACCACCCTAACAACGCCGGGCGATTCGGCGCCATGCTGGGACACATCGGACGGATGGGATACCGGATCACGCTGCTCTGCAACGATTGGAAGGTTCCTCCGGATGCGCGCCTGATGGACGGGTGTCTCTTCTTGGGGTGGATCCCTTCCGTCCACGTGCCCGACGTGGAGCGGCTCGCCGCGCAAATCCCCGTGCTGAGTGCCAGCCGACCCGTCAAGAACGCCATCGAATTGCGCGAGGAGTCCTCCGACTGTCTCACCTTGGGCGCACGCCTGGCGGCGGACTACCTCTATGCCCGCGGGCACCGTCACATCGTTCTCGTGAATGTCAGGCACCCGAAAAAAACCGACAGTCTGCGCCTGGCCGTTTTCGAAACCGAGGCCAGGAAACGCCGTCTCGCCGTCCGGCTCCCTCTCTTCGCCGACCGTTGGGAAGAACGCCGCTACCCCACGATCCCGGAAATCCTCGCCCTCTCGCCCGCTCCCACCGCCGTCCTGGCCCTTGACGACGACTACGCCCGGGTGTTGATCGATCACCTCGCCCAGAAGGGGAAACGCGTTCCGCGCGATCTCTCCGTATTCAGCGGAAACACCTACCCCGACGGATTCCAGAGCGTTCCCCCTCTCACCGGAATCGCATTCGCCCGTGCGGCGCAGCAGAAAACGATGATAGAGAGCTTTCTGGATATCGTGGAGGGCCGGTCAACCGCGGATGTCATCCGCTTGCCGCCGCCTCAGGTTCAATTAATCGAACGGCAATCCTGCCGCCTTATAAAGGTCGCCTCATGAAACGGTGTCATCCGCTCTACACCTTGACGTTCGCCCTGATCGTCCCGCTGGCGGTCCGTGCGGGCGCCCCGACGAACACGCCTCCCGCGCCGCCCTCTATCGTTCAACCCGCCACGCACGACGCCTACGTCCGGGAGCCCGTCGACCGGGAATGGCATCTCTATTTCTCGGGGAAAGTGCCGGTCTATTCCTGGGCCGGCGCCTCCCTGATCGTCCATAACGCCGCCGGTCGGATCGTCCATCGAGAGGTGGTTCCCCAGGGGCTTTATCCGGAAGACAAGCCGTGGGTTATCACCATCAAGCCCGACGGGCTCACCGGGGATTACCGTATCGTCATGGTAGGCCATCAGCTCCAGTTTCTAGGCGTTTGCGGAACCGTCTCGTCAGACTTGCCCTTCGAGTCCTTCCCCCCATCCACCAATCTAACCTCCGTTCATTTCTGGAAGGACGTCGTCAAATGAATCCTGTCCCCCGCTGCACGCTCGTCCTGGCGTCCGTTTTCACGGTAGGCGCGCTCGCCTCCTCCGCTTCGAACCTGGATTTTCAGACGGCGGGCATCCCCTGGCAGCAGGTGGATGCGTCGAACGCCTTCACGGTATGCATGGAACGGGAGGAGTCCTCGCCGCTGGACCGCGTCAGCCGCATGGTGTTTGCCGTACAGACCGGAAAAAAAGGACCTTCTCTGGCATCGCTGGCCGTCCACTGGCAGGTTCGACAGGGCTTGTCGGTCTTCGGCGAGAAAACGGCGCCGATTCCCCTCGGCATGCTGGATGCCGCCTTTTCTCTGGCTGAACTGAAGCCGGGCCGCTACGACGTGTCGGCCGAACTCCGAAACGGCGACGCCGTCGTAGACCGGGCGTCGACTTTTTTCCGTCTGGTTGAAGCCACTCCACCGCCGCAGAGCGGCCGCATTGCCCTCAACCTGCCGCGCGGAGTGCCCATTAAAAAGGGAACCTATCCCATCGGCGGCGGCGTGCCCTTCCCGAAAGGCGCCCTCTGGAGCGAGACAAACGTGCGCCTCGTGAAGGCCGACGGAACCGCCGTTCCCGCGCAGTTCGGCGTGCGCTCCCGCTGGGGGCATACCGACGCGACGAGCATCCGCTGGCTGTCCGTGGATTTCCAGGCGGAGCCCACGCCCGCCTGGTGGCCGGATCGCAAGGACACCCGCTACTACCTGGAGTTCGGCCCCACCCTCAAATCGCCCCCTCTCCAACAGCGGGTGACGGTCAAGGAACTTCCCGAGGGGCTGCAGGTGGACACCGGTCCGCTCCAGTTCATGGTAAGGCGCAGCGGCTTCACCATCTTCGACCAGGTCCGGCTCCAGGGGCGGGAAGCGCTCCCCGACCGGCCGGGCTCGGGCCTCTACCTGGTCGATCACGAGGGCGCGATCTACCGCGCCGCCAACGATACGAACGTCCGGCTTTCGGTGGAGGAGCGGGGCCCGCTGCGGACGGTCATCCGGGCCGAGGGTTGGTATGTGAAGGACGGAACAGCCGGCCGGACCCTTGATTGGAAACTGCCGACCGACCGGCTTTGCCGGCACGTAACCCGGATCGAGGCGTATGCCGGAAAGCCTTATGTCCGCGTCCTGACCACCTGGATCCTGACGTTCGACTCGTTGTCGGTGCGGCTGAAGGATGTGGGGCTCAGCCTGCCGGTCACATCCTGCACCGGGGCGACGTTCGGTGTGGAGTCAACCGGGCCCGTGAGCACACCTGTGCCGCCGGGGGGAGTCCGCCTCGTCCAGCACCTGCCTCATGCCTTTGCGGTCGAAGATGACGCCGGCCGAACCGTGGCGACCGGCAAACACAGCGCGGGATGGGCGTTCGCCGAAACGGAAGGCGGGCTGGTGGGGATCGGGCACCGGGACACGTGGCAGCGCTTCCCGAAGGAGTTCGAGGTCCAACCGGACACACTAACGATCCACGTTTGGCCGGCGCATGGTCGTCTGCACCCGGAGATCGACGAACTGGCAGAGGACCAGATCCACAAGCTGTGGTTCGCGCACCAGGGCTCGGAACTGAACATGGCCATGCCGTGGAACTACTACTGGGCGGTCTGCGACATCCGCGACGAGTTCCGTGCGGGCATCTACAGCGGCGCGGGGCAGACGCTCGCAGGCGTGCATGCCAGCGCCATGGGCGCGGCCCAGACCAGCGACCTGCTGATCCAGTTCGCGCCCCGGCAGGAGGCCGCCGGGACGCGGGACGCCGCGGCCTGTTTCCAGGCCGCCCCTCACGCTCTGCCGGACACGAAATGGCTTTGCGACAGCCTGGCCCTTGGCTGGATCGAGCCGTATGAACCGGAAAAGATGCCGGTCGCCGAGGAGGTGATCGAGAACCTCGGCAAGGCCGCGTGGGAGACGCAAAACGGCACGGGCGATTACGGGATGTGGATCTACCGCGCCTGGCACAACGGCCCGCTCAAGGCGCCTGGAAAATGGGATTTATACCGGCTCTACAACGGCACCCATCATTACGAGGCCTACGTGCCATGGATGCTCTACGCGCGCTCGGGCGACCCGACCTACCTGACCATCGGCCAGGCCAATATGCGCATGCTGACCGACGTCCAGACGATCCATTACGATAACCCGGCTTATCCGCACCGCGAAATGTGGGCCCAGGGCCGGCTCGTGGGCTCCACCCGCCACACCAACGGCTTCGTCACATGGGGCGGGGACCATGCCGTCCTCGGGCATCTCACGTGCTACAACGGCATGCTGCTGGCTTATTACCTGACAGGCGATCTCCGCCTGCGCGAGGTGGTGGTGGACGAGTGGCAGAATACGCTCCTGACCGACCGCGCCAATCCGCAATTACCCCCCGCGAACCGCTCGCTCAATCCCGGGCGCGACGCCAACAACAGCCTCGGCGAACTCCTCGACCTTTACCAATTCACGCACGCCCCCGCCATCCTGGGGTATTGGCCGAAACTCATGGACCTTTATCTGGACCGGATGAATACGTGGGGGCTCCCCAGCGAGAACATGATCCTCCACTACGGCAGCGAACAGGCGAAAAAACAGATTCTGGAGGGGGTGGCCGACTTCCGCCAAACAAACGGGAAACCGCTCGATCCCCGCGGCCTCTGGTACGGCCCCAGACCGGGCATTTTCGCCCTGGCCTGGATCATCGACCCCTCCACAAAAGCGAACGTAGACGCCTGGACCGCAGCCGGCATCAGCACCTTGCGGCCCCGCATGCGCCAGGCCCGCATCCAGGCGCCCGAAGCCATCAACATGATCGAGGCTTCCGACCGCCTGCTGTACCTGCCCCGCGTGCTTTACGCGGCGGCCAGGGCCGGAGGCGACTTGTCGCCAGGCGCCCTCAAACTGCCACAACCCATGGTCAGCCGGCAGGCCATCGTCCGGGAGGAGCATGACCAGGAGTTCGAGGTCGCGCTGAACGGCACGGTCGGCGAAGGCGGCCTGACCGTCACCGTAACCCGGCCGGACGGCCGCACCGCCCTCTCCTCCGCCGTGCCGGCGGGCGAACACCGGCCGTGGTCCTTCCGCGTCCCCGCGGACGGGCTGACCGGAGACTATACGATCACCGTACCGCGACGAGAACCGAAGGACAGGATCATGGTTCCGCTAACCACGCTGCCCGAGGTGTACCTGCCCAACAACGAGAGGGGCAAGCCCGGCTGGTGGTGGCAGCACGCCGCCACGACCTACTTCGTCCGCTCACGAGGCGAGCAGCGGGAAGCCCTGGCCATCGGATCGCACGGCAACAATTTGTCCGTCATCATCAGCCGCGACGGCATGGAGACGCTGACCGCCTCGAAAAGCGGCTCACTCCTGCACGCGGAGATCGGCCCGGAAGGGATTTGGGTGGTGTTGAATTCCATTTAC
This sequence comes from uncultured Verrucomicrobiota bacterium, assembly GCA_964481675.1. Classification (GTDB taxonomy): domain Bacteria; phylum Verrucomicrobiota; class Kiritimatiellia; order CAIKKV01; family CAIKKV01; genus CAIKKV01. The sequence goes on from CAYZVY010000027.1 coordinate 17,851, forward strand.
GCGGCGGCGAGCAACTGCCCCGTCCTGTCCGTGTCCCCCGAAAAATGGTTCGTTCCGGACCGCCTGAAACCTTGAACGATCCTCATAGGGAAAGGAACTCTTTGCCATGCCCACCGAACCCAATCCGCCGAACACACCCGTCAGCGACACCTACCACTACCCCCACGTCGCACCCCAGAAAAAGACCCGCCTGCTGACGGAAACCTACGACTACGAGATGCCGTTCAAATACGCGAACATCCGCGTCGTCCGCTGGTTCACCCCCGGCCGCGAGGGGCATGGCGTGGAACTGGGCGTCATCAACGCCGTCCCGCAGCCCGGCCTTCGAGACCCGGTCGGCCACGAGGCGGACCATCTCGTCATCGAGGAGCCCGATCCCATTATCCGGGTCGCCGTCATCGGCAGCGCCTGCACGCCGCCGGGCTATGTCCAGTTGGAATGCGAGCCCGTCCCCGAATGGCGGAACGACTGGGAATCCCCCTCTGCCCTGCCGGTGCGCTTCCGCGCGGAGAACTTGTGGGGCATGCACCTGCGCGTGGATGCGCTGATGGCGAAATCGGCCGTTGACCCCAAAATCGGCCCGCCCCCCGGCCTGGGCTACGAGGCGATGCCCGAGGCGATCAAGGAGCTCTACCCCAGCACGCGCGAGAATCCCTGGCATGCCAAATCGCACTACAGCGAGAACCCCCTCGCCGGCATGAGCTGCGCGGTGTTTGAAATCCCCCCCTCGCGGCGCGTCCGCGTTTCCGGGGGTAGCGTTTCCACCGGCTGGACCAGCGACAACTTTCCCACCGACAACCACTACTCCTTCCGCACAATCCGCACGACCGTGCTGGTTCGGCGCGAGGACGTTTAAGACCGGATGGCCCGGAAGTCCTTCTCAAGGGCCACCCGGTAGGCCTTGATTTTGCCGGCCAGGCTCGCCCAGTCCGGCGCGCTCCGTTCGAAGTCGGCTACCCAGTCATTGAAGACACGCAAGGCCTCATTGTGCAAGGCCAGCGCCCGCGCTTCCATCGCGGCCTTTTCCGGGCCCGTCCTGCCGGCGGCCAGGTCGCGGCAGCCGAAGGCCGCCAGAACATGGCAGCCCAGCCGGGCAAAAGCCTGCTGCATGACGAAGTTGACCCGGATCCCCGCCACGCGCTCCCGGATCTCGGGGCGGTCCGCCGCCGCCAGGGCGGCGTCGAGAAGCGCCAGCACGCCACTCATGCGCTCCTCCACCTGCCGCAGAACCGCCTCGTGCAGGTCGGGATTATACCCCGAGAGCTGGTAGGTGGTCGGGATCCCGCGGAACAGTTCCGCCAGCCGGAACCCGTTCAACAGCGGCTGATTGTGGAGCCCGTCCAAACTCGCATAAAAGGCCCGCATAGCCGATCCCGCCGAACCGAAAAACCCCTTCAGCAGGGCCACATCCCGGGCCGCCCAATCGACCTCCGGATCCCACAGGCAGGCGGCCAGGGCATGCAGGTCGCGGAAGAACCAGGGGAAGTGCGGATCCATGCAATAGCAGGTCACGCTGCCCTGCACGCCCAGCGCCTGGTAATAGCGCAGATCGGCCTGGATCACCCGGGGCGTGTCGAACAGATTCTGCCCGCTGAGGTTGTGGTCCACATAATAGGTGAACACCGCCGCCGGCCCGACCCTCACCCACCCCGCCAGGTCGCGGCAGCACTCGGCATGCGTGCGCATGGGATGGAAACCGCGCCGGGCCTTTTCCTTTGCCTCTTCGGAAGCCCAGCGGCCGCGACCATACCAGGCATCGCAGATCGGCTGCGTGAAAGACTGATCCCAGTAGTGGCACACGCTGGTCATGACCTGCGGATGGGGCCGCGTCTCTTTCGGGGGGGCCGCATAGCCGATGTAGGCCAGATGATCGATGACCAGGTCCGGCCGAGCAGCCGCAATCTTCTCCGTCACGGCGTTGACGTAGCGGAGCACCAGGCCGCCCATGTCGCCGGCGGCGATCTCGTCGGGGTCGAAGCCGGTCCCGTCCAGCGGCCACAGGCCGAGGCATTTCACGGACGGGAACCGCTCCAGCAGCCGCTTCACGTTTTCCACCACCACCGGCACGCTCGCCAGGTTGGAGAAGCGGAGCTGCCGGCCGAACCGGTTGGCGACGGAGGCATACCAGTCCGGATGCTGTTCCGCATGCGCTTCGGCAGGCACGAAATAGTTCAGGCTGTGGATGCCCAGGTCCAGATCCAGGTCGCGCTCCTCCATGAGCGGGCCCAGCTCCTTGCCCGCGAGCTCCCACGCCCGGACATCGATCTGAATGCGGTTGAACTTGAGCTTGGCCGCCCAATCGATCAGCCGGGCCAGCCCCTTGGGGTCATCCCCGGTCGCGCCATGAAGGCCGAAGCCCCGGACCGGAAAGGCCGGCTGCGACAGTCTCCGCAAGCCGGGCAGGTCGCGTTCCGGGTTGACCGGAAAGGACTCGATCCCCGCGGCGGAAATGGCGAATTCGATGCCGCACGCGTCCCGCAGAAAGTCGTAGACCGCGTATAGGACCGCGCGCGGTCGGGCGCCATACAGGCCCACGCGCCCGTCCCCGATCAGGGTCACGCCCGCTTCCGGCCCCGCGCGCCTGATCGCCTCACGGTCAAAGCCGTTCTTGAGAAGATCGGCCTGTACGTCCGCCTCATCGAAGAGGCCCAGGTGGAAAGCGATCGATCCTCCCGGCCGGCCTTGGCTGCTGGAGTCCGCAGGGAAGAGCCGGGCCCGATAACGTTGGAGTTCGGTCGCCGCGAACTGCAAAGCCGGATGATCGCCGTTGAGGCGAATCGAATCGGCTGTCAGGACGTTATGATGACGTTGCATGTACGTGCCCCTTCATTCCGTGAACCTGCTTCCGGAAGGTAGAGAAGAAGCGGGCCAAGGTCAAGCCGGACCCGCCACAACGGGCAACAGCGGGCGCATCTGCGAGTTATAACAGGCGCGGGGAAGGTGCGGGTTGGCAAGAAAGCAATCCTTGCGATAGAGGCGCGATTCTGCGCGACGCTGCCTTCTCTTCCGGAGGGCGGAGCTCCGCGACGCCGCATGCGCATGACTGGTGGACGGCATAGCCCTTGTGGACAGGACGGGCGGAGATCAGGAAGACGGCGTCGCGGGAGCTCGGCCCTTCTAAGAGGAACCGCTGTCAACCACGGAAACGCCTCTTTCCTCTTCTCCTTCTTCGAAGTCCGCTCAAGGATGGACCGGCTTTGTCGATCACCGCCCCGTGTTCGGAGCGGGCAACCTTCTATCCGTTTCGGCCAGGCCGAGAACAAGATGCTGCATGCGACAGACGCCGACAGCCGGAATAAACAGGAAGAACCATCTCCGAAAACGGTGTGATTAGCACCCGGGGCCAAGCCGTTCTCCTGAACACCCTTCGCAGCACTTCAAAGTTTCTTTCCGTTTAGTTGTATGTTGTCCGGGCTTGGTTAAGCCTTCAAGATGGCGCCTTCAGGCACCAGGTCCTGCTCCACGAACTTCCATAGCGCGATGAGCAGCTTCCTGGCCAACGCGACGATTCCCTTGCGTTTGGATCGGCTGGTGCCGTCCCGGACGAAACGATCCAAGAACCAGTTCGTTAACGCGCTTTTCGGTTGCCACCGGACCCAGCCCCAGGCCAACTCGATCATGGTGGCACGTACACGCACGCTGCCGGCCTTGCTGATCCCCTGCTCGCGAAGCGTATCGCCGCTATCGTAGGGCGTCCCCGTCAGACCGGCAAACGACCCGAGTTGCTTGCGATTGCCGAACACGCGCCAGCCAAAACATTCATGGCTCAGGATCCATCCGCTTTGGACGCCAACCGCCTTTAACCGGCACAACTTTGCCGCCTTCGCGGCGGCCGCGGTCACCGGTTTTCCCAGGGCTGCGGCCTGTTGCGTCTCCACCTCCTTCATTTGCTCTTCCACAAGAACCAAGCGCTCTTGCTCCCGATTCAACTCGTTGACCAAGAGCGCCGGCAAGGGCTTGCCTTCCCAGTCGCGCACCTGGTCCATTCGTGTTCTGGCGGGATTTCCGATCACCACGCCATGAAGAATGCAGAGCGATTTGATCCGGGCGTAGTGCCCCGTGCGCTCCTTCACCAGCCGTTGCCGTACACGATGCCGACGCGTCTCGGCCTCCTGCGTTTCGCTGGGCACGCGCACGACCGCATAGGCATCCGCTTGCCCCCACAGCACCTTGCGCAACAACAGCTGTAATAACTTCCGCGCATCCAACCGATCGGTTTTCCGCTGTCGGGCCCGACGGGGCACTTCAATGCTGGCCGGGTCCATCACGTGACAATCGCAGCCGTGCTTCTGGAGCATCCGCGAGATCCAGAACCCATCCCGCCCCGCCTCATACCCAAACAGCGCCTTCGCATTGGGGGGCAGTCCCAGCTTCTCTTTCGCAACGGCCAACTCATGAATCAATTGCGCCTCATTGCGGGCGAGGATCGTCCGCTCCCGCTCCCGGCTCCCGTCGCCAAACACCAGCTTCCATTTCTTGTTGCTCAGTTCCATCGCACGAATACAGTCTTCTCTTGCAGGGTCATGGCTCAGCCTCCAGGTTGGTGTTTCAGTCACAACAACTATAGTGGCTGATCATGGCCCTGCATAGTATCTCCGTAGAAAAGGCGAAATGCATCCGGAGGGACGATCTCCCGCGAGTCCTCATGCGCAAGCCTGGCGCATGCGGCTCACCCGGAGGGTTCGCCGGCTTTTGCACTTATTTCACCTGGAAATTCAAGTTCGCCTTGCCCCACTTGATCCGGGCTATGTAAATCCGGTTGTTGCCGCCGCGCCGCTCGGTCAGCTCCAGATTGAGGGTATTCTTGGCATCCCCCTGCATGCACTCGGACGTGACGATCCAGCTCTCGTCCACCGAGGCGTTGACCGTCCCGAAATTGCCCAGCTGGGCGCCTAGCTTCGGCACCACCACCCGCTCCGTCGACCGGACCACGCACAGCCGCTCCGGATCCACCTGCGCCAGGAACAGCGGGGCCCGGTGCCGCACGATCTCGTCGTTGTCCGCCCCCCGCCGCGTATAGCTCAGGAACAGCCCGTCGCTGTGCGTCACCCAGTGCTGCTGGGTGTTGTAGCTGCCCAGCTCCGCCCCGTCGTCAAACGCCCACGCCACCGGCTTGCCGAAGTGCAGCCCGTCATCCCCCACCGCCACATAACCCCGCTGGTCGTTGCGCATGGTCAGGTAATAGCGGCCCTTGAACAGGGTCAGGGACGACTCGTACAGCCCCCGCGGCTCCGGCACGGACAGGAAGTCCCCGTGGCCAAGATAGCGCATCGTCTCGCCGTCGAACGACACCCGCAGCACCGTGGTCGCGAAGCAGGCCTTCCAGAAATTCGACCCCACCGCCGCCTTCGACATCACCGACACCGGGATCAGGCTCTCGCCGTTCGGCAGGTCCACGCGCTGCGTGCACCCCGCGCCGGCCCAGAAAAAGGCGTCCGGATCGGGATACTCCAGGATCTTCCACTCCGACCATGTCCCCTTTTTGGGATCATAGGCGGCGTAGCACAGCTCCCGCCGGTGCAGGTTGTCCACCGCCACATGCCCCTTGGGGCCGGGCGAATAGATGGCGGTGTGGCCCGTGGCCAGCAGGCGGCCGGAGGCGGCGTGCCAGGCCGGCGTCATGTCGCACGGGCAGATGTCGAACCCGTCGGGCAGCGTGTGCCGGTCCAGCCGCGGCTGCGGCTCCGGGTCGCTCCACGTCCGCCCCAGGTCGCCCGAATACATGACGTTGACCGCCGAAAAAATGTCACTCCCCCACAGCTGGTTCCGCGTCAGCGTCAGGACCGCCCGCCCCCCCGGCATGATGCCGATGCGCGGCTGGAACCAGCCCGTCTTTCGGTCATACCCCTCCCGCACCGTCTGAAGCTCGAGATCCCATTTCAAAGTTTCCGTGAACAATCCTTTGTTATTCACTCTTTCAGCATTGAACTTGTCGCCGTACACGACGGCGCCATCCCCGACCGTGAAGAACCCCACGCCTTTGGAGTAAAGAGCGTATTCGCTTACCGCTACCCGGCCGCTGTACGAAGACCCGGAACCCGCCACATAAACCCGGCCCGTGCCGTTGACGATATCGCCCCCGATGTACATGCCGCCTCCCACGATCTTATAGGAGCTTCCGTTCGTGATCACCAGGCTCGCATCGTGACCGCCCTGGGAGCCCATGTATGAATTGTTGGCGATCTGACTCCACGTCGAAGTGCCCTCTAGCAGGATCAGTCCCTCATGACGAATATCGGCGGCCTGGCTCACGAGTGTGGACTTGTTGATCACACGGAGATGTCCATAGGCACCCGCTGACGATACGGTTAAACTCTGGAAAAATCCAATGCCTCCGTCCAGAACCAGCGTGCCGTACTTGGATGCGGCGTCCCCAATGAGAGCCCCCCCGCTGTTGGTGAAGGTCCCCCCCACCACATGCAGCACCGAACCGGGCTTGCCCGGTACCGGGTTGGCGGGATGGTACAACGCCGAGCCCCTCAGGTACACGCCCCCTGAGCCCAGCGTGTAGGTCTGCCCTGCCGCAATGGTCAGGGTGACATAGGCGCCATCGTCCACCCGAATGCCCCCGGCGTTCGTGCTGACGTCCAGGGTGACGTTGTAGGAATTCGTCCCGGTGCCGAAGTAGGCTGTTGCAGAAGGACTCGGCACCACCCCGCCGGTCCAGTTGTTCGTGTCGGAATAGGAACCCGACTTGACGGTTGTTTTCCAGAAGACGTTTTGCGCTGTCCCCGCCAGGGGCAACAGGGTCGTTAGAATAAAAAGCGACATGGCCCACACAAAACTTGCTCGAAACCGGCGCATACAGCCCTCCCGCTTTGTTTCAACAGCCCATCACTCAACCTGTTTTATCTTACCCCATCGCACGGCATCGGAGAAACAGGAAATGAAGTTTGTTTTATAATAAACTCCGATTCCGGTCAAACCGCCGCGCGATCTCATTTCGTCTCCGCCTCGCCGAACGGGGGGCGAAGCCCCCCTTTCCAATGCGGCTCGAAGAATTCCTCCGCTGCGGCCGCGCGCAACGGCCCCGTCCCGCCCGTTCGCCGGATTCTATTAAACGGACCAGATCGTGAATGCGATGTGGCGCACGCCGCCATCCTGCTGGATGGAATCGGACTTGCCGTTGAAGTAATAGACCGTGACCAGCTTCCCGTCCGGCCGCAGCATGGTGCGGGGGTAGCCCAGGTCCCAGCTTCCGCCGTCGTCGCGCAGCACGATCTCATCGCCCCACGTGCGGCCGCCGTCCCGGCTCACGGTCGCGCGCACGCCGTAGGGCGGCTGGCGGTACCCGTACACGCACACGAGCCGGCCATCCGGCAATTCCACCAGGTTGGCCGGCGCGCCCCAGTCGTTCGGCCGTGAGAGGAACCGCCACGACCGGCCGCCGTCGTCCGACTCGTAGACCTGCGTATGCGCGTTGTAGGCCGCGCCGTATTGCCGGCGCACGGCGGCCAGGATGCGGCCGTCCCGCAGCAGGATCGGATACGGCATGATGGCCATGGGCTGGGTCGGGCTCGGCGTGATCTCGCCGATCAGGCCCCACGTATAACCGCCGTTGCGACTGCCGAACACCAGCGGAATGGCCTCCTTCTCGGCGGGCGTGAAGCCGGCGGTCTCGCCGGCGGGCACGTTCAGCCGGCTGCCGTGCGCGAACAGGAGCAGCATGCCGTCGGGCCGCACGATCGCGCTTGGCCGGCCATACAGCGCGAAGAAGCCGCACGGCGGCACCCGGACCATCGGCGCCCACGTGTGACCGCGGTCCGTGGAGACCAGCACGTAAAGCCGGTCGCGCAGGCTCTCGGGCGGGATGCCGTAGCCGGCGACGAGGCAGAAGCCGTCGGCGGACGGATTGCGGTTATTCAGCGCGGGAAGCCCCGGAACCCAAGAGGTGGCGGCCACCTGGTCATCCAACACGGCCCTTTGGAAAACCGTTTCGACTGTTTCGACCGGCCAAGTCGCCCCGCCATCGAAGGAGCGGATGATGATCTGCTGGCACATATTCTGGTCTATGGCATTATGCCCCACACTCCCGGGCGTGGCATACGTGCAGGGGGCGCGCATGAAACTGACGGCCAGTTCCCCGTCCGCAAACTGCCAGAAACCCCCGTTGAACGGCCAGGCGCAGAACTCCCCGTCATTCCGATACACGACCCCGTGTTCCATTCCATGCGCATTCATCGGCTGCTGCTCCCCGGGGTCAAAGTTGTAAATCGATTTATTAATATCGTAAGAATGGTCCGCCTCTGCAAGATCATATTTTACCCCATATTTACCCCGAACTCAACCGGACGAGAAGAATGATATGGTTGATCCCTCGGCCCGCCACAATGGTGCCGTCCCGAATCATGGAGGCCCGCGGGAAGAAGTGGGCATCGCCGCCGGCTCCCGGGGGCAGCACCCGCAGGTGCGGAAACGGGCCGTACGACGCCAGGCTTCCGGCGGCCTCGTCCACGGGCCACAGGCCCAGCCCGGGTTCGTCAAGCAGGCCTTCTCGCACGACGGCCGGGTTGATCGTGATCATATACCTGTATTGCCATTGTGTCCTCGGTCAGGCTGCCTGGATGATCTCCTTGAGCCTGGCGGCGGACACCAGCCACTCCCGGATTTCGTTCCACTTGGGTCCCGGTGGGCGTGCCATGCAGCAGAGTTTCGCCTCAGGCGCCCTTCACCCGCAAATCAACATCCATGCTATTGAGGCGAAACACGCTGCATGGCTACCGGGTACCGTGATCCGAGCTTCGAGGATCTCTGGTACCCGGTGCCAGCTGCAACAGCGGAGAAAATACCCAGCAAAAGACTCCGTTGTTTCTCATCATCATCCTTGCATCACGACCACCCCGTTTCACCGCATATAAATCACGGTCCCCCTGGACGGCTCACCGTCACCTCACCATCAGCCGCCACATGCGGTGCGGTCCGAAGACCGGCACATAGAACGAAAGCCAGTCGCCATCTCCCTCGACTGGACCGGCCTGAAGCGCGCCCGTCTCGCTGAACGCGTAGGGGCTGTCCGCCCATGCCTTGGCCACCAGGTTGGTGGTCGACTGCACAGTATAGACTTTACCGTTCACGCTGAGGAACTCGAGCCTGGCGCGGCCGATGGGCAACAGGGTATAGTGCTCGATGAAGAAATAGTCATAGTCGAGAAACGCGAACGTCCCCGCGCCATATTCGTCGCCGTTCGACTGCGTATCGCCGTCGTAGTCGTCCCCGGCGTTAATATCCCAGATGCTTGAGTATTCGGGCCGCAGGCCCCAGTCGATCAATTCCTGCTCCCACTCGTCGGGCAATCCGTCGGCATCGGCATCGGAGGCGGCGGTGACATTGACCAGAATCATGTCGCCGGGCTGGGTGACGGCCGGAACGGGGCTCTCCATAATGGCCTTCCGGCCATACCAGTCGTCCACCACGATTGTGACGACTTCGCCGGTCCGCACGGCGGTGGCAACATAGCGGTTCGTGTCGCGGCCATCGTCGAGCGGAACGGACAGAACGAAATTCACGCCGGGCGAGATCGAACCGGCGACGTTGTGCCGGGCGCATTCGTTGGTCCCGCGCAGCAGGATCACGGTTGCGTTCTCCGCATAGGGCCAGCCGAACCCGTCCTTGGCCTGGCCGTAGTAGACGACCATGGGCTGAGGCAGGCCGGCGAGCGAAACGCACTGAACGAGCAGCACCAAGGCAAACACCAGGAATCGGACTTTCATGGCGGGCTTCGCCTTCTTATAGGGGGTTCTTTTCATTCTCCCGAAACCGAATACGTCTGGAAGAAGATCTTGATATCCTTGACGCCGTTGCCGTCCCGCACGCCGTTTTTCAGGGCGCCGTAGATGAAGCGATCGATGCCTTCATTTGGAT
>CAYZVY010000028.1:0-27338 GCA_964481675.1 uncultured Verrucomicrobiota bacterium
TGATCTTTTTCAATTGGCCTGCCCGGTGTTTCCCTCCATAATCAAAAAATCGTTACAGAAGGAAATCAACATGAGCAAGACAGCCTGGATGGGATTGGCGCTGAGCGTGATCGGATTCTGCGGCCTGGCGGACGCCGCCACGCTGGTCAGGGACGGCGAACCGAAGGCGGTGGTGGTCCTGTCCGCGGACGCGTCGGTAACGATCACCAATACCGCCGCGGAACTCACGAACGTCCTGCGCCAGATCAGCGGGGCCGCCATACCGGTGATCCGCGCCGGCGCCGCCGTTCCTTCCGGCTCCATCCCGATTCACCTCGGAATCGCCGGCCCTGATCTTGATGCGCTGATCCGGAAGCAGGGGAGTAACACGGATTCGTTTGCGCTCCTGGTGAAGCCCGAGGCGATCCGCATCGGGGGCCTGTCCGACGCGGGCGCCGGATTCGGCGTCTGCGAGCTGCTCGAGCAGCTTGGCGTCCGCTGGTACATGCCGGGCAACCTGGGCACCGTGATGCCGGCGAAGAAAACCGTGGAGCTGGCCGACCAGACCACGGTCCAGGTTCCGGCCTTTGGCGCCCGGCGCTACAGCGGCGGGGCCGCGAAGGCCCGGGAATGGATGATGCATATGCGGATGGGCGGGCCCACCTTCCCCTCGGCGCACGGCGTCCATTTGCCGAAGGAGCTTTCGTTTGAGAAGCGTCCGGACTGTTACGCCCTGATCGCGGGCGAACGCAAAGCCCGCCAGCTGTGCGTCTCCAATCCCGACGTGGTCAAGGCGGCCGTTCAGACCACGCTGGAGTTTTTCCGGGCCACCCCCGACAGCCTCTGGATCGGGATGGGCCCCAACGACGGTCGCGGGTTCTGCGAGTGCGCGTCGTGCAAGGCGCTGGATGCGGGAGACTGGGATCCGTTCGGCGCCACCATTTCCATGACGGACCGTTACCTGTGGTTTTTCAACCAGGTGCTGGACGGCATCGCCGCCGAATTTCCGGACAAGATAATCGGCTTTTATGCGTATGCGTCCTATAACCGCCCGCCGCTGAAGGTGAAGCCCAACCCCCGGATCGTGCCCGCCTTCGCCCCCATCACGCTCTGCCGGATCCACGACCTCGGCAACCCGATCTGCGCCGAGAAGAACGTCTACCAGCGCTGGCTGATCAGTGAATGGGGCAAGATCTTGCCGGAAGTCTATGATCGCGGCTACTGGTTCAACCTGGCGGATCCGGGCCTGCTCTTCCCGATGGTGCACCGCGTGCGGGACCAGATCCCGCAGTCGCGCGAACTGGGTATCACGGGCTGGCGCGTGGAAACCATCGCCCACTGGGCCAGCGAATCGCCGTCGCTCTACATCGCCTCCAAGCTGATGTGGAACGACAAGGCCGACGTGGAGGCGATGCTGAAGGAGTTCTATACGCTCTTTTTCGGTCCCGCCGCCGAACCCATGGGCCGCCACCTGGAGCGCCTCGACGCGGCGGTGCGGGATGGCGATTTCCATACGGGCAGCTCCTATGACATCCCGAACCTGTATCCGCCGGCGCTGCGCAAGCTGGCGAAGGCGGACCTGGCGGAGGCGGCTGCGAAGGCGGGGACCGGCGTGTATGGCGACCGCGTGCGCCTGTTCACCGAGGGGTTCGGCTTCACCGAAGCGTTTTGCGAGATGATGGAAAAACGGGGCGCCAACGACTGGACAGGCGCCAACGCGGCGCTGGAGCGGATGGATGCGCTTAAGATGACATTGGCCGCCTATTCGCCCGAGATGGTGAACAAAAAATATGCCGACCAGTACATGAGCCGCTTTTTCCGCCCCTGCCTGGACCAGGGCGTCGAGCGCGCGGCGGGGAAACTGGGGATTTTCGTGGCGGGGCTGGATGATCAGTGGCTCTTCCAGCAGGATGCGGACGGGTTGGGCGATTCGCTGGGGTGGTTCAAGCCCGATCTGTCCGGCGGGAACTGGCGGCCCATTCGCACGTCCAGCCTGTCGTGGAGCGACCAGGGGCTGCGCTATTACAAGAAGGACGCCTGGTACCGACAGAGCCTGCCGATCGATGCCAAGTGGCAGGGGCGCAAGGTGATGATCTGGTTCGGCGGGGTGGACGAGAAGGCGCGGGTCTGGCTGAACGGCACGCTGCTGGGCGAAAGCCCCGGGCGCGCCCTTGTGCCCTTTGAAATGGACGCCACCCCAGCCCTCCTTCCTGGCAAGGTGAACCAGGTCACCGTCTGGGTCCGCAATCAGAACCTGAACGAAGTCGGTACCGGCGGCATCACCGCGCCCGTGATGTTTTATGCGCCTGTGGGCGAACCGGCCGCCCCGGCGAAGAAAACCGACGATGTCACGCCCGTGGAATTCCGCTGAGACCGCGCCGGGCTTAGTCGGCCGGCTCGCTTTTGTAGGCGGGATGGGCGCCGAGGGCGCGCAGTTCATCGGGAGTGGCGGTGCCGGTCTGGAACAGCTTCTGAACGGTCACGCCGGCGACCAGGTTGCCGAACACGCCCGCCTGCAGCGGCGTGCAGCCCCCCGCCAGGGCCGCGGCGATGCCGGCCAGCATGCTGTCGCCCGCGCCCACGGGATCGGTCGGTCCGGCGATGCGCAGGCCGGGAACGGCGTGAAGCCCGTCTTCGTCGGCCACCAGCACGCCGTGCGGGCCGCGGCTCACGAACACCGGTTTTTTCCGCCTTTCGTAGAGCTGTGTCGCCGCCTCCATGGCTTCCTTCCGCGCCACGGTGTCCCCATAATGGTGCGAGCCGCCGCAGAGCCGGGTGGCCTCGATCTCGTTCACCCGGATCTGGCAGTGCGCATAGACGCCCGCCAGGTGGCGGCAGTCCGCGATGACCGTTTTTCCGGCATGCCGGGCCAGCAGGTCGTTCAACCCGTTTTGTAAAAAAGTTGTGTGAATGCCCTGTGTCACCTGTTCGTTGATGATGACCGCGTCCAGCGAAGGCAAGGCGCGTTCCAGGGAGGCCAGCAACTCGGCGGCGGTGCGGTCATGGAGGCGGTTGAAATTTCCGAAGTCGATCCGGTTCAACTCGCGGCCGTCGCGGAGGGGTTTGATATACACCAGTGACTGGAAGTCGTCCCGCTGATGCAGCAGCCCGGCGGGATCGACTCCCCTGGCCGCCAGCAGGCGGCCCATTTCGGCGCCGAAAAGGTCCGGCCCGATGACACCGAACGCCTGGACGGATCCCACGCCCATGGCGGCCAGGTTGTTGACAATGGCCCCGGCCCCGCCCAGTTCATTCTGCTGCGTGCGCACCGGGTGTGTGGGGAGCCTGGTTTCGACGGACAGCTCGGAAGCCGTCAGATCGTGCTCCCAGTAAACATCCAGGCAGAAGTCGCCCAGCACGCCGATCCGCTTCCGGGGAAGGGCGGCCAGCAGCGATTCCAGGTCCCGCCGGGACAGCCAACTCTCAGGATGATGAGGCATGGCGGGATCATGCACCATATCCCGCCTTTTTCCAAGAACGGGAATGCCAGGCGCCTGTAATCGGCTTCCTTGGCTTTATTCCGCCGGGGGCGCCGGCGGGCGGGGGGGGCGGGCCTTGCCGGCGAAGAAGGTGTAGAGGAGGGGCATGACCGTGATCGTGAGCACGCCGGCCACGAGAATGCCACCGACCGAGGCCACGCCGATGCCGGCCCGGTTTTCGGATCCGATGCCGGAGTCGATGGCGATGGGCAGCATGCCCAGCCCCGAGGCCAGCACCACCATCAGGACGGGCCGGAATTCATCCACCATGGCGGTGAACATGGCCTCGCGCCGGCTCATGCCCTGCGCGAGATGATACGCTGTGCGGTCGACGATGAGAATGGCCGCGTTGACCACCACGCCGATGAGCATGAGGATGCCCAGCAGGACCAGAATGGTGATGGACTTTCCGGTCAGCGCCAGGGAGGCGACGACGCCGATCAGCCCCATGGGCAGCGTGAGCAGCACCAGTGCCGGGCGGCTCCACGACTCGAGCATGGCGGCCAGGGTGAGAAGGGTCAGGAAGGCCGCGAGCAGGATGGCCTGCCCGAAATCGGCGATGGCGTCGTTCATCAGCTCGCTCATGCCGGAATTGCCGACCGTGTAGCCCACGGGGAGCAGTTGCTTGTCGGCGATGGTTTTGCCGATGCCCTTGCCCACGGTGCTCATGGCGGCGCCCCGCTTGATGTCCCCCAGCAGCTTGACGGTGCGCTGCTTGTCGACCCGGAAAATCTGGATCTTGGAGCGGGCGTCGACGACGTCGGCGACGGTCTCGAGCGGGATGGGCCGGCCGTTGGCGCCGGGCAGCATGAACTGGCGGATCTGGTCCCGGCCTTCCAGTTCGGCCAGCTTGACGCGGATGTCGTAGGTGCGGTCGCCGAATTTATAGCTGGCGGACTTGATGCCCTCGACGTTGCCGCGGATGATGGCGCCCAGCCGGGCCGGGGGCATGCCGAGATCCGAGAGCACGGGGCGCTTCGGGATGACGCGGATTTCGGGCTTGGTGTCGCGCACGGTTGTTTCAAACAGGTCGACGCCGGGCACCTGGAGCCCGGCCGCCTGGATGGCCAGGGCGGTGCGGTCGAGGGTGTCCAGATCGTCCCCCGACAGGTTCATGTCGATCTGGAAACTCTGTCCGCCCATGTTGCCCGGCACGGAGGCCGAGACGATGCAGTCGGCCTCGTTCGCCAGGAGCGCGCGGATTTCGGAGAGGCGGTCCTGCATGTCCCAGGCGCGTTCCGTCTTGGGGGCGAAGAACAGCTCGATCTGGCCCATGTAGACGCCTTCGTTGGCCTGGCCGCTCTGGGACTCCGCTTTGCCGGCCGAGGTCAGGACATGGCGGAGATCGGAGAACGGCATGAGGCGCGCCTGGATGCCGTTCAGGCGGGTGATGGTTTTCTCGAGGTCGTAGTAGGCCGGCGTCTCCACCCGGATGAAGATGCGGCCGCGGTCGGCGATCTCGAAGAAGCTGAAGCCGAGGCGGGAGCCGCCGATCTTCATGGTCAGGACAAACAGGAGCACGGTGCCCAGGATGATGGCGGCATTGATCCAGCGGTGCCCGGCGATGAAGCGAAGCCCGTTGACGTAGCGGGTGGAGACGCGGAAGAACCGTTCGTCCCAGCGCTTGCCGAACCGGATAAAGGCCGTATCCTTCTGCCTGGACGCGGGCTTCAGGAGCATGGCGCAGAGGATGGGCGTCAGGGTGAAGCTGACGAAGATGGACGCGGCGTTGACGATGAGCGTGGTGATGGCGAACGGCGCCAGCACGCGGCCGACCAGGCTGGTCATCATGGCGATGGGAAACATCACGATGACGTTCGTCCCGGCCGAGGCCAGGACCGCCACGGTCATCTCGCCCGTCCCGATCCGGGCCGCCTCCCAGTGGTCGTCCATGGTGTTGAACTTGGCGACGATGTTCTCCAGCACCACGATGGAGTTGGACACCAGCACGCCCGTGGAAAGGCCGATGGCCAGCAGGGTCACCGTGTTCAGCGTTTGTCCGGCGATTTGCATAAAGAAGAAGCTGATGGCGATGGTGACGGGCATCGTGATGGCGACGATGAGGGTGGTGCGGAGGTTGACCAGGAAGACGAAGAGAATGAGCGCGCAGAGCAGGATGGCTTCGATCACGCTCGAGACGGCGGAGTCGACCGACGCCTGGATGTTGGCGGCCTCGTCGGAGACCCAGTCGAGCGTCATGCCGCCGGGCAGCGTTTTCCGGATATCCTCGAAGCGCTTGCGGGATTCCCGCACCACGGAGACGATGTTGCCATCGGCTTTCTTGACCACCTTGAGCAGGATCCCCTGCCGGCCGTCCAGGATGGCCCGCTGCCGCACTTCCGCCGTGGCCTGGCGAACGGTGCCCAGGTCGCTGAGCAGGCGCCGCGCCCCGTTCTGGTTGGCGACCTCCAACCCGGCGATGTCGGGAATGGTGTGGTATTCGGCGTCGAAGCGGATGGTGACCTCGTGGCCCTTCTCGCGGATGCGGCCCCCCGGCAGGTTGAGGATGCCGCCCTGCAGGGCGGCGACCACGTCGACGGTCGTCAGCCCCGCGGCGGCCAGGGCCTCGCGGTTCAGCTCGACCCAGACTTCGCGCTCGTTGCCGCCGATGACCTGCACCTCCGCCACCCCGGGAACCGTGGCGAAGCGGTCCGCGAGCTTGTTGTTGGCATAGTCATACAGGTCGTCCAGGGGGGCGTCGCCGGCCAGGAACAGGTTGGCGATGGGGGCGGCGTTGATGTTGATCTTCTTGATGACCGGGCGGTCGGCGTCCTGGGGCAGCTTGGCCAGGATCGTGTCGAGCTTTTCGCGCACGTCCTGCGCGGCCATGTCCACATTGACGGACAGGTTGAATTCCAGGACCACCTGGCTGACGTTCTCCAGGCTGGACGACTGGATGTGCTTGAGCCCGTCGATGCCCGAGACGGCATCCTCGATGTACTTGCTGATGTCCTTTTCCACGTCCTCCGGGGACGCGCCGACCCAGGTGGTGATGATGGCGACGTTGGGGATGTCCACCGAGGGCATGTTTTCGATGGAGATCTTCCGGTAGGAATTGAGGCCGAGAACGATCATGGCGATGAGCAGGCAGCTCATCGCGATGGGGCGCCGGGCGGAAGCGTTGGCTAGGAACATGGGGATTCTCCGGGCGAACGTTAGAGGATGTCAACGGCGGAGCCGTCGCGTAACTGGGTCTGGCCTTCGGTGACGACCGGCTGGCCGGGCTCGAGGCCGGAGAGGATTTCCGTCCACTCGTCGTTCTGCCAGCCCGTGGCCACCTCGACCTGGCGGGCCTTGCCGTCCTGCGCCGTAAAGACGATCGCCTTGCCGGCGCGGACCAGAATGGAGGCGGTCGGCACGCCCAGGTGGCGGCGCGTTTCGAAAATCAGGGTCAGGTCGGCCATGGAGCCGGGAACGGCCAGGCCCGAGGATGCGTCCACCAGGCCCTTGATTTCAAAGGTGCGCAGGGACGGGTTGATGGTGGGGCTGCGGTAGGTGACCGTGTTCGTGCCCCCGTCCCGGCCGTTGACGCCGAGGCGGAACAGCGTCTTGCCGGGCTCGACTTCGGGATGGTAGAGGGCCGGCAGGAAGGCGGCCGCCTCGATGGCGCCCAGGTCGTCGATGCGCAGCACGATGCGCCCCAGGGCCATGTGCTCGCCCGGTTCGGCGTTGCGCATGCTGACCACGCCGGAGATCGGCGCCACCACCAGGGAGTCGTCGAGGTTTTTCCGGGCGATGGCCAGGGCGGCCTCGGCCTGCTTGACCTGGCGCCCCGCGAGATCCACCTGGGCCTGGGCCACATGAAGGCCGGCCTGGGCCTGGAGGTTCAGGGTGTCGAACTTTTCAAATTCGTTTTCCGTGATGGTTTTCTGCGCGTGCAGCCGCCCGTAGCGCTCGAAATCGAGACCCGCCTTGCGGGCTTCGGCCGCCGCCTTCTCGCTGTTGGCCTGGGCGACGGCCAGGGAGGCCTGCGCCACGGCCAGGACCTGCTCCGCGATCGCGAGCGCGTTCCGGCGGCCGACGGGGTCGATCTGGAAGAGCGTCGTTTCCCCGGCCTTGACGGAGTCCCCTTCATCCACCCAGATCCGGTCGAGGTTGCCTTCCATCCGCGCGGCCACGTTGGCGTAGTTTTTGGCTTCGAGCGTTCCCTGGACGGTGAGGCGCCGTTCGAACACCCGCTCGGCCGCCGGCAGGGTGCGGATGGTGAGGGGGCGCAGGGACGTGGCCGCCGCCGCCTCGGCGGGCTTGGACTTGCCGCAGCCGGAGAGGAGGGCGGGCAGGAGGAGAAGGAGGGTCAGGGCGGTCGGGTGTTTGATCATGGCGTGTTTCCGGGTTTCGAGTCGGCCTGCGGGGAGGGGACAAGGGTGACGCCCATGGCCAGCTCAAGGCCGGCCACGGCCAGTTTTTCCTGGTATTGGCTCTGGACGAGGGCGACCTGCGCCAGGTCCATGATGGCGCGCGCGTCAAGCGCGTCGCCAAGTGGGATCAGTCCCTCGCGGCTTTTGGCGTCGTAGTCGGCATACTTGGCGGAGGCCACCTCGAACGCGCGCTTCCGGATGCGCGCGGCATCGGCGGCGTCGCGCACGGCGGCGTCGGAGGCGATGACCTGGATCATGATGGAGAGGAAGGTGGATTCCCGCTCCAGCTCGCTCTGGCGGCGTTCGACCCTGGCCGCCTTGTAGCGGGCGACGTTGGCGAGCCCGTCGAAGAGCGTCCAGGTGCCGGCGAAGCCGGAGACCCAGTTGGCGGCGTTCTTGGCCATGTCGTCCCCGGTCCAGGTGCGGGAGGCAAAAAGAGAGAGCGTGGGAAGGAAGTTGCAGAACGCCTGCCGCACCTGGTGCTCGCGGATGACCACCTGGCGGTCCGCCATGGACAGGGCGGGATGGACTTCCAGGGCCCTCAGGACGAGCTCCTCCGGGGAGCCCTCGGGCGCGCGGGACGGCCCGGCCTGGCCGGAGAGCCGGAGGCCGGCGGCGGGGGAGAGGCCCAGGCCGGTCAGCAGCTCGCCGCGGGCCAGGGTGAGGCTGCGGCGGGCGCGGTTCAGCTCGGCCTCGCGGTTTTCGGCCATGAAGAGCGCCTGCTGGCCTTCCCAGGCGGCGACGAGCCCTTCCCGCGCGAGGCCGCCGACGCGGGTGGCGTTTTCGCGGGCCGCGGCCAGCTGGTTCTCGAGCGCGGCCACGGTGTCCTGCAGCACCAGCACGCTGTAGTAGTGGGTTGACGTTTGCAGGACAATGCTCTGCCGGACATAGAGCGAGGCCGTGGAGGCCGAGGCGTAGCCGTGGCGGGCGGCGGCGTAGAGGAACCAGGTGGAGGGCATGAAGATCGGCAGGCTCACGTCGAGGCTGCCCGACCCGTACTGGCGCTCCATGATCTGGGGATCGTTGGCGTAGGTCTTGTAGCCGGCGCTGGCGGCGACATTGGGCAGGAAGGCAGTGAAGGCCACGTTCTTGCCGATGCGGCTGATGTCCCGGCGAAGATCGGCCTGGCGGACGGCGTAATTGTTCGTCATGGCGAGGCGGATGCAGTCGTCCAGCGAGAGGGGGCGCGCCAGCTCGGCCCCAGCTAGCCGCGCGAGGGCGTTGGTGAAGGAGGCGGTCTGGTCGTGCCGGACGCGGACCGGCTCGAAGCGGGCGCAGCCGGCTGCCAGCGAAAGGGCGAGCAGGCCCGCCAGGAGGGATGAAACGGGGGCTTTCATGCGCGCCTTTCCGGCTTTTTCCGGGCGGGCCGGGGGGGCGCCTTTTCCGGGTACCAGTCGCTCACGAGGCGGAGGAGCGTCTTTTTGACGGCGGCCCGCTCGGCGTCGGAGTAGCAGGACAGCTGGAGCAGTTCCGTCATCCACAGCCCTTCGACGGCCAGGAGCAGCAGCCGGCCCCGCTCGGGATCGGGGGCGTTCGCCAGGATGGCCCGTCTCTTGGCCACGCGTGTCTCGCGGACGATGGCCAGCAGCTCGGGATCGCGGGAAATGGCGGCCAGCAGGGCGGACTGCATCCGGCGGGTGTCGGGCCCGAAGGCGAACCAGACCTCGATGTGGGCCCTGAGCTCGCGCGCCGGCGACTCGGGCAGGCGCGCCCGCTCGGCTTCCATCTGCCGGTCGAGATAGTCGATAAAGCGCTGCAGCATGGCCTTCAGCAGGTCCCGGAGGGTGGGGAAGTGGTAGATCAGCCCCCCCTTGCTGACGCCCGCCCGGGCCACCACGGCATCCATGGTCATGTGCCCCGCGCCCTGCTCGGTCACAACCTGCTCGGCCGCGGCCAGGATCCGGTCTCGCGCCGAGGGTGTTGTCTTCATGCCCGCCTTTGACTGGTCGATCATGCCGTTACTATACCAACTGGTCGGTATAGTGTCAAGAGGCCGGATGGAGGGTTAGCGAATCGGGCGGGCCGCCCGCCGGTCAGGGTTCCGCGTACCAGCGCCAGGGCGGGGCGGTTTCGGCCCCGCCGGCGCCGTGGACCTGGGGCTGCTGCGTTTCGATGAACCAGTTCAGGAGCCGGCGCTCCAGGTCGTGCTGGACCCAGGCGAACGCCGGGTCGCCGTACAGGTTCCGGGTCTCGCGCGGGTCCGCGGCCAGGTCGTAGAGCTGTCCCCAGTTCCGCGTTCCCTTCCAGCAGTACGACAGCTTGTGCGTTTTGGTCCGGACCGTCTTGACGAACGGCGTCTCGAAGAAGACCGCCTCCTTGCCGTCCCAGGCCCGGCCGCCCCGCCGGCCGCTGCCCTCCACGGCCGCGGCAAAACTCGCACCTTGCACGGTTTTGGGGACAGGCAGACCTGCCAGCTCCAGCAGCGTGGGCATCAGGTCGATGGATTCGACCGGCTCGTAGATCCGGTCGGCGCCCGAATGGCCCGGCCAGGCCACCAGGAGCGGGATGCGGTAGAGCACGTCGTACGTGGAGACGTTCTTCCCGAACTGCCCGTATTCCCCGCCGAAATCCCCGTGATCGGCGGTGAAGACGACGATCGTGTTCTCGCGCTCGCCGTGCTTTTCGAGCGCGTCGAGGATGCGGCCGACCTGCTGGTCGATCAGGCTGATCAGGCTGTAGTAATTCGCCAGCGCCTGCCGGAGGGCGTCGTCGCCGGTGTGGAACGTGTTCCACATGTTTTCGCAGCCGGCCCGCTTGGTGTCCGGCCCCGCATACCAGCTCTCGTCCCGGGGGGGTAGAGTCACGGCCGCGGGATCGTAGGGGAACGGGTTGTCCGGCGGGACCACGGCCGGCGGGTGGGGCCGCTCGAAGCTGGTCCAGAGGAAGAACGGGCGGGAGGTGTCCCGGCCGGCGAGGAACGCGAGGGTTTCGTCCCCGGTCCACGCTTCCAGCGAGTGGCGGGCCGGCACGTCGCCGGTGTAGGCGTCGTAGGCCCGGGAGGACCGGTCGTCGTTCAGCGCCGGCGGGTAGCCGTTTTCCCGGAGATAGCGCATGTAGTCGTTCGCCTCCCCGGGATGCGTGCCGCCGCAGAGCCGGGCCGTCTCGAAGCCGATCAGCCGGGTGGGGCCGGCATGGCCCTTGCCGATCATGGCGGTCTGGTAGCCCTGGTCCTGCAGGATGTTCGGCAGCATGGTCAGGCGGCTCATGTCGGCCTTGGAGCCGTTCGACTGGATGCCGTGGGTGTGGATATACTGGCCGGTGAAAAAGCTGACCCGGGACGGCATGCACAGGGCCGACTGGGCGAACGCGTTCTGGAAATCCACGCCCTGCCGGGCCAGCCCGTCCAGGGCCGGCGTCTTCACGAGCGGATGGCCGTGACAGCCCATGCAGTCGAAGCGGAACTGGTCGGTCATGATCAGCAGGATGTTCGGTTTTTTCATGGCTTTTGGTCTACCATTGCTCCAGGAACCACTCCCGCAGATCCAGGCCGGGCGCGGTCGCCAGCAGCCGTGTTTCGTCGATGGCGCCGCCGGCCAGCAGGCCCGCCTCGCGCATCCGGTTCTGCCAGGCTGTCATCCAGGCGTTCATCCGCGTGGGGCCCGAGCCGGCTTCGCGGTCGGGGCTGGAGCGGTCCAGCACCAGGGTGCCCTTGCCGAGCCGGAGCACCAGCACGTCGGGCAAGCCGCGAACAGCGGAGAGTGTGCCCGCGGCGGCCAGCGTCCCGATCGCGTCCAGCTGTGTCGGCGTTGTCAGCGGCACGCTGGGCAGCCCGGCCACGGGATCGAGGCCCAGGTCCTCGCCGAGCAGGATGATCCGGTCGCCCCGCTCCAGCATCCGGCGGAGCACCGGCGCGTGAGCCGCCCAGTCGGCGTGGGCGAGGAGCTGCCCGAGGCGCTGCCGGCCGAAGGCGCGGTCGGCGATGTTGAAGCTGAAGGCGACATAGGCGTTCTCGGGCCGCGAGGCGTAAAGGGCGGCCAGGTCCTTCAGCAGGCCTTCGAACTCCGCCGGGCCCACGTCAATCCCGGTCCGGTTCCAGCTGGGCCAGCCAAAGGGGGCTTCCGTCGGCAGTTTCGCGGCGGCCGGGCTGGCCGTCACCTGCACCGTGCACGAGGCGGACTGGCGCGTGGCGCCGTCCTGTACCTTGAAAAGGTACGAGCCGGCGGGGAGGTCGAGATAGGTGGGGACGCGGATCGGCTTTCCGTCGAGCATCACGTGGCGCGCGGCATCCTTCACGGGCTGGCCATCCGGGCCGAACACGGTGAGTTCGCCGGGGTGGGCGTCGGCTGGCTCGCGCGAGACGCTCACCGCCGCCGCCAGTTCCACCGGCTCGCCGGCCTGGACGGCGGGGCGGGCCGCCTTGAGGGTCACGGCGGTGACCTCGTAGGGGAGGATCGCCAGCATCCGGCCGGTGCCGGCCGGCACGTTCACATAGGCGCAGGGGCGGCCCAGGTGGGTGCGCAGCGCCAGCCGTTCGCCGGTCAGCACGTCATACACCGCCGCCACGGGGGCGTTGGTGCTGATGATGAACCGCGCCTCGACATCGGGGGAGCGCCAGTCGTTGTAGACTGCCCGGAGGCGGATGAGGCCGTTCGACCCGGCATAGTTGAAGTGGGCCAGCTGCGGGGCGAAGCCGCCGTTGCTGTCCAGCGTCTCGAACCACGCGTCGGGCTCGACCCCGGCATAGCGGGCCAGGGTGGCCAGCGCCCGGGCGAACGCCACCTCCGCTTCCCCCATGGGAAGGTTCAGGGTGGGCGGCCAGCCGCGGAAGACATTCAGGAAGATCGCCGCCCCTGTTCCTGTTTTTCGATAGGTCAGGGCGGGCGTTCCGTCCTCATGCCGGCTGAGAACCTTGGTGTCCGCGGCCACGTTTTTGACGCCCTGGTGGGTGTCGGAGATCAGGCGGACCGGCTGGCCGGCGTAGCTGGACAGGTTCTCGAAGGAGAGGATCTCCGCCTTCTGCTCCGGCGGGAGGGGCTGGCCGATCTGCCAGTTTTCGATCATGACCTTGGCCGCGTCGTTCGGGCCGGGGAGTGGCACGATCGACTGGCGCCCCACCCAGGTGTCCTCCACGGTGAGGCCGAAGAGGTCCTGCATGCCGGCGCCGGGGAGGGAGTCGTAGGGGTGTCCGCCGGCGTCGTATTCCGCCAGCCGGGGCAGGGCCACGAGGATGCCCCCCTGGCTGACGAAGGTTTTCAGGGCCGCGGCGCTTTCGAGCGACAGCGCCTCCGTGTAGGGAAGGAAGATCACCTTCGCCTTCGGGATTTCATCCCGCTTCAGGTAGCAGGGTGAATAGCCGGCGTCGCAGAGCGCTGAATAGAGGGGGCCTTCCGGGCTGGCCAGCCAGCTGGCGCCGGGCGGGCTCTGGGTCGTGGGCCCGTAGGTGGCGGCGTCGGGCGCCCGGCCCTTGAGGAAGTAGCCGGGCCGTCCGTGCGCGAGGCGCCAGGGCGTTTCCTCAAGGAAGATGCCCACGCGGGTGTCCTCGACCATCCGGGCCTGCAGGATGAGGTTGGCGGCCGGCTCGAGTTGCGCGGCCAGGTCGCGGAGCAGGACGCCGGCGGGCGTGTAGGTCAGGTCCCAGTTCATCGTGGGGCCCCAGTTGTCGAGGTAGGTCGCGCCGGAGAGCACGCCGAGCAGCCAGAACTGCAGCATCTGGGGCGGGTCGTCGAAGAAGCCCCAGTTGAGGTGGTAGGCGGGCGGGGCGCCGGGCGTCTGGCGGCGGACATAGGCGTTCCACATCGCCGTGCCATGGGGATCGCAGGCGGCGATGAAGTGCGTCATCGGGGCCTCGCACCAGTCGATGAAGGTGAACTCGTAGCTCTTGGTCCAGGCGGGGACGGGGTTGACCTCCCGCAGGCCGGCCACGGTGCTCGCCACCTGCTGGTGGACATACCATTCGGCGAAGGCGTGCGTATCCACATACGGCGCCAGGTTCTTCTCCACGTCCTTTGCCGGTTTGACAAAAAGCCAGCCGTAGGGATAGGCGTATTTGCGGAGGTATTGTATTTCGTTCCAATCCTTGAAGGTCGCGCCCCAGCTGGCGTTGAGCGCGGCCAGCGAGGCGTACCGTGTCTTCAGGTATTCGCGGAACCAGAAGGCGGCGATCTCCGGGGCCTGCTCCTTGTCGCGCCAGGGATAGGCTTCGCTCCAGTTGCCGTTGAAGCCGGTCTCCTCGCCCAGCGACCAGATGGCAAAGGAGGGGGAGTCGAGGTTTTTGCCCCAGCCCTTGCGGCCGTCCCGCAGCCAGTTGACCGTCATGTTGGTGGGGTTGGCGTCCGCGAACGTGACCGCCGTCATCCTGCGGTGCTCGGTCGTGGCGCGCAGGCCGGCGCGCTGGAAGATCTCGTTCCCCTCTTCGAGCCCCGAGCGTATTCCCATGGCGCGCAGGTAGGCGGCGGCAAGGGGGCGGGCCGCCTCGGGGCGCTTCTCGCTGCCGACGTGCCAGGTGCCGAAAACCAGGTCTTCGCGCAGGGAGAAGGGCCGCCAGCGGTAGACGCGCTGTTCGGCCGTGATGACCGGCTTGCCGTCCTTGGCGAGGGTGGCCTGGACCCAATAGACCCAGGCTTTTGTATCGGTGTCTTCCATCTTGACGGGGAACGCCTTTTCCACCGGGGCGCCGGGCGTCAGGGTCACGGCCTCCTCGCGGAACCCGATCACGCCCCGGCGGTAGTCGCGGAGCACCCACTGGAGGGTGTAGGCGCCGCTGGCGGGGGACTGGAGGCGCGCCGTGACCGTGGCCGTTCCGCCCTGACCGGGGCGGCTGCCGTCGTCGGACAGGGCCAGCGTGACCGCCTGGGAGACGGTCAGATAGGTGCAGCCGTATTCGCGATCGGCCTGGAGGGCGAGATGGTAAACGCCGGCGGGCAGGTCGGCGGGCAGGGCCAGGGGGACCGTGAGGGTCTGCCCGGCCGGCGCCTGGAGGGGTGCGGTTTTCTGGACGACGGCTCCCTGGCGGTCTTCGAGCGAGAGGGTCAGCGGCCCGTCGGCGGTTCCCGAGAGCGTCACCTGCGCCTGAACGATTTCGCCCGGCTGTGCCCCGGCCGGCGCCGCGACCGTGGCCGTGGTCCACGCCGGCTGGCAGGCGCCGCGGATGGCGTTTTCCCAGGCCCGGGCCCACAGGTGGGTGCTGTCCCGGTCCGGGGAATCCGCCTTTTCGGAGGGCAGGCCGGCGAGCGCCGCCTCCTCGATGACCCGGCCGCCGTCGCGCTCATACGCCTTGAGGGCCTGGTCAAGCCAGTCGGGCCGGCTTCCTTTTCCGGGCATGACCAGCACAAACGCGGGTTTGCCGTCCAGGAGGCGTTTCAGTTCGGCCTGGCGGTCGCGGTCGAGATCCTGGAGGAACGGCTTGGCCCACCACTGGAGATCGGTTCCGCGATCGATGCGGCCATATTGGAAAGGCTGGAAGCGCAGGCTGTTCTGGCGCTCCAGCGTGGCACGCACGGTATCGAAAACGCCTTCGAGCGGGTTGGCGGGATAGACGACCACGCCGTGCAGGCGCCCGTCGACGGTCCGGGCGGGGGCGATGGCGGCGGCGGCGGGGGCGGCGGCGGGGCGGGAGTCGACATCGGCGACGACCCGGAAGCCGTAGTACGGGTAGTGGTGGACCGAATCCTTGAAGGTCCGCCGGGCGGAGCGGCTTTCGAGCGGCTTGGTCGCCGCGCCGCGGACGACGCGGACGGAGCCCGTGGCGGGGCCCGCCGGGTCGACTGCGGCGCCGGCCGCGGCATCGTTGGAGGCGTAGAAGTCGAGGCACCATTCGTGCGCGTTGCCGTAGATGTCGTGGAGCCCCCAGGGATTGGGCTTCTTGAGCCCCACGTCGGCGGGGCCTCCCTTCCGGTTGATCCAGGCATAATCGCCCATCGCGGCGGGGTCGTCCCCGAAAAAGAAACGGGTGGAGGAGCCGGCGCGGCAGGCGTATTCCCACTGCGCCTCGGTGGGAAGGGTGACGGCCCAGCCCGTTTTGGCCGCGGCCTTCTGGCAGAAGGCGCGGGCTTCCGGCTGGGTCAGGAAGGCGACGGCCGCGTTGCGGTCGGCGGCGGTGACGGGGTCCTTGGGGTTTTTGCCGGCGATCCGCTGGTACTGGCCGCGGGAGACTTCGGTGACGCCCATGTAGAAGGGCCGGGAGATCGTCACGTCGCGCTGCGGGCCCTCGTCGGCGTTCCTGTTTTGTTCGGTTTCGGGCGAGCCCATGCGGAACCGGCCGGCGGGGATCAGGGTGAGCGTGAGGGTGACGTCCTCGGCTCCCTGGTCGAGAAAGGTCGTGCCGAGGTTGAGGGTGATGCGGACATCCGGGATGCCGGCCCGCCTGGCGTAATCGGCGACCGATTCTGTTCCGTCCCACAGGGGATAGGGCTTGGCCGCAGCGGGCGGGCCCGCGACGGGAATCGCGGGCGTTTGGGCAACGGCCCAGGCGGCGCCGAGTGCGGAAAGGGCGGAGAGCAGCCAGTGTTTCATACTATTTTCCCTCGATGATTACGCAAACATTAACCAGGACGGGTCGAGAAGTCAATTCAAAATGGAGCGGTTTTGGCTAACAGCGCCCCACGGTTTCGCCGGGGACCAGGGTGGTTTCCAGGACGAGCCGGGCGGGCGGGAGGGCCGGGTTGGCCAGCCGGGCTTCGAGCAGGCGCACGGCCTCGCGGCCCAGCTGTTCCAGCGGGATGGCGGCGGTGGTGACGCGGATGTCGCGGTAGCCGCGGGGGATGGCGCCGTCAAAGCCCGTCAGGCTCAGGTGGGCGGGCACCCCGTAGCCCTTTGTCCGCAGATGGCGGAAGGCGGAGACGGCCATGTAGTCGTTATAGACGGCCAGGGCGGTGAAGGGCCGCCGGCTTTTTGAAAACGCCGTCCGCTTCAGCAGGTCCTCCACCAGGGCGGCCGTGCCGGCCTCGCTGTAGGCCGTCTGTTCCAGGCGAACCCGGCTGTCGGGCAGTTCCACCCCCGCCTCGCGGAGCCCCCGCAGGCGCTGCCGGGCGATCCGCGTGTCCGGCCCGATGAAGGCCAGGTTCCGGTGGCCCTGCGCCAGCAGGTGCCGGCCCAGCATGCGGGCGCCCTCCATGTGGTCCACCGTCACCACATCCACGCCGGGCACGTCGAAGAAAATGCTGACCCACGGGAGGGGAAGGGCCGGAGGGCCGGCATCCGCCTCCTCCTGGCCCAGCAGGCGGAGCACGCCATCCACCTGCTTGCGCGCCACGATGAGGGGGATTTCATGGCGGATCGTCAGTGGCAGCAGGACTTCCCAGTTGAGGGCCCGGGCCCGCTCCGAAATGCCCTTGAGGATGCGGCCGTGGAAACTTTCCTCGTCATTGGATTCCTGGGGGATATGCAGCATCGCGCACAGGATGTGATGCTGGACCCGCTCGCCGCCCCGCCGCCGGCGGAGCGTTTCCGCGGCGTGGTTTTCCTCGGCGGAGTAGCCCATCTTCCGGGCGGCCTCGAGGACTTTCTTCCGCACGGACTCCTCGACGTGAGGGTGGTTGTGCAACGCCCGGGATACGGTCATTTGCGAAACGCCCAGGGCGTCCGCCAGATCTTTTTGCGTCACCGACATGCGGTCACACTCTCTCGGTTAACGGGTTTAGGGATACCAAGTTTGACGGGGATCGTCAACCCCGGCACGTCATGGATCACTTACCCATCGCCAAAATCCGGGGGATGAGGGATAATGGAATTTTCAAGCAAAGGGTGATCGCATGAAGGTGCTGAGCTGCAATATCCGCACGTCGCTGGCGAAGGATGGCGAGAACGGGTGGAAACTCCGGAAAGACTGTTGCGCCCGGGTCATCCGGAACCAGGAACCCGACCTGATCGGTTTCCAGGAAATGTCGGCCGAGCAGGCGGCCGATCTGGCGGCCGCCCTTCCGGCGTATGCCATCTTCGGCCTGATCGACGAGCCCTGCGGCAACCGGCCGCAGAACGCCATTTTCTATTTGAGGGACGCCTTCCGGCTGGTCTCCGCCGCCGGTTACTGGCTGTCGAAAACGCCGCACGTGCCGGGCTCCCGCTCCTGGGACAGCGCCTGCGTCAGGCTGGCCAACTGGGTCCGCCTGGAAGAGCGGGCGACCGGCAGGGAATTTCGCCTGATCAACACGCACCTCGACCACATCAGCCAGCCGGCCCGCGAAGGCCAGGCCAATCTCCTGGCGGAAGACGCGCGGGGCTATCCGGTCGACTATCCCCAGCTCCTGACCGGCGATATGAACGCCGATCCCGCCAACCGGGCCATCGCCCTGCTCCAGGCGGCCGGCTGGATCGACACGTATGCCGCGGTTCATGGCGCCCAGGATCCGGGCCTCACGTTTCACGCGTTCCAGGGGCCTGCCACCACGTCCCCCTACGGAAAAATTGACTGGATCTTCATGCGCGGCGCCATGACCGCCACCGCCGCCACGATTATCCGCGACTCCGAAAACGGCCGCTTTCCCAGCGACCACTATTTCCTGGGCGCGACGGTGCGGATTTCCTGACGGATCTGCCTATCCGGCATCCGCCGTTCCTACAAAAATTCCCAGATAGGGTAGACTGGCGTTTTTGGCCGCCCGGACCGGCCGCGCCAGGGGTGGCAGTGTCCACCAGGTCAGGTCCGGTTTGCGGCCCGTCCACTGGAGAATGGGCGCGGAGGCGTCGGTCATGCCGTTCATCACCACCACCTTCTGGCCCCGGCCTTCTCCGACGTGGATCAGCAGCTGGTGGGCGCCGCCCGTCACCATCGGGGAGCCGAACCGCCCCTTGGCCAGGAAGCGCACCAGGTTCTGCGCGATCACCTGCCGCTGGTAGCAGGCCGGCAGTTGGGCGGGATTCGTCGAGGAGCAGAGGGCAACCCGGCCGCCCAGCCTGTTCCTGAATGTGATCCAGCCCGGCCCGAACGCCGTGCCGTCGGGCCGGAGGATGCGGGTCCAACTTTCGGCGCCCCGCGCCGGTTGCAGCCGGGCCAGGGTCGCGCCCAGGTTGGCGTTCATATAGAATCCGGCCGGCACGCCCGCCGCGGGATGGATCGTCTCCTCGATCGCGTAGGAGTCCTCCTCGCGGCCGACCATCTCCAGGCCCTTCAGGCCGATGAGCGCGCCGAAGCCGCGCTCCAGCAAAATGGCGGCGCTGGCGGCGTCCAGCAGCAGCCCGCCCTCGAGCATGCGTTCCAGTTCAGCGTCCGTGAAGGCCCAGGCGAGCGGGCCGAAGACCGCGTTGACCGGCCGGATGCGGGAGGTCACGGGAATGCCGTATTGCATGAGATATTGCCCGGCTTCGAAAGGAGACGTGGCGCCAAATTGCCAGAGCGACGAAGCGCCTTTCGGCAACCGGGTCAGCCGGCCGGCGTCCGTTTTGTAGGGCACGCCCACGCCCTGCGTCTGAAGGCCGGCCGGGAACTGCGCGGCCAGCCAGGCGAGGCCCGGCCGCGCCCGGTCCAGCAGCTCGCCGATCTGCGGCTCCGACGAGGCCCTGTTTCCAGAAAACGGGAACAGGTCGAGCAGCAGGGCGTCGGAGCCGTGGATCTGGCAGAGCGCCATCTCGGACCAGGTCTGGATGTCGGACTTGGTCCAGCGCGTGAACGGGAAGTTCTCGATCTCCGGGGCCACCTCGCAGCCGGCCGGCCGGAAGTTTTTCTGGAGGTCGAGCATCTGGCTGGAGTAGGCCTTGGTCCAGCCGGGCGCTTCGGCGTAAGGCGCGAAGTGGGGGCGGTGGGCGACCTTGCCGCCGATGGACAGGGCGTTGAAGAGGGCGGTCCAGTCGCGCCCCTCCAGGCTGTGCGTGGCGGGCGAGGAGCTCATGAGGCCCAGCGCGGTCTTGCCTCCCGAGGCGGCGGAGACCGCCGCGGCCAGCTTGCCGGCCACGTCGAGGTGGATGTCCCGCCAGACGGTCTGCCAGAGGGCGCGCCAGGGATGGGGCTTGCCGGGCTTCAGCAGGGCGGTCGCGACTTCCTCGCGGGTCGCCTTCTTCCCGAGGAGGCGGCTGAAACGGTCGAGGACCGGCTGTTCGAAGCCGCCGCCCCAGGTGAGCGGTCCGTGATTGTGGAAGCGGAAATCGTCCTCGATCCAGATGACGCGGAAGCCCAGCCGCGCGAAGCGTCCGTACAGCCGGGCCAGGTAATCCTGGAAGGCCGGATCGGCGAACGAGGCGCAGGCTTTGGAGACTTCACCGGTCGGCGACACCATGGGGATGAACCGGTGGTCGGCCTGAAAGGTGCGGCCCCGGGCGCAGTGCAAGCTGGTCATCCAGGGGTTGAGGCTGACCGCGATGCCGTTCTTTTTGAGGAGGTCGCCGGCCTCCTGCACCGTGCGCATCCAGCGGTTTTCATCCGCCCGGGACAGCAGGCCGTTGTTCCACTCCTCGGCGGTGATAAAGAGGGCCACCTCTTCCACCCGGTGCGCCTTGCAGAAGGCCGCCAGTTCGCGGGCGTGGGGCGCGGCGTTCGGGCCGGGCAGGATCTGAAAACGCAGGTGGTAGCGGAGCGGGCGGGGGGCGAGGGTGGTTTTCATGGGGATACGATACGCCATCCGCCCGTTTTTTCCATCTTATAAAAGGAGTATGAATATCAGGAAATTGTGGTTGCCAAGGATGAGCCCCAGCGGTCAACATAAGAGGAGTGGGACTGACTTAAGCAGGGGCTGGGTACAGCGGGACCTACGGGACCGCTGACGGCGGCATGCAGCGGTCCCCGTAGGTCCCGCTGTACCAGATTCCACACCGGTCTCGTTCGATCACAGGGAGAGGATGCCCGAATACGTGAAAACTCTTTTTGCAACGCTTTTCCTGGCATGGAACCTGGCCTCCGCCGGCTTGGCCCAGGACCTGCCCTCTTTTTCCGACGTGCTGGGTGGCCCGGCGTCCAAGACCGATCTTAGCGCGACGGATTTTGGCGCTGCCATTCCGAGGCGGATTCCGGTGGAGCCGGGAATCGCGGAGGTGCTGATCCCGTTCCGGCCGGCGGATGCCGGCTCCGCCTTTACCTGGACACTGGTCTGGGCGGACGGGAAAACGACGGACATCCCGGTGCGGATCGGGGAGGGCTCGTTTGAGGTGGGGGACAAGTCGGCCGGCGCGTCTCCGGAGAGTACGATCAAACGGTCGCTTCCGGATGCCTGCCTCGAGATGCCCCGCCTGGGACTGCGTTACTTTACGCGGCCGAACCCCCATTTTTACAGCGAGGGTGAGGTGGCCAGGCTGCAAGCCCGTTGGATGTCATTCCCGGATCCGGTCACCCACCCCTTCATCCTGTCGGTCCAGCCGGGTCCTGCCGGCGGCACGAGCCTCAGCCTGGACGGCAACCGGGTGGCCGAGGTGAAGAGTCCGAGCCGCCTCAAGGAGATCGTTTTTCCCCTGCCGCAGGAGGCGAAGGTGCAAACCCTTCCGGTGCAGCCGTGGACGCCGTGGGTGAGACTGGACCTGCGCAGCCTGAACCGGCCGGGGGCGATGACCAACGCCGTTCCGGCCGTCATCGAAGCGGCGCTGAAGGAGCGGGGTGTGCCCCTGAATGTGCAGGGCGGCGCCAACGCGGACGTGGGCGGCGTGCGGGATGTCTCGCCTCCCAACACCATCGACACCTCCGGGTTCGCCCGCTACTACGAGCGCAGCGCCCTGGAGGGCATGACGGAAGCGCTGCTGATGGCCGTTCCGGTGGCGCCCTATACCCGGGCCTGGGTGCTGTGCGCGGCCGAGGACGAGCCCGGCAAGGAGCCGGCGTTCAATGTCCGGCTGACCCGGTATCGCCCCGGCGGGACGGGCAATGCCATCGTGACCACGCGGGTCGACGTGCCGCTCCAGGACCAGGGCGGCGCTAGCAACCTCTGGTGCGTGGGCGCGGTCCGGTACGGCCGGGACGGGAAGAAAAGCGCGCCGCTGTGGCTGGCGGAGGTCAGGCTGAACAGTTCGGAAATCCAGGATGTGCTCTATTCCGACTGGGTCGGCAGCCGCCTGGACTTTGAACTGCTGGGGCTGGCGCGCAACTCCAAAAGCGGCGTGCATGTGTTCGCCGTCACCCTGGAGCGCAGCCCCGTGGAGATGGAAATCAAGCAGGTCAACGCGGGGAGCGTGTTCCATAACGGCGAGAAGCCGGAGATGAAGGTGGAGTTGCGGCCGCTGGCGGCCGGAGAGGTCTCGATGGGCTGGCGCGTGGAGGATGTGTGGGGCGGCGAAACGGCCGCCGGCGGGCAGACCCTCCGTTTTTCGGCCGGGGAGGGGCCCCGGACCCTTTCCGTTCCCCTGTCCCAGACCGATGACGGCTGGTACAAGGTGGTGTTCACGCTCGGCGACGGGACCGGGCGCCCGCTGCTGGCCCATACCGCCGCTTTCGCCCAGCTTCCCCCGGATACGCGGCAGGCGGGGTATGAGTCGCCCTTCGGCTGCTGGTGGCAGCAGTATCTGCACAGCCACATGACCGATCCCGCCATCATCGGCCCCCTGCTCCTCAAGGCCGGCATCCGCCGCACGACCGCGACGTGCCAGAGCGAAGCGATCATGAAGCCGTACAAAGTCACCCTCGACATGATTCCGTGGCTGAGCACGTACCGGCCGCCGGGCTCGCCCCCGATGACGCCGCAGGAGTGGTTCAGGGAATACGAATCGAAAATTAAAGAATATCGGGACAAGTTTCCCAACAGCAAGATGGCCATGATTTTTCACGAGTCCTACGATTCGGGGATGGCCTCGGAAGTGTGGGGCGGCGAGCCCGACCCCCTGACGGCGTTCGGGCACATCGAGAAGGCCAAGGCGGCCGCCGCCCTGCTGCGCGAGAAATTTCCCGAGCTGAAAATCATCGTCGGCAATTCCGGGTGGGCCGGGGCCCTGATGTCCCAGCTCCTGCGCGGCGGGCTGCCGCCGGATGCCATCGACGGGCTCGGCATGGAGCGGCTGATCGGCTATTTCCCGAAGGACACCATGCCCCCGGAGCGGCATGAGGCGTCGTATACGATCCGGCAGGTCGGGTTGACATACGGCTGCAAGGCGCCGCCGACGGATTGCTACGAGTCGGGCGGCCGCGGCAATTACGGGATGAGCCAGCGGCAGATCGCCGAATACGTGGTGCGCGATTCGCTGGTCGGCCTGGCCTGGGGGTACGTGTATGTCGGCGTGGGCTGCGTCAGCGAGAATGTGAACGGCTACTATCACACCCGCTGGGGCGGGGACGCGCTGCTGCGGCGCTCGCCGCTGCTCTATCCCCAGCCTCAATATGTGGCCATCGCCACCATGACCCGGCAGCTGGACTGCGCCAAGCTGGTGCGGCGGGTGCCGACCGGCTCGCACACGGCCTATGCGCTGGAATTCGCGCAGCCGGGTGGCATGGTCTATGCCCTGTGGACGCCGCGCGGCACGTGCGGCATGGTCCTGCGGTTCGCGAAGAACGGGCCGGTGACGCTGACGGGCATGTACGGCAAGTCCCGGCAGGCGACTCCCGTCAACGGGGAGATCCGCGTGGAGGCCGGCGAAGAGGTGACGTATGTGACCGCTTCAGAGGCCGCGACCGCGATCACGGCCGGTGAACGCCGCTTCCCGCTTGATGAGCCGCCGGCGGGGACGGTTGTGGTGGAGGCCCTGACGAATGCGGCTGCCTGGACGCCGGTGGGTTCCCAGCCGCTCGAAACGGGGCCGATGCCCTACCGCTGGCTGCCCTGGCGCACGACGGGCCAGGGGACGGTCGAGGCGGCGGTCGACCCGGAGAAGGGGCCCTGCCTGCGCGTCGCGCTCGTTCCGGAAGGCAACCTGCCCACGGACCTGCTGAGCGAGTGCCTGACCTTCAAAGCCGCGAAACCCATCCCCGTTCCCGGCCGGCCTGACACGCTGGGCATGTGGGTCAAGGGCAACTCCTGCTGGGGGCGGCTGTTCTTTGAAATCCTGGACGCCAAGGGGGAGCGGTTCCGCGGCGGCGCCTACATCTATGAACCGCGCGGCACGTCGTACCTGGATTTCGACGGCTGGTGCTTTGTCAGCCTGCCGCTCATGGAGCCGTCCCCTGTCCGGAACCGGTTCCACTATAGCCCCGGCAACCT
Source organism: uncultured Verrucomicrobiota bacterium (assembly GCA_964481675.1). Classification (GTDB taxonomy): domain Bacteria; phylum Verrucomicrobiota; class Kiritimatiellia; order CAIKKV01; family CAIKKV01; genus CAIKKV01. The sequence goes on from CAYZVY010000028.1 coordinate 23,794, forward strand.
GTGGGAAAGCAACGGCGGGGACGGCGTGATGGACTATCCCCTGCGCGTCACCGGCTTCACCGTTGAGATGAAGCGCAAGGCCCTGGACCTGGCCGATATGGCCGAGGTGTCCCGCTCCGTGTGCGTGAAGGACCTGTCGGCGTACGGGCCGGCCGGGCCGGTGGCGCCCCCCTCGGAGCCTCTCGCCTTTGTGCTGCCGCCCGTGGAGGCGGACGTCCTGTACCGGAGCGAGGACCTGGGAGCGGCGGCGCTGGAGACGCGGCCCGCCGCGTTTGCGGATGGCTGCGTGGTGCGCGAGGAGGCGGGGCTCCGCTATGTGGCGTGCGAGCGCGGCACGGGCGGCCTTTTCCGCTATTTGCGTTACTACGGCTCTCCGTCCTGGCTCGACTCGCAGTGGAGCTTCCGGTTCCGGTTTCCGCAGGCCGGGAAGATCGGCCTGCAGTGCCTGGTGCGGACCGGGTTTGCGCCCACGCCGTTCATCAAGGCGCCCGCCATGGGGGCGGAGGACAAGTGCCGGGGCGTGAAGATCGAGTTCGCGGCGGACGGGCTCAGGCCGTCCGTTTCCGAGGGCGTTTTTGAAATGGCCCGCGGCCCCGCCTGGAGCGACAAGGGACTGCCGCCGCTGGAGGCCGGGCGCTGGTACAAGACCGTGATCCGGACGGCAGGGCGCGCGCTCGACGTGTCGCTGGAGCACGAGGGCAAACTGATTTCCGTTTACCGGGGCCCCATTCCCGCCGGCGGGGGCGGGGTGAACCTGATGTCCACCAATCCGGTGGAGGTGGCGGATCTGGAAATCCGGCGGGTGGAGGCGACGGCGGAGGATTGGAATTATGCCGGGCGGATCGTCCGGGAGACGGAGTCCCCCGTTCCGGGCAGCGGCAGCGTGCGGATCGACGGGCCGTTCATGATCGCCGATTCCATTCCGGTGCCGACCAACCGGCCCTGCATCCTGTCGGCCTACGTCAAGGCGGACCGGGAGACCTCGGCCTTTCTGCTGGCGGGCGGCCGGAGCAAGGCCGTGAAGGTAGGGCCCGAGTGGACGCGGGTGCATGTGATGGCCCTGCCCAGGGCCCTTTCCGAGGAGGACCCCCGGTGCCTGTTCGCCGTGAAGGGATCGGAGGAGGGCCCGATCCGGGTGGCGGCTCCGCGCGTGGAGCTGGCGCCTTTCGATCCGGCCGCGCGCCGGGCCGCCGGCTGGACCCGCTCGCTGGAGCAGGATTACGACCTGGACGCCGCCGCTCCGCACAGCGGCAAGGCGAGCCTGAAGCTGACGGGCGGGGGCCTGGCCGCGCAGGAGGTGGAACTGGAGAAGGAGGACTTCCGACCCCTGGTCCTGGGCGGCTGGGTCAAGGCGGGCAATCCCCCGGTCAAAGCCCGGTTGCAACTGGAGCTCTACCGGGACCGGAAAACCTGGACGCCCGCCACCCCGAGCGAGCCCGAGCCAAGGGAAACATTCACGCTGCCGCTCAAGCCGGCCGGCGCAGGCTGGTCTTATGTGGAGGCGAAGTTTGTTCCTAAAAACGCATTCAAGCGGCTGCGGCTCGAGGTGCGGGCGGACGCCGGCGAGGGCGTGACGTGGCTGGACGACCTGGCCCTCAGCCCCATCGGGGCGGCGGGAACCCCCGTGGCGCCGTCCGGGATGCTGGACGGACTGGACGACAAGAAGGAGCCGGCGCGGGGGGGCATGGACGAGGAAATCGCGGCGCTGCAGGCGCTGGACAAGTCGGCCGGGCCGCGGGAAAATATGGTCCGGAATCCCGGCTTCGAGGAGTTGTCCACCAACGGCGTGGTGACCCTGGCCAGCGATGTTCCCTCGCCCGTGGGGCCGACGGCGGGGAGCAATACGTGGATGGCGGCGGGCGCGCGGTAGCTCGGCAGAAGGCTTCCGTTCCGTTTGTGCAGAGGCTTTTCATCACGGCTCACCGGGACGGTTCGCCCTACCCGTTTCACGCAGAACAGGTACGAGAATCGGGTAGGGCGAGGCGTCCCTGCCGAGCCGCATGCGCCAGTTGTTACGCAAACAGCTCGGCGATGAGGGCGAGCGTGGACTCCACGAGCGCCTGGCCGCCTTCGGGGCCGACCGGCGCCACCACGGGATGGGCCCCGTAATGGCCGCCGCTGACGGCCCGCTGGGAGGGCAGGTAGAGCCCGGTTCCGGTGGCCAGCTGGACGACGAGGGTTTGCGCCGCCGGGCTGCGGGCCTTGATCTGCAGGCCGAAGTCCTGGTACAGCTCGAAGGGGTTCGTCGCCAGCGCCGCATCCCCGATGCGCAGGACGTGCAGCTCGCCGGTGTAGACCGGCATCGGCTCGCTTTTGTCGAACTGCTCGACCACCAGGCCCAGCAGCTTCGGCCACCACAGGTCGGGCCGGTCCCCGCGCTTGAGCGCGGCGGCCCGGGCTTCGACCGCCCAGTCCCGTTCCTCTTTTGTGATCCGGCGGGGCGGGAAGGCCAGGACCTTGCACCGGTGCGCGAGGGCGATCTCGCCGTACGGGGGGGGCGTGCAGGTCAGGGCGCGCGCCACGGCGTCGCCCACGCGCCGGGCGATTTCCTGGCGCTCGGTGAGGCCGTTGCGCCGGCGCATCTCCGCCTCCTGCTTGCCGTAGAGCAGGAAGTGGGGCGACTGGTCGCCCGCCGCGCCGCAGAGCGGCAGCACGTGCAGGTGCGCGCCGAACCGCTGGCGCAGCTCCACGCGGACCTCGTGCCAGTAATCGGCGGAAAACTGGCACAGGTGCTCGTCCACCTGGGAGGGGCAGGGGATGTCGAGGGCCACCCCGGCCAGGCGGCCGTCGGGCTCCCACGTGAACAGCATGTCCACGCTGTGGTCCTCGGTCCCCTCGATGTGGCGGAAGTCCGGGCTGTTCGTCTTCCCGTACATGACGGCCAGGCCGTTGGTGTAGACCGCGCGCCGGTTGTGGCCCACCACCGCGTGGCCGAAGGCGCGGCCGAGGGAGCGCGCGGTCCGCTGGTTCCAGGCCTCTTCGATGGCGGCGGCGGTGGTGTCGGTCAGGAAGGCCAGCACGTCGGCGGTCGCCATGATGTCGCCGCCCGGATGCGGGTAGAAGCTGTCGTCGAGAACGGGGCCGTCGTGCGTGTGGGTGGCGGTCAGGATGATCGCGTCGGAGGGCAGGTCGGGGATTCGGGCGAGCAGGAGGGCGCGGACGTTTTTCTGGAGCTCGTCGGAGACCATGGCCAGGTCGAGCGAGACCAGGGCGGCGCGGCCGGAGGGCTGGCCGTTATCGAGGACCAGCGCCGTGACGGTCAGGGGGTCCAGCGCGTCGCGCCCGACGCGGACGTGCATCTGTCCCTGGATCAGCGCCGGGCGCGGCGGTGTGATGACGCGGGTGGCCCATCCGATCTTCAGCATGGCAAGTCTCCGGGTTAAGGATCAAAAAGGCAAGGATACACGATTGCCGGAGGATTTCAAGGAAGCCGTGCCAATCGGTCCCCATAAAGTGCCCGCAAAGCAAGTTTCTGCTTAATAGTGGGCGATTCTTCGGGAACCCTATTCGCGCGCCGCCCGAGAGTGCCCGGCAGGGCCGAGGGC
>CAYZVY010000029.1:0-1218 GCA_964481675.1 uncultured Verrucomicrobiota bacterium
CCTGAACCCCGAACCCTGAACCCTCTCTCCCTTCCCTCCCACCCGCTACTTCTCCGCGAAATTATCCCGCGTGACCAGCCGGAAGACTTTCGACGGCTTCGATTCCGTCTTGTCCGGCCCCACGGATGTTAAAAATAGGTACAATGGCGTTTCGGGTTTTAGCCCCGTCACCAGCAGGCCGTCCGTCACGCCGGCCTTCAGCAATTCGGCGCCAGTCCCGCTCTCGTAACGCGACAGGTACAAGTTATACGTCATCCCGGGCTTGGCCTCGAACTTGATCAGCATGCGGCGGCCGTCGTTGAAATGATGGGGCTCGTCGAACCGACCGATGACGGGCGCCTCCCCGACCCCGTTCGCCGCCAGCCTCGCCATGAGGTTATCCGTCGGCCCTTTCCAGTCCGGAAGCGGCATGGCCAGCGTCCGGCTCCGCACAGCCCCCGGCAGGGGATCGTCCTTCTCCGCATACTCCGCCACGAGTCCCGACAACTTATAGGATCTGTCCTTCACCGGCACCATGACGCCGGCCACCGGCACCTCGTTGCGCGCCTCCAGCGCCAAGGCCGTCAGCGTGAACGGCGGCTCGGGGATCCCGTTCCCGCCCAGGCTTCCCCACCAGACCGAGTCAGGGCTCCGTGCTCCGTCCCACGCAGCGTTGCCGGGAAGCGGAAACCGGACATACCGCCAGCCCTCGAAGTTCACATACGACCAGCCAAAGGTGTCGTCGCAATTCCAATCGTCCTTCGTTCCCGTAGAGGACCACTCCTCCCCTTTCGCGTCGCGAATCACATACACAATCCGCCCCCACGACCCGTTCCCCTTGACCCACAGACCCAGCGCGGAGGGAACCCCGGGAATGGGAATAGGCCGTTTCGCCCGCAGCATGGTGACCCGCTGGGCCAGCGGCTTGTCCTCGAGCCCCGTCGGGAGCGTAACCGCCACCGCATCCGGATGGCCGTCCTCGCCGGCCTTGAACTCGACCTTCAGCGCCGGTTCTGGAATCCGACGCACGGCAAAATGCCGGTTGGTGACGGACTTGTCCGGAACCGGGTCAGACTTCCAGATCTTGTCGGTGAAATCGGCCAGCGGCCGGGTCCACGGCGCCGGGGCTTCCCTGTACACGGGCGCCTCAACCCGGCCGGCCGTGACCGACTCCACGCCGGTCAGCCAGACCGGCGACTCGTCCACCGGCACCTCGATCACGCCGTTCACCACCCTCAC
>CAYZVY010000029.1:1318-20608 GCA_964481675.1 uncultured Verrucomicrobiota bacterium
TCCGCGCCATAGTAATTGCCGCCGTCAAAATCCACCACGCCCGCCTCGAACTGTTCCACGCCATACGCCAGGCCGGCCAGCCAGTACCGGATCTGATACTGGGCCTGCTGCTCTTCGGTCAGTGCGCCCGGGCATGTGGGAAAGAACGGCCCTTCGCACCAGGCAATGGGCAGTTGAGGCCAGCCCAGCCGGGAGGCCTCCTGCCGCAGCCCCCACAGATGCTGGATGGACCCCACGCCGACCGGATTCTCGGGAATCAGCTCGAACATGGGCGCGTCCATGCCATAAAGATCAGCGAGCTCTTTTGGAAACCCGCTCTTCATGTACGCCTGCGTACCGAGCGGAGCGCCCCATTGAAGGACGAGTTTTGTTTTCGGAAACTTCGCCCGCATGCCTTTGCCGATAGCCGTGAAAATCTTGATGTGCCGGTCGGCCCGTGCCTGCTCGTCCGGCGTCAGCGGCCGGTCGCCGTCGCCCGTATACCGCGGCCAGGGCGCATATTGGATCTCGCGTCCCAGATGCCATTCGCCTCCATAAAAATAGGTGCTCGTCGGAAAGTTGGTGTAATCCGCCTCCACCTGGGCAAGCTCGGCCGTGACCATGGCGCGCAGGGCGTCGGGATCGTTTTCGTTCAGCTTATGGAAAACGGACACATAGGTGTGTGGCGCCTTGACCAGGAAAGCCATGTTGGTCAGCGACGCCGTTTTCACAAACGCGCCATGCCCGCCCGCCCGGCGCAGGCCCAACTTGCGCATCACGGCCAGCCAGTCCGCATTCCGATCGTAGGCACCAGCCACCAGGGGCAGGTAATGGCCCCACAGCGTCCAGATGCCGAACCGCGTCTCGTTATCCGCATAGCCATACGTCCGGGTATCGGGCGGGAGCATGACGAGGCTCAGGGTGTTGGTCCGCACCGCGCCGCCGGCCTCCACCCGGACGCGCAGTTCATGCCAGCCGTTGCGGGCCACGTCGATCGCGTGCGTGATGCGGACCTCGCCCCCGCCTCGGGGCGGCAGCAGCGGTGCAAGCTCCGTTTCGCTCTGCTTCTCCGTCCCGTCGAAGCTGACCGTCTCGAACGTGACCCGGGCTTCCAGGGGCCGGTCGGTCCGGTTGGTGATCGTCACCCCGTAGCCGGCCTTCTCCGGCCGCACAAACACATGGCCCAGGCGATCCGGCTTCACGTCGTATTCGAACGGCGACTCCTCCAGCGTGATCCCCACGACATGAATGGAGCTGGGCCGCCCCGCCGGATGATACCCGTAATAGATGGGGTCCGGAAAATCCCGAAAAAGGGACAGCGGCTTGGTGAGCTCGAACTCCATAAACTGGCCGGCCATGTCGCTCATGCCCGCGAGGCCATCCGAATCCACCGTGGCGCGCACCAGGTACAGCGGCCTGCCCTCCGCCGTGGTCCGCCCGAGCGGGATGACGCGCCCCGCCCGGATCGCCGCCTCGCTGATCTCGAACGGCGTGGCCGCGGGATATCCGGCCTGCGAACGGAAAAACCGGAACACGCCTGCCGGCACGGAAGCCGGATCGACATCCGCCCAGGCCAGCAGCCAGGCGGTCTGCCAGGGCCGGTGGGGAACCCGGAACGTCAGCATGGCGGGATCGATCGTGAAGGCGCCCGGCCAGGCGTGTGTGGCGTTGACGTAGGACGCATCGGGTCCGCTGCCATCCGTCACCCGGTACCGGTACAGCGATTCCCCCAGGTCCACGTCCACGGTTCCCGCGGGCGGCAGCCAGACCGGAACCGCGCGGCGCCCCGGCACACTCACCTCGATCCGCTCGCCGGGTTCGTCGGCGGGCGGGCGGGCGCGGGCATGGCTGTAGGCCGTCAGCGGCAGCGGCAGGAACGATCCGTCCGACGGAACGGGCCGGATCACCGTCGATTCCACCACCGCATCCTGGAACCGGATTTTCACCCCGGCCGCCGGCGGATTCGCCAGGGCGGCTTCCGCCACGAGCCGGTCGTCCAGCCAGACCTGGCGCAACCCGTTCGCCATCACCAGCCGGAAGACAAAACTCTTTTCTGAAAACGGAATCACTTTCGCATACGCAGAGCCAATCTCGCGCCGGTCACGCTCATCCCACAGATTCCGCACGGCCGGGAACCGCCATCCGTAGGCGACCGAGCCGGCCGGTTCATCGAGCCGCGACCAGGCGCGGGAGGACCTGAGATCCGTCTGCATCCGCTCGCCGGACGCCGCGGCGGACACCGTCGCGCGGTTTGGCGCCACCATCCGGAACTGGACATTCAGCAGGGGCTGGGCATCCGGGGCGGCTACAACTTGCAACGACAGGGCCGTTCCCGTCGAAGCCTGCATGCAGACCGTCCACTCCATGGGAAGCAGGGCGGATGCCGCGGGGCTGCTCCACTCGGTCGCCGGCCCGACAACATTTTCCGACCAGCGTTCCGGGAGCGGCGCCTCCGCCTGACCCCACGCCGTCCCTCCCGCGAGACTCAGACACCCGGCGATCCAGACCGCCATCATCCGTCGTTTCATGGCTGCTCCTCCACCAGTTCACGCATCAGCCGGATTCGGCTTTCGTCGGCTCCCGGCGGCACCTGGTCGCCGGCGCCGGCGATGAGCGCCGGACTGACCCGGCGCAAGGCCAGCCACTCCCGCACCGCGGCCACAAAGCGAGCCTCCGGCGAGGAGGCATACCAGAGCTCGGGCGAGACCCCGCCCGACAGGATCACGGCGGGCCCGGCTTCCTCCCGGCATGCGGCCGGGCTCAGGTCGCCCATCGGCTTGGGGGTCACAGCGTCGGCGCAGTCCATGCCGGCGTCCGCCAGCATGCGGAGGGCGCCGCGAAGCCGTCCGTCGATGTGCACCGCCACCTTTTTCCCGGCGGCGTGCAGCCGCCGGATGGCCTCGGTGTAATAGGCTTCCGACCATTCAGCGAAAAAAGGAGGCGACTGGATGTCGCTTGAAAAATTATCGCCCATGACGATCACCGGCGCGGGGGATGCCGCCAGCATGTCGATGAGCTGAAGGTTGTTGGCGTTCACCCGGTCCACGACGTCGTGCAGCGTATCGGGCCAATCGGCGGCGGCATACATCACCCCTTCGACACCCATCCAATAATTCAGCAGCTGGCCCATGGCGCTGTAGCCCGCGCCCAGGTAGACGATGCCCAGATCGCCGACCTCGCGATCCCACGCCTCATAGCGGTCCCACAGGGGGGCATGAATCCGACCGGCCAGGGCCTCGCCGAAAACCCGCAGATCCTGCTCCGTCCGGATCCCCCACTGGCTGATGCCCCAGGCGTACGTCTGCTCCTCCCACCGGCGGCGGCGCTCGATTTCACCGTGGCGGGTGCGCAGGGTCCAAGCCAGATCCAAGGCCCCGTTCGCCTCGATCTTCCGGAGGCCCGCCTCCACCCCGGGCCCATAGGCGCTGGTGTAGAATCGGCCGAGGTTGGGCATATAGAAGCCGGCGCCCAGGGCGCGATGGCAGGCGATCAGGTCCGTCTCGGGCCGGTCATAGGCCACGCTCAGGTCCCACGGCTTCCGGTGCCGGTGATAATACCAGTGGGACAAGTCGAGCATATACGGCACCCGGTCGGGGGTGCCGCCCGCGTAAACCGCCAGCAACCGTTCGCGAAGCGTCATCGCCCCTCCCGGCGGCGCGCACCGGGGCGCGCCACCCGTTCCGTGCGCTACTTCTTTTCAGGCAGCGGGATGGGCTCGTCCCACGCCGGGGCCGGCGGGTAATCGGGCAGCGGCAGGCCGGGCACGAGGCCGGCCACGTCCACCACGCGCTTTTCCTTCATGGCGATGTTGGCGGCGATGCCGGTCAGGATCGACCAGCCGCCGGCCCGGTAATCGGCCCGCAGCCCCAGCGGATCCGGCGGGGGATCGGGGCGGAACAGGTCATTCATCAGGCGCGCGTCGCCGCCGCCGTGGCTGCCGCTGCTGTCGGCCGGGGTGACGGCGTAAGCGTCCCCGAAATGGGGCCAGACGCGGATGGAGATGCCCTTGACCTCGCCGGGCATGGTGCCGTCGCCGAACGCGCCGGACGCCTCGCGGGACATGTGCTCAAGCCGCCCTTTGGTTCCGTTGAAGGCGATGTCGTAGCCCTCCCAGGGCGTGAACGCGTTCAGGGAGTAGGACATGCGGATGCCGCTGCGATACTCGACCGCCAGGTTCATCGTATCCTCGATGTCGATGGCGGGGCTGAAGATGCACTGGTCGCGGAGGTAGCCGTCGTGCCCCTCCTGGTCGAAATACATCCGCTTGAGGTAGGCGTTCTTCTCGATATCCATAAAATAGGGACAACGGGCGGCCTCGGGGCAGCCGTGGCAGCGGGGGCCCCGCTTCGCGAGCCCGTACCGGTCGGCCTGCGCGGGCGTGTAGAACTGCCGAGTGCCGGTGGCCGAGACGAACGCGGGCACGCTGTTGATCCACCAGTTGACCGCGTCGAAGTGATGGGTGGCCTTGTGCACCATGAGGCCGCCGCTGAACTCCTTGTTGCGGTGCCAGCGGCGGAAGTAATCCGCCCCGTGCCGGGTGTTGAGCAGCCAGCGGAACTCGACCGAGAGGATCTTCCCGATCACGCCCGACTGGAGCAGCTCCTTGACCTGCATGCGGACCGGCGAGTAGCGCATGTTGAAGGTCACGCGCACCTGGCGTCCGGTCCGCTTGACGGCGGCCAGGATGGCCCGGCACTTTTCGGCGTCCGTGGTCATCGGCTTCTCGCAGACCACGTTGCAGCCGGCCTCGAGGGCGCGGATCACGAATCCGTCGTGCGTGCTGTCGCGGCTGGTGACCACCACGAGGTTAGCCTTGAGCTCGCGGATTTTCGCCTCAAGCTGGTCGGGGCCGAACCCCGGCACGGCCAACCCCTTCTCCGTCAGAATCCGCTGAAACTGATCGATGCGGCCGGGGTTGATGTCGCACAGCCCGACCAGTTGCACCACGCCCGGAAAATCGAACGCGGCCGCCCTGCAGTAGCACTCGCCTCGACTGCCGGTTCCCACTTGAATCACACGTTGCATGCCCATTCCTTCTTTCTCTGCTTCGCTATCCACTATTCGCTATCCGCTATTCGCTATGCTTCCTACGGGAACGTTGGCTTCAGGTCGCGGCTGTTCTCCAGTTTCGCCTCCGCGCCCAACGCCGGCGCGTAAAGGATCACGGGCGCCACGATGCCGCCCGTTCCCACCTCGTTCACCGTCTGGTTGGACAGGCAGAACACGAGCACATTCTTCCCCGGCTTGACGGCGGCCGTGGCGTCCATCTCGAACGGGTAGAACGTTGCGCCGGGGCTGATGCCGATCACCTGGCCATTCACCCAGACCTTGGCGGTCTCATCCACGCCCCCGCACCACAGGAAGACGCGCTTGCCGGCCGCGGAAGCGGGCACATCCACGGTGGTGCGGTACCAGGCCAGGCCCTTGTAATAGCGCAGCCCCTGGTTGCTCCATGACTGGCTGGAGGTCTTGAGCTTCTGCCAGTTGCCGCCGGTGGTGGACAGACGCCACAGGCCGATGTCCTCCCCCACCTTCAGCGGATCGATCTGGAAATCCCACACGTCGGGCGCGCTGGCCAGCAGCACGTTCCCGCCGGTCACGCGGACAAAGCCCTGGGTCGTCGCGCCGCGGAAAAAGCGTTTCATGTAGCTGTCGTAGGTGCTGAAGCGGCCGGCCGAGACCATCGGGACGGGCTTCATCTCCTGCAGGCTTTTCGCCAGCGCGTCCATCTTGTCCATCTCGCTCATGGCCGTGATGAAATCGACTTTCGTCCGGGCTTCCATCATGAGGCAGAAATGCTCGGTCATGTTGAACGTGTCGGCGATCATCCTGACCCGCGTCTCGTACACGCCCTGGCCGGCGGCCTTTTTCAATCCGTCGTTCAGCAGGGCGCGGGCCTTCGCCCGGAGCTCCCGGGGATAGAAGTTCGGGATATCCCAGGCCGAGCCGGTGCAGAAGTCGCCGTCGCGCAGCGCGGCGTCCATCAGCGTCACATAGCCGCCCATGGGGCCGGCCGCGGGGCCGAAGAACTTGTCATAGCAGTCCTTGAGCAGCGCGTCCACGTCGGCCTTGTGGTTCCACATCAGCTTGCCCGCCACATACATGGACGGGAACTGCGGGCCGTAGTTCGGGAACGTCTCCACGCGCCAGCCGCACACGCCCAGGTCGTGGCAGGCGGGAATTTCGTCGCGCAGCCGGTCGATGATGATGAACGTGAAGCCGGGGCAGGCCAGGTTGCTCCAATAGCCGCGGTCATAGAGCTCGGGCATGATCTTGCCCCACTCCTGGAAGAGCCACTTCGCGTAGCTTTTCTCGGGCGCGACCGGATTCGAGAAGCCGTGCACGCGGTCGAGCGCGATCGGCGCCAGCGCCCCCTGGATGTGGGGGTGCGGCATCTCCTTTTTCGGCGGGCGCATGTAGGTGTGATAGATGTAAAACGCGAGCTTGGTGTCCGGGTATTCCGGCAGCACCTTTTCCAGAACCCGGTTGTAGAACCATATGTAGCGGTCGGTGACGGACGTTTCGTTGGAGAACGGGTCGAAATCGCCGGCGTCAAGCGCGCGGCAGTTCTGGCACTCGCAGAAGCCCGCCCCGTCGTTCGGCCCCGCGCCGATCACCGGGCCGCCGCCTTTTTTCCGGACAGCCTTGATTTCGTTGGCCATGTATTCGATCAGCTTGGGATTCGACACACAGTGCTGGCGGGTGGTCCGCTTGCCCCTGTAGAGGGCATAATACTCGGCCGCCTCCGCGGGCTCGATCAGGCCGTTTGTCTTGTTCACGCTGGCGTCGGGGGCGCGCATGCCGTGGGCGCCGGCAAACACGTCGCCGCCGCAGCGCAGGCGCTTCTGCCAGTCCCGGTCGGGCATCTGGAACCAGCGCGACGGGAACGAGGGGACCTGAACCGTGGCCTGGGCCTTCACCTCGAGCGTCTTGAGCGCCGGCACCACTTCGCCGAGGTCGCCGGGCATGAACCAGCGGCAGCCGGCCTGCTCGAGCAGTTCGATCACGCCGTAATAGACCCCCTCCTCCGGACCGTCAATGAGAACGGTCTCGCCCTCGGCCTTGAGCGCAAATGCGCCGCGGACCGTGGCGTTTGTCCCCATGTCCTTCGCCAGCCGCGCGCGGGCCGCCCGCCCGAGCAGGACCAGCCCCTGCCCCCTGGCCGCGGCGTCGCGGACAAGGGCCTCGGCCTGGCCGTCCGGGACGGGCACCACCTCCAGGCGCACCCCCGTCATCTTCTCGACATACGCCGCCAGCTCCTTCGCGGCAAGCGCCTCGTACTCATTGGTGCCCGCGGCCACGGCGATGGCCGAAACGGCTTTCCCGTCGCGCACCAGCGTGGCGGCCGGCGCGGTTAGCCCCAGCCCGGCCAGGACGGCAATAGTCATGATCCATTCCTTCTTCATGCGACCTTCCTATTTCTCGATGACAATCAAATCGGCCAGTTCGACCTTCGGCAGGCGGATGACCAGCGTGTTCCCGTCCCGTGTGCTTTCCAACCCTTTTGGAAACGCGTAGGACCAGATCCGGCCGGTCCGGGAGAGCCCGTCGACTTCCAGCGTCACGGACTCCGCCGGGCCGGCCTGCTGGCGGCCCAGGTTGACCAGCGTCACCACGGTGCCTTCGGACCCGGTCAGGCGATTGGCCGCCAGGTGCGGCTTGTCGATCCGGATGTCGGGGCGGATGCCCGCCTGCGCCAGGGGCCTGATGACGGCGGAGCCGGCGACCGCGTCGAAGGCCACCGGCTCGAACTGGGGATAGCGGGGGCTGCCGTCGGCGGCGGTTTCGGGGCCGCCCTTGCCGCACGGCATCACGGGGAGGGCCGGCTTGAGCCAGGCCGTTGCCGGGAAGGTTCCCATGTAATAGCCCGTGCCGCGGCCGGCGGCGCTGGAAACCCAGGCGGGCGAACCGTCGCCGAAGCGGGCCAGGACGACCGCATTCGAGGCGGCGGCGAACGTTTCGCGAACGGCCAGGGCCGGGAAGGCGGCGCCCGCCTCAGGTTTGACCGTGTCCAGCGGCTTGAGGAAGAGCAGTTCGAGCTTGCTGCGCAGGGCGCCGCGATACCGGTCATAGGCCGTGCGGGGGCCGCGGCCGAGGACGGCATCCAGGCCGGTGAACGGCTCGTCGTATTCGTCCTTGCGGGCGGCGCCGGCCGAGGCCGCCAGGATACCGCCGTCGCGCACCCACTTCTCGATGGCGGGGGCCGTGGCGCGCTCCATGTTTTCGCCGCCGATGTAAAGGGCCTTATAGCGGGCCAGCCAGCCCTCGCGGGCGTCCGCCTCGGTGATGAGATCCACGCGGTAGCCCGCGTTCCGGAGGGCGTAGTAGGTATTCTTGCGCTCCTCCTGGAAGGCGTTCGTCTCCTCGCTGTCCGGCTTCACGGCGCCCTGGCTCTTGCCGCTGATTTCCCAGAGATCGCTGGCTTCCGACAGCAGCAGGGCCACGGGCGCGTCCACCGGCCGGGCGGGGTCGAGCCAGTTTTCCGTCAGGGCCGCCATGTCGCTCACCCGCCTCAGCATCTTGAACATCGGCAGGCCGCCCCGGGGATTGATGTAATTCTCGGTGGTGAACCCGTCGGGCGGAATCGAAAACCAGTCGAGGTCCTTCACGTTCTGCCCGATTTCCAGGATGGCGTTCTGGAGAAGGTGCTCGGGCGACTGTCCGGGATAATGGGGCATGCAGTAGAACATCATCCGCTGGCCGTTGTATTTGGCGCCGCACTTCAGGTAGCCCGCCTGGAACTCGACCACCAGCCGGGAGGCTTCGGGCTGGCAGTAGTCGTAATCCTCCGTCCAGGCCACGGTCATGGCATTGTGCTTAAAGGATTCGATGAAGCTGGACTGGTGCATCCAGTAGAACGGATGCATGCCGCCCAGGTTGGCGGAGGTGTTGGCCCCGGGCCCCAGCTTTTCCCGCAGCAGGCGCGTCTTGGCGGCGAACTCCTCGACGCCCTTTTTCGTGCGGAACTGCACGCTGTGCCAGTAGAGGCGCTTAAGGGTACGGTCGATGCCGTCCGCCTTCCGCTCCGCCGGGATCACGCCAATCTGGACCGCCACGTCGGCCGACAAGCTGTTGAGGGGCTTGACCACGTCCCAGTCCGGCAGGCCCAGACTCTCCGGCGTCACGCCCTGCGCCTTCAGGTAACCCTTGAACGCGTCGACCACCTCCGGATTTTTGACATCCACCGCGGGGAGGCCGATCTCATCGCCGAAAGACAGGTAATAAAAATCGTCGACGGTCCCGTTTTCCATGATGTTCGAGGCGATCTTGACGGGATCCTGGCTGTGGTGGTGCGCCGCGCTCCTGACCAGCGCGTCCCCTTTTTCCGCATAGTAGGCCTTCTGCCGGGCGATGTCGTCCGGGGTCAGGCCGATCGCGCTGCCGGCGATGGTGTTGAGCCCGACGGCGCGGCGGAAATCCATTTCGATCCGGAACGTCCAATCCTGCCCGGCGGCGCGGCCCAGGATCGAGCCTGTATAGCCGTAAAAGCGCATGTTGCGGGGCAGGCCGGGCGCCAGGCGGGGCTCGCGGTCGAGCTCCTCGGCAACAAACCGGTAGATGTCGGCCATCGGGCGGCTGAAGGCCAGCCCGTCCGGGGTTTTCGGGTCGGGCTGGAAGAGAAAGGCCAGGCCCCCGGGCTGGCCGGGGAGGACCTCGAACGTTTTCACAATGCCCTTGTCCGACGGCGCCAGCGCCATGTCCACGGAAAACGGCTTGAACGCCGGCTGGTTCGTGGCGGGCTTTTTGCCGGACGAGTCCAGGACGGCCGCCGTGCACAGGAAGGTGGAGGCGTTCTCGACGTTCAGGCAGGGGCCCACATCCAGCCAGGGGCCGGTTTCGCCGGGATTCAGGGGAGGCGTCCACTGGCCGCGCTTCAGCGGGGGGTAGGCGTTGGTGGCCATCAGGCGGCCGTCCTGCCCGTAGACGCGGATCAACTCGGTGTGCGTGGGGCTGTAAAAATCGGGATAGCGCTTGGCCGCGCGGGTCCAGCTGATCTGCAGGGGCGCAGGCGCGTTTGTCGGCACGCGGAAACGCATGAACACATGGTTGGCGCGGCGCAATTCGTCCAGCAGCGGAAACCGGTCGTAGCGCGGAGACGAAATGGGGGACAGGTCGGAGGTCAGCATCACCACGTCGATCGACCGCATGCCGGCCGGCTCGGGGCTGGCCGCCTTGGCGATCGCGAGGCGGTATCTCCCCTTTTCCAGGGCCACCTCATACCCTTCGGCGGCGTCGTGATCGATTCCCCAATTCCAATAAAGACTTCCGGAAAGGACCTCCTTTTTGA
Source organism: uncultured Verrucomicrobiota bacterium (assembly GCA_964481675.1). Classification (GTDB taxonomy): domain Bacteria; phylum Verrucomicrobiota; class Kiritimatiellia; order CAIKKV01; family CAIKKV01; genus CAIKKV01. The sequence goes on from CAYZVY010000029.1 coordinate 11,586, forward strand.
AGCTGAAATGCTTGGGTGAATCGATCAGGCCATAGGTTTTCCTGAACATCTCCCGGCCGGTGAACCCGCTCTGGCGGAGCGAGACGTCGAAGGCATAATTGAACAAGGGGGGGCACTCGTATTTGACCCATAGCTTGTACGTGCCGTTGCTGGGAACCTCGATCGTGGCCGTCAGCTCCGCCGGGTTGGCGCCTTTGTCGGTCATGGCGGTCCGGCTGCGGCTCTGCCAGTGGCCGCCGAACACGTTATTCTGGTAGAAATCGATCCCGAAGCGGCCGACCCGCCAATCGGGGCCTGTGCCCCCGAAGGCGTCGGGCGTGATGCCTTTCATCTCCTCGGCTTCCACGATGATGCGCGTGACGCCGTCCGGTCCGGTGGGGGAGGTCCAGTCCGGCTGAACATCGGCGGCCATGGAAACGATTGCACAAAGGCCGAAGCCGATTATTAATCCGTTCATGCCCCTCCTGCTGGACTCGTCTTTTCCGGCAAAGGCCGTTCTTGTACTCTAGGGGAAAGGCCATCCCAAGTCAACGGATACGCCCGTCATTCCAGAAGGCGGACAATCCCCGCATCCGGCTTGAAGCGGAGCACGGCGCAGGGGATGGAAAGCGCCAGCTTATCCAGCAGGTTCAGCAACCGGTCACGGGTGGCGGCCTCGTATAACGGGCACAGCATCAACCGGTTGGCCAGCAGGCGCTTCACGGCTGAACCCGGGGTCAGCGGGATCCGTTCATTGTCAACCCCGTGCTCCAGGCAATACACGGCCGTCAAAGGGCCGGACCCCGCGGAAGCGAATCCGCCCGAGCTTGGCCAGGGGCTTCCCCAGACCCGGAACGCGCCTCCTCTCTCCATTTCCACGATGGGCGACTCGTCAGACAGCACCTGCCAGCCCGCCCCGCTCAACAGGGCGCCCAGGGTGCTTTTCCCGCTTCCCGAGTCACCAGCGAAGAGACAGGCGCGGTTTCCCTTTACCGCGGCAACGGCATGAAAAACGGCCCGATCGTGCCGGGCCAGAATAAAGGTCCTGAAACGCCAGAGCAGGCTGTCCACCCAGGCATCGTCATCACCCGGCTGCGCGCCTTTCCCCGCATAGAGATCCAGGCGCTTGAGTTCCGGCCGATACCAGGCGGTGCATCCTTCGCGCCCCACGGGACGGCCGAGAAAGCCTGACTCCCCGGGAATCGAATACAACTGAAAATAGGGGCTGGTGTTCAGCAGGGGGCCCGGTTCCCGGGGACAGTCATCCGAAACAAGGCACAGCCTCAAAACGGAATTTTCGCCTTCCTTGAGGTGGGTTTGGAAGGCATTCCAGAGAGAGGGCAGACGGATTTCGCGAGAGGCGTGTTCGACGAGGAAGGGGAGTCCCGCCAATTGGATTACCGGAAGGTCGCTTGCGCTAAACGCCCTGACATTCAAAGCAGGAGCCAAGTCCGACGGCATTTCCATTGGGTGAAGGACCTTTTGTCGACGATGCGCTAAAGCCGTCTTCAACCGTATCTTCGGATTGAACCTGCGGCCCCCCGCCCCATGAAGGAAGGTCCGACGCGTCCTGATCGGGTTGATTTTTCATAATACCCTCGCTATCCGGGCCTTGGCGACCTGTTCACGCCAATCCCCACCGGAACACCCACCACCCCATTCATTCAAACCCATACAAATATAACAGTCATACAATAACCTGTCTCCGCTCGTCTTGTCAACATCCCGTTTCATCCGTCTAGCCTCGCCGCTGACCGCTCGCCAGGCGTCCAGAAGACCCCCGTTCCGGACATCCCGGCGGAACGATCGCAGAGGCAGGCAAGGCTGCAGCCAGCCTTCGGCATCGATGAAAAAACCATACTGCCCGGCGGCGCAGGGATACCGGCGATCCTGGTCCTTGCGGCTGTCGATCCGGACTTTCAGCGCCTCCGCCCAGCCCGGCGCCCTCGCTTCCAGCGCCACGGCATCCTCCGGATCCAGCCGCTGCTCCAGGGGGGCGGGATCCCCATCCAGCCGGGGGGTCACCTCCACGCTGAGCCGGAACTTCAAGCCTTCCGCCGCCGCCCGCTGTTCAAGGGCTTCAATCTCGCCCCGGATCGCCCGGAGGGCCAACACCTTGAGCGTTACCGGCGCGCCGGCGGACTTAAGCCTCCGGATTCCGGCCCATTGAAGCGCATACGCGCCCTCCACCCCTGTTACACGGCGGGCGGTTGCTTCCGAGTTGCCGTAAATGGACACTTCCACCGAAAGCGGCGGCCATTCATGGAACAGGGCGGCCATTTGGTCGGTCACAAGCCCGGCATTCGTAAAAAGGGTCACTTCCAGGCCTTTTCGCCGGGCATACACATAAATCGCCTCGAAATCGGGTCTCAGCAGGGGTTCCCCGCCAGTCAGCACCAGTTCCAGGCAGCCGGCCGCCGCCGCTTCGTCCAGCACCCTCATCCAGGCGGCTCCATCCAGTTCCCGGGCCGCCGAGGAAGCCGGACCGGCATAGCAATGGAGACAGCGGAACTGGCAGCGCCGCGTCAATTCCAGCATCCCGGTCAGCGGCACGCCCTCCTTGACGGCCTGCCGGCGCATCCGGAGGCGGAACGATTCCGATTGCGGCTCACAATCCATGCGCCGGCTCCTTCCGGCCCCGCTTCAACAAGCCAAAGGCCTCCAATTCCGCCAGGAAACGGCCGGTATCCGCTTCAACCTGCTCCCGGGACGCTCCCGAATAGCGGGCTTCCAACGCCGTACATAACGCGCCAAATGTCTGATCCCGCTCCAAAAGCTCCCAGACGGAGGCGCCAAGAGGATTCAGAGTGAACAGGCGCCGGGTGCGGGCGGCATCCCCCCGCACGGGCACCAGGAGCCGCTCGCCGGCGACCATGCGGAACACCACATCGGGGTTCCGGCTCCACCATTCGTCCCGCTCGATCGTCATGGAGCCGCCTCCACCTTGAAGAATTGCGCCCCGCCGCCGGCGGGAACATACACCGTGGTCTCCAGCCCCGTCGCGGTCAGCCAACCGCCGGAAAGATCCCACCCGGCGGCAGGGGATTCCGCCACGGGGGACGGCAGCCAGACCTGGTCCAGGCCCAGGGCCTGGCTCTGCAGAATCCGGTACCGCCCGCCAGGCCCGGAGACGAAGCGCAAGGCGAGGCGATCGGAAGCCGGGGCCACGCGATTGATGCGCAGCGGATGATCGCTCTTCACCAGGGGATCGCTGCCCTGGAAATACTCCACCCAGGCGGGGAAGGAGTCGCCGTCCGCATCGCTCTCTTCGGCGTTGGGCGCGGTCAGACCCTTGTCCGCCAGCCAGCTGGCGGGAACATCGCGCGCGCTGCGCCCGAGCCGGATCACCGTGGCCGGATCGCCCAGCAGCGTGACGCATTCCAGGATGGCGGGCGTTTCCAGCTGCGGCCGGGACCGGCTGGCGGCAAGCCGGACGGCCTCCCCCAGCCGAAGCGGTGCATCGCCCGCCCAGGCCTTCACCATTTCCCGGCCCAGCAGAATGCCATCGGCTGTCGTCACCCGGCAGGACGGCGCCCAGATGGCGGCGAACCCGGCGGCAGGCAACCGGACGGACTGCTGGCAGAAGGTCTCGGGCATGGACGGGTGATGAAAGCGGTTGATCTGGCAGCTCGGCAACAGGGCGATGGCGGGCCAGTCCCAGAACTGGGTCTTCCCCACGGAGTTGGTGTGCAGAATGCCATATCCGGCCCCGATCTGGTAAGCGTCCCCATGCCCCAGATGCAGGATGAACGAGGGACCATTGGAAAGCGCCGCCATGACCGGCCCCCGGATGGAATAGGAGTCGGTCTCGGTGGAGGGCACATAGACCTTCACGGGGGAGAACCCGCCGGCCGCCGCATCCGCGGCGGCGGCGTCGCTGGACACATGAAGATTGAACCCTGCGGAAATGCCGACCGTGGGGTTGTCGGCCGTGAACAAGGCGCCCGACTTGCCCGCTGCGACCGCCTCGAAATGCTTGATCTTGGCGATGGCCTCGTCCAGTTCGACCTGGGTCCGCGCGGGAATCCGCCCCACCACCACTTCCGGCACCCCGTCTCCGTTATCGTCCCCGTATGACGCATCCGCCGAAACGATCTCGCCCAGCCGGTCGCTAGGAAACTCCACCGGCACGCCGGGGGTCGGCAGCAGGTTGCGGGACACCGCACTCTCCAGCCGGTAGTCGACCGAGCCAAACCCCGCCAGGACCACCGACTGGGGACGGACCGACCATCCCGCGGTGGCCGCGACAAACCAGCGGATGGCATTCGTGTCCAGAACGCCGCCCCCGAAGGTATCGGCAATGGCTTCCGCCGTCACCAGCCGGGTTCGCAAGCCCTGGGCCGAACGGAAATCGGCGAGCCCCTGGACGGCGGACCGGAAATCGGCCAGCTCGCGCGGAGGAAGCACCGCCACCCAGTCCGCCGCGTTGGTGGTGCTGCCCAAATCGGCTCTCTCGTCCAGACGGATGGATGCGGGCGGCAACAAGCCGGACGCGCTGAAAGCGGCATAACGGCGACCCGGCGACGGCAGGAAGCCGCAGGCGAACCCGCCGGCCCGCGGAACGGAAACAAGGCCGGCCAGGGCCGCCGGGTGGTCGGGTTCCGTGACATCCCACACGGCCGGCGCTTCCGGAAAGCCGGCGGCAATCACGGGGTCGCCGCTTTCAGCCTGCCACAGCACGCGGCCCGAATCGGCAAGAGCCGGGCGGGAATAGCGGAGCTCGATCCAGTCCAGGGCGCCCCGTCCGGCCATGGCGCCGGTCATTTCCGAGACGTTTAGCGGTCCACCCGAGGGGCCGGACACCGTGCCGGCCGGCAGGTTGGTTTCCCAGACGAAAGCCCGTTGACCGGCCCACGTCACCGCGCCCAGCGCCTGGCCGTTGAAGGCCAGGCTGAAGAGGTGTGTGTCGGCATCGCTTTCCGGATACAGGGAGCGAAGGGCCACGGTCAGCCTCACGGGCATGCCCGTGGGTTCATAACCCGGCATGGAACACGGATACGAGTAGGAAGAAAACGGCCTTAAAAACTGCCAGCACATCCAACCGTCACCCATGCGGCTGTCCAGTTGGATGGAGCACCAGTCGTTCGACTCCAGGCGCCGGGTAAACGGAACGAGGCTGACGGGGGAGACGGCCGCCTCAACCCCGTCGGCCGCGTGGTCCTCCCCCTCCAGGGCCAGGCCGTCGCCAAATGCCAGATGGTAAACGGTCTGGCGGGAATCGACGGACGAACTGGCCTGCCCGAAGAAGACCAGCCCGTTGGTTACCGCGGCGCAGGCCACGGGAGCGCCCTGGCGCGACAGGGCAAATCCGCCGGAATCCAAGGCATTCCGGACCTGTTCCGCGGGAAGCGAAAAGGCCGACGCCAGCGCCCCGGTTGTCAGGAGGCAGGGCCCCTCCTTTTCCACGCCAATGCGCAATACGGGAAGAGCAGCGTTCCCCATCCATGGGAAAAGCGGTATCAGACAGCATAGCAGCCTGAACGATCGGCGGAACATAAGACCATCACGGCGGTGTTGCTAGGGAACCTGCATTTCGATCTTGAAGAATGCCTGCTGTTCCCCCGATAGCGGCACAACGGCGGAACAGGTATCCCCGCTGGCCTGAATATTCGCCGCCACCTTTCTCCACGACTCTCCCAATCGCGTACACATAAAGATATCATAGACACGCCCGGGAAGGCTAGCCCAAGTTAGGGTAAAGCCCTGCTTGGTCATCCCGCTGCTCTGCGCCTTGAACGCCGTGACGGTCATTCCGGGCCGGTCGTGCCGGGCCCCGGATTCGTCGATGACGATCAGGGTGAAGACGCCGCCCCGCGCGAACACGGCGGGATCCTCCACCCGAACCAGATATCGCTGGCTGCCGCCAAGGGAACGAACCTGGCCGATCTTCTGCGGAGGCTGTCCGTCAAACAGGACAGACAGCTCGATCCACTCGCCGGCCGCCACCTCGTCGACCGTATAAAGCTCCACGAACAGGCCGTCCGCGGTTTCGTAAAGCTGTATGCGGATGGAGGTCGACAGCGTGTGCGTGGGATCATTCGTGCCGAGACCCGCGTCCACATAGACAAGGGCGCCATACACGATCTGGGTCGGGCCGACCGACGCCACGCCGAACACGTCGTTGCTGGTGAGTGCGCGATGGATCGCGTCGTTGCCGATCGTCTCACGGTTCGTCCCATCGGCGATCACGTAGGACGCGGACGGCGCGAAATACGTGTAGAGGTTGTTCGTCTTCGGCACGGTGAACTGGACGGTATAGGCCACGCCGGTTGTGACGTTAGTGAACGCATAGGCGCCGTTCGCATCCGTGGTGGCGCCCGCCGTCCAGACGCCGTCGGTGCCGCCCTGCAGGAGCGTGACCAGCACGTCCGGATAGACCACGTCGTTCGACTTGACCCCGTCGATGATGCCCAGGTTCTCCTTCCACACGATGCCGCGGATCTCCAGCGCCAGCAGAACGATGGCGTCGTCCGAATCCGTCACGTCGGACAACGCCAGAATGGGCGTTCCGTTTGATGCGGAAGGAGTCGCGACCACCGTGCCTATATTGGTTACGGCGGACAGCAAGGCCAGGTTGGTCTTATACAGGTCAAATGAGGCGCCCGGCGCCAGCGGTCCGGCAACCGTGCCAACCGAGCCAAGCACATCGTCGGTCACGACCAGATTGACGAGAAAACTTTCGCCCATATTCTCGACATGATAGCGGAAGACGACATTACTGCCGTATGACGCATAAAAGACCGCTCCATCGGGCGCGCTTCCCGCGGTCTTGACGATCCGAACGGCCGGCATGGGCCAGGCATAACCGAAATCCACATCAACCCTGACCTGTCCCGCGCTCAATGTCGCCGAGGCGGCATGGAGCGTGCCGGTGCCGTCGAGATCATACGTCGCCACGTAACCGGCGGGAAGCGTCGCGGAATCGACCCGGATATCGTGGTTTCCCTCCAGGAGATAAGGTCCCGCAAAGAGATAGTAGCCGCCGCTGTCGGTGGTGTCGACCGGCTCATAGGCTTCCCGGACGCCATTGGTATTGACGTCCAAATACACCACCACGCCGGTAATCCCGGCTTCGCCCACATCCTGGATGCCATTGGTGTTGGCGTCCTCCCAGACCCGGTCGCCGAGGCTTCCATGCAGGGATGTTTCGTTCCTGAAAATCAGCGTCCGATTGAACGCGATCGAACGGACGGAGCCGGTGTTGATAATGGAGGACACGCCGGAGGGCAGATTCGAATATGCCGCCACATCCACCTGGTACCTGATGGCGAAGACGTTACTGACCAGGACAGACACCTGGAACACCATCCCTGAGCCGTCCAACGGGAAAAGGGTGCCGCTTGCATCATCGCTAACGGCGATCCATGACGACGTGCTGTCCGGTCGGTACTCGGTGCTGTCCGGCACGTATGTCGTATTGTCCGGCACGGCATCCTGAACGGCCAGAGCAGCCGGAATCACCGCCCGAAAGGAATTGGCGACTTCAATCAGGTATTGGGCGCGATCAGCCGGGCTGAGCTGGCCATCGCCGTTGGCGTCAACCGCGATCGTCAGCTTTTTGTCGACATCCAGAACATCCTGGGGCGGAACCGACGTGCCCACGTCCAGGCCGGGCTGGGCCGCGGTCGCCGTACGGGGGTCCTGCCCCCAGGCCACCGCCAGCATGACATTGGTCGAAAGAACATAAATCAGCATGGCGGTCTGATCGCCGTCCGAATCGTAAATCATCTGCTGCTGAAGCTCTTTCAGCGGATAATTGGTATCGAAGTGAAAGCCATTCGGATCGGTATACGGGCCCACATTATCACCGTTGAAATCCACATAAACCTCAATGGGCGTCTCACCGTTTCCCACAGGCGTCACCCATACGGGATTCCCGTTTTCATTGGTATTGACCGCCGAAGACGGATCCCGCCCGATCCCCAACCCGACGACCACCTGAGGCGACAACGATTCCCGCGGAAACAGGGTGAAACTCCAGTCCCAGGACTGGTTTCCATCGCTGCCGAGTGAACCGTTGATGTCGGGCGAATCCGAATCGGTGGTGGAATACGCATAAAAGATCCGGCGCGGCGAGTTGGTGGAATAAAAATGGGCGCCCGCATACTCCGGAAGCAGCACGGCCGCGTAGGAATTGGCCGCGACAACCGTTTCGTTACTTACTGTCAGGCTATTGGTTCCGATCCGGTAGTCGCAATACACGGTCAGCGGCTCCGAGGCATCGGGATTGTACAGCCAGACCCGCGTTCCGTCGCCGGCCCGCGTCGACACCGGCGTATAATAGCTGGTGCTCCAATTGTTCACGGGAAGAAGGCTCGAATCGCGGCTTTCATAGGCGGACAGCAGGTTCCCCGTCAGCAAAACCACCTGGACCGGCTTCGTCGACAGAACCGTGCCGCCCACGTTCACTCCCCCGTTCACATAAAGCGTCTCCCCCTCGTTCAGGGTATTGGTGGCCTCGAACATCCCGTTGGCGTCCTTGTCGATCCGGACGACGGTCCCACTCGCCGAAGCCATGACCGACAAGGCGGTATATTCGAACATCTGGGCATCCGTCACATCCGGTATATCCTCGCCTACGGGTGCGCGGTAGTCCATGCCCCACAAAACAGTGTCAAAGACTTCCACGCACCCCGCCATCTTCGTGACGGAACCCGAAGCCCAAAATGTGCGCGTCACCGAAATGGCGCGATCGGAAATGATTTTATCCCGGCCGTCATAATCCAGCGCCAACGCGTTAGTCGTGTCCAACTGGTTATACAGGAGAATCACGGAGCCGGCTTTGATCAGGTCGTTGGTGAACCCCGGAGGCATGCCATTGGTCGGGTTGTTGTCGCCCCACACCTCCGTCGTGGGCTGCAGGGGCGTATCCGTGTAAGCCGCCTTGTCGTAACCATCTTCCCAATGATCATATCGAATGATCGTGTTATCCGAGACCGCGGCGATCGAGATATAGGTGGTGACCGGATTAACGGGCTTCAACTGGGTGATGCCCGTCGTCATTTCAGTCAACCCAAGCAGGTAATCCTGTTCGGGAATGGGAA
>CAYZVY010000029.1:20708-26900 GCA_964481675.1 uncultured Verrucomicrobiota bacterium
CCGGAGTGGATCCGCCTGCGCGCCGACTACCTGTCGGGCGTGCAGGACGCCGAACGGCGCCGCCTGCAAGCCGGAGAGCTCCTGTCGGGCCTGGCGCGGGCGGGCATCCTGGTCATCCCCCTCAAGGGGCTCTGGCTGGCGGAGACCGTCTATCCCGATCCCGCCGAGCGGCCCATGCATGACCTGGATATCCTGGTGCGGGAACCCGATTTCGCCGGGGCCGAGGCCGCCCTGGCGGCGGCGGGATACACCCCGCAAGGGCTGGGCGACGCCCGGCATCGCGTGTTTCTTCATCCGGACTGGCCGCTGCCCGTCGAATTGCACCGGCGGCTGGACCCCGTCGGCCCCCTGGCCCTGGAAGCGGCACCCCTCTGGGACCGGGCCGTTCCGGCGCAATGCGCGGGGCAGGACTGCCTGGCGCTGGAGCCGCACGACCTGGTCCTGATGCTGGTGCGTCACACGCTGCGGCACAGCCTGGGTTTCTACCCCCTGCGCTCCCTGCTCGATATCGCGCTGATCCTGAGGAAGGAAGGCTCCGCCATCGATCTACACCTCCTGCACAGCCGGGCGCAAAGCCTCCGGATGGTGCGGGGGCTGGCCATGATCGTCTCCATGGCCGGCAGCCTGGCCGGCTTCGAGAGGGAGGCGGAGTGGCCCGAATGCTGGCGCCCCGATCCCGGGCTGGAGGAAGAGGCCTGGGCGCTGACCCTGGAGCGCGGCGCTTACCGCCCGAACCCGCCGGGGCCCCTGCTCCGCCTGGACACGCTGAAAAGCTGGAGCGCCCGGCTCCACGTGCTGGGCGGGCGCCTGTTCCTGCCGCGGCGCGAGCTGGAGGCGCGCTATCCCTGGGCCGCCCGGTTCGGCCTCCGCCCCGTCGCCTGGGCGGCCCGGCTGGCTTACCTGACCCGGTTTTATGCCGGGACGCTGCTCCGCCTGGCGCGGCGCGACCCGGCCGTGCTGGAGGCGCTGGACGTCAGCCGCGAACGGGCCGGCTGGCTCGCGCGCATCTATCCCGACCCGCCGGCGTAATATAAACGGATTTCAATTTTAATATGGGGGTATCACATGTTATTTGTCAAATTAGCGAATATGAAAGCTGGCTGATTTATCAGTCAAAATATATTTGGTTTATTTTATCCGTTTTCACTGCATTCTTGCCTAATCGCTTGTTACAATGCTATAATTCAATATAGACTCAGTTTTGGCGCGACTTATGCTTATTGGATATTTGTTATGTCAAACAAACGCCATGGAATGACGCTAGCCGAAGTGATGATTGCCTTGGTGATCGTGATGGGCACGAGCGCGGGCTTGTATGAAATGGGAAGCATGGCCCGGCGGACCGCCGAATATGCACGGCTGGCCACCGAGGCAAGATCCCGGGCGAAGGAGCAGCTGGAGGAAATCATCTCATACAAAATCCTCGATTTGAAGCAGCCTTCGTTCCAATGGAAGTCCGAAACCAATTTCAGCGCCATGGGCTACGACATTGTGCGGACGCCCCGGGTTCTCTGGCATGCGGCGGACACGACGCTTGTCGGCATATCGAGCGGCGTCTATGCCGAAGTCCATATCGATGTCGTGTTCCGCCCCCCCCTGTGGAAATCACAGGTCACCAACACCTATTCGATGATCCTCACGGATTAAACAAAACGGAACGAGACATGAACCGGACCGCAACGAAGAAAAGCAAGGGCTACACTCTTCTGGAAGTACTGATCGCGAGCTCGCTCGCCTTCATCGTCATCGGCGCGGTTTTTGTCACGATTACCTGGACCGGGCGGCAGAACAGCCTGTGCAACAAGATCATGTGGTCCCAGTCCGAGGCGATGCGGACAACCGCCAAGATCGAAGAGTATGTCCGGAACGCGGAAAGCATTTCCTCCATCGATGCGACCAACGGCAACTGGGTTGTGATCAAGTTTCCAAGCGGGGCAACAGGCCGGTTCGTCTACTATAACGCGCCGAACACACCCCGGGACGGGAAATTGTACCTGGAGCGGACCAATGTCACGGAAACGCTTCTGGCGCGCGGTCTCACCAAGAATACCACCACCAACGGCTACCCGCTGGCCATGTTCTCCAAGATCAACGACCGGGCCCTCCGGATTTCGTACCGGGTGTCCGAGCCCACGCCAACCGGAAACCGGGCGTCGGATGACGAACTCTACGCGGCCAGCGTCCGGTTTGCGGTCTGCCTGCGCAATGCGACTTATTGATAGAATCAGGAATGGGGGCTGTATGAACGCGAATGCCACTCGGTCGCACCACGGGGGATCGGCGCTCGTTATTGCGGTCGTGATGCTGGGATTCGCCTGCCTCATCATCGGCGCGGTGCTGTCGACCGCCATGACCTACAAAAAAAGCGCCGAGCGCATGTATGCCCGCGACAAGGCGGCTTTCCTGGCGGATTCCGGCGTCCGAGCCGCCCTTCTGAAACTGAATTACGCCTCGGACGGACATATCACCTATGAGGAATCCCAGCGGTTTTTCTCCCAAACCGTCGCCTTCGCCCGGGCGGACAACTGGGGCTTTACCACTCGCCTGGCCTCCACCAACGGAAACTATCGCATCCTCTCCACGGGCCGTTTCGGCGGCAGCACGGTGAACGTCCAGTCGGATGTCACGCTGGGCGCGGGCCACCGAAGCATCCACGCCCTCTATGCGCATGCCCTCTTTGCCGGGAACTCGGGGGGAGTCTCCAATTACATCCTGAAAATCGGCGGCACGGGAGCGGGCGCGGATTTTGTCAAGGGCGACACCTATTCGGGAGCCAAAATCGAACTCACCGGAACCTCCAAGTTACGCCATCCGGAAATCCTGGTCGACACGAACTACGATGGCATCTGCGAACCGGGTGAAACCTGGACCAACGCGTATGCCGTTCGAACGTTCACCAATCCCCTCAGCCAAACGGCCTTCAACACCTACAAGACCTCCCAGAGCACCAACATGAGCAAAGTCTACAACAACGGAATATACGATTTCGGGGAGGCCTTCGTCGACACGATCGGCAACGGGGTCTACGACCCCGGCGAACCCTATACGGATTCGAACAATAACGGCCATTATGACAGGAGCGACACTTACATTGACCGGAATTCAAACGGGGTCTACAACGTCGACATCGACGCCGTGGTCGATAACGGAAACGGCAAGTATGACGCCGGCGAGGAATGGGTCGAGGACGCCTCCCACACGCAACGCATCAACGGCAAATACGACAAAGCCGGCGGCTATTGGCTCAACACCACCTGGAAAACATCCTACAAGGTGGGCACCAAGACCTATTATTGCTCCTCCTGGCCGGCCGAACAATACGAGGATGTGGGCGACGGGGTCTACAATCCCAACTCCGAGGAACCGTACGTCGATCAGAACGGCATCTACGACCTGGGCGAGCAGTACGTGGATGACCGGAACGACCTGTATGACTACGGCACCCAGGCAAGAGGAACCGTCACGGGCATGCCCGCGCCCGGCCCCGGCCAGAAAGCCGCCAACGGCGGGGACCTTCCCGTCGACCCCCCCAACCTCACGAATATGTATTACCACCTGGACCGCAGCGGCATCGCCCCCATCGGAGCCCTGACGCGGTGGGGCAACGACGTCATCGTCTCGTCCAACGACTACGGCACGGCCAAGGCCATCACGGCGCTGACCAAACCCGAGCATATTTTCATCCGCAACCCGCCCACCTCCGGCTCGGTCAGCAGCGCCGGCAAAACGATCTACGGCCGCTCCTACTCCTACATCACGAACTCCACCGGCCGGCGTCTGGACGACTACTTCCTGGAGGATCCCGCCGATACGACCTACAACACCTATGACACAACGAAGGAGATCGACGGCACCGTCAACACGGCCCCCATGTTCCTGAACGTGACCGCCGACGGCAACAACAAGCTCTACTTCGTCGACGGCAACGTCTACCTCCATCACCCCCAGGTCTACAGCATGCGCTTCCGGAACCCGGGCACGCGCATCACCATCGTCGCCAACGGCAACATCACGCTGTCGGATGAATTCTATTACAACGCCGCTTACGCCCCCAACCTGGTCCGCAGCAACATGAACAGCACCATCGTCAATAACCCGTCGGATGCGCTCTGCCTCATTGCCCTGAAAAATCCCGCCTTCCCCGGCAATACCGGCAACATCCTCATCGGAGACGCGCAATTCGGCACCGGCGGAAGCATCCATGCGATGCTGTATGCGGAAAACGACTTCATCGACAACAACCTGAACACGACCGACCAGGCATTCATCAGCATCTTCGGCAACATGACGGCCGGCAATCAAGTCCGGCTGGTCCGTGGAACCGGAGACTACCGGACGCGGCTGGACATCACGCTCGACGAACGCATCCGTTCGGGATCCATCATCGTTCCCGGCCTTCCCCATCCCGTCGGATCCCAGCGCAGCATTTTTATCGATACCGCCTGGCATCTGGTGCCGGGCTCCTGGAGCTCCTTCTCCAACCTGAAATGAAAGCCTCCGCACACGCCATCCTGCTCCCCGCCCTCCTCGCTGCGCTGCTGCTCGGTCCGGCGCTCCCGTCCCCGGGACAGATTGAGGCCTCGTCCGCCGATTGGAGCAAACGATTCGGCCCGCCCACGCGTGTCGAAACCAACGCGGCGGGGCTGCAGACGGTCTCCTACCGCAACGGGCCGTTCGAGATCACGGCGGACGGCCGGGACAACGTGGCCCTGCGTGTGGTCTATCGCAAAAAGGACCTTTCCGCCGGGGATGTCCAGACGTTGCTTGACCTGAACCGGGGGAATGCGGAGTGGGCCGTGTTGACCGGGTCGGAATCCGGGAAGGAGAATCCCCCGACCGCATGGATCCGGTCCGATGACCGGGCCCTGGCAACACGCAACGAAGACGAATTCACCGTAACCGCGGCCGAATGGAATCGCCTGCCTTCCGGGGATTCCGAGTCCCCGCCCCCCGCTCCAGTCGTCGTTTCAGCCGCGCCGCCCGCCCCTCCTCCACTCCCCCTCCCACCCCCGCCGAGACTCAAGGCGCCGGCCGTTCTGCCCCGGCCGGGCGACACCCGGGCCAAAGCCCTTGACCTGCTGGGCCCCCCGCAGGGAAACATCGTCTCGGGACCCAAGGAAATCATGCAGTATCCCTGGGGGCAGATTGTCCTCCGCCAAGGCGTGATTGTGCAAATCAACTAACCGTTACCCGCGCAAGGATGGCCCCATGACTTTCGGCTCCTGGCTCCAAGAACTTCTCGCGGCTCCCCGGCCGGCGGCCGACGCCGAAGACGGCTCCGCGTCCCGCATGGACTATGTGGATGCGCTTCTTGCGCTCATGGTGAAAAAGTCACAGCTGACCTTGCGCCTGACCGCGTCGGAGCCCTTGCCCGCCATCGGAGCCAGCCCGGCGCCCTCTTTCCAGGCCGTCGTGAACCGGCTCAAGGTCCTGTCCCGCCTCAATCCCGTCGTCTATGCCAAGCCGGTCCAGGGGAAAATCGAGGTGACGCACCGCGCTCACGTGCTCGTTTACACAACCGTCTTCGATGACAAGGCCGACGCCCCGGCCTGCGTCATCACCCTGCGGATCCGGAACGGCTGACCGCCGCCCGCCGCGAGCCCGGTCAGGCCCCGCGCGCCGCCGGCCTTAAACTCCCGGATGAAGCGCCACCGACGCCTTGGCGCGGATGACCACGCGGGTGGGATGCAGTTCGTCGGCCAGTGAAACGGGGAATGTTCCCGCACCGGTCAGCTCGTCGAGAAAACATTCGAACCAGTCGAGGGACGGCTCCGCGGGCTGGAGCGGGCCGCAGTCCCGCTCGTTGAGTACCAGGCGCGTGCGGGAGCCGGCGTCGGTGGTTTCCACAAACCCGCCTGTCCCGAAAATACGCACATGCTCGTTGCCCCAGGAGCCGAAGCTTTCGTTGGGGTTCAGGTAATTGACGAGGGCCGAGGCCAGGCCGCCATTGGACAGCCGCATCATCATCTGCGAGGCGCGCCGGCAGTTCCCCCGCGCGTCATGGTTGCCGAGGCGGGTTTCCATGGCCGTCACCTCCTCGATCCGCAGCCCCGTGATGTGCTCGAGGAACCGGACCGCGTGAATGCCGGCCTGCATCAGGAGCCCGCCGTCCAGCCCCTCGTCCTGGGGACGCGACAGCGACCACGGATACGATTTCTGCGCCCACGCCTGGACCACGGCGCCCAGCATGCC
>CAYZVY010000030.1:0-6135 GCA_964481675.1 uncultured Verrucomicrobiota bacterium
GAGAAGAGCGTCGTGGTGATGGCGAAGGCCTGGGGCAGCGGCATGCGCTTGAGTTCGTGGCCCGCCCCCCAGGAGTCCGTGTAAAGGAGTTCCTTCTTTTTTTCGTTGTATCCGATAATGAGGCGGATGTGGCCGCCCTTCGCCTGCGGCAGGTTCTCCTCGGGAACCACCCCCAGCATGACGCCCCAGACCAGGGGGATGTGCCCCTGGACATGCTGCTTGATGCGGTCGGCGAATTTATTGACTCCGGTCGGGTTTCGCGTGCGCGTGTCCAGGAGGACGCCCGGGTCCATCAGCGCATAGATGTTGCCGATTTCGATCGTGCCGGAATCCGGGAGCGTGATTTCAGCCTTTCCGGCCTTCCGGGCATTCGTGTTGTAGGTCTTGAGGAGCTTCAGGAATTCCGGAACCGAAAAATCCTCGAGCACGTCGATGTTGATGCGCAGCTTGATGGCGGAGCGGGACAGGGCCTTGGCCAGCGCGGCGGGATCGGTTCCCGCGTCCGTTCCCGCGATCTGGGCCAGCTGGTGCTGGTCGAAGACCGCGCCGTAATACCGCAGCACCCGCTCCGTGGCGGCCACCGCGCAATAGCCCTTGGGCCCCTGGTCCACCATGGGGACGTCGGGCAGGTAGACGTCCCCGTTCGGGGCCGTGGTGATTTTCTTCGCTGCCGCGGTAAAGGCGTTGGCCTGCCGCTCGGAGCCGTCCGCGCCCGCCTGGGAGGCGGGCAGGATTCGCAGCCGGATGAATTCCGCCTGAAAGGCCGGCCCCATGCCCGTTTTCTGGCTGCTGTCCCACGTCAGCTCAAACGCCAGAGCACGGTATTTCCAGACCTGCCGCTTCGGGATGTCTCCCTTGAAGGCGGCCGGGCTGTCGGCGTTCACGGCGGTTCGTGACAGGGCGGCCAGGTTTTTTCCGGCCGTCCTCAGCAGGTCCCGGAACTCCGCTTCGTCCATGGGCGGACAGTCGCCGCGGTTGTAGAGCGAGAGCACCACCTCTTTCGGGCGTTTGGCCTTGAGCCAGACCACCGACTCCACCACCGGCAGGCCCGTGAAGACCACGCCGGGTTGCGCGGAGCGGAGCGCCTCCTGGCTGGCGGATGTCCACCGGAACTGCCCCTCCACAAATAACGGGCCGAAGGCGTCGAGCCCGTCCTCCCAGAACGCGGGGGAGGTCAGCACCGCTTCGGCGTTGGTCCAGCTGGTCGCGCCCGCGTTCGTCTGGCCGGGCGCCGCGGCGGCCAGGGTGAGCCCGGCTGTCAGCAATAACGAAAAGAAACCGCTCGCACGATCGTGAATCATGCCGCCTTCATACACCCGCCCTGAATCGCTTTACAAGTAGCAAATTCAGGCGCGTCATGGCAGGATACCGGCATGTGGCTCCATCTTGAAAAGAAGGACGCGGGATGAAAAAGCGGAACGCCATTCCCCTGCCGGCGTGCGGCACCTGGATCGGCATCCCGGTTTACCTGCACCGCGGGGATTACATCTTCCAGACGTCGGGGCCGTTCTATACCAGCTGGGTGTCGGAGGACCACGACGCGGCCTGGTACATCGACCGGGCGGCCCGGGACAACCAGGGCAACCTGGTCTCCATCTGGGACGGCGGGGCGACCAAACAGAGTCTGAAGGCGATGGCCGACTGGATGGCGCTGAAGGAGCTGGGCCACGCGGTGCCCGAGCCGGACTGGGACCGGAAAACGAACCTCGTGCCCGACGACTGGCCGGTCATCCGGCGGCATCCGGAGAGGATGGGCGCCGGGTTGGTCAACATGGTCCGGCAGGCGGCCGCCCGAGGGCTCTACTCCTTTGTCTTTTATGCCGACGTCGATCCGCGCCAGCTGAAGCGGCTGCGGCCGTACCGGGACTGGTTTCTCGGCTGCAACGTCGGCGAGGTGTTCACCTTCCGGCTCGAGGACGATCCGAATCCCGCCGCGGGGCCAGTTGTCCCCGATCTGGAAAAACTGTCGAACGCTTTCCTGGGCAGCGTGCGCCGGGTGGTCGCGGCGCGCCGGGCGGCCGGCTGGACGCAGATCATGGTCACGGGCGGCATTGCCACGCTCGATTACGAGATCCTGGGCGGCATCACGATGCCGGTGGTCGAGGATTTCGCGGTGCCGCACCTCAACGCCGCCTCGGCCCTGGCGCGCGGGCTGACGAGGCAGTTCGGGCTGCCCCTCTGGGGGACCGACCTCGCGCACGAGCACTACTCCTGGCAGCCCTACGCCAGCCCGTACAAGTTCCCCATGCTGACCCAGGCGCTGCGGCTCAAGTACATGAGCGGGTGCAAGCTGATCCTGCTGGAGAGCGGAAGCTACTGGCAGCAGAGCGACCACGTGGAGGACACGCCCATGCACGCGGTCCCCAAGCTGGATCTGGGCGGCATCCACAACACCGACCCCCGCCGGGCCGCGCCCTTCGTGGCGGAGGCTCGCCGCCATTATCCCGCGATCAACGCGCAGTCCCCGGTCTGCCGCGAATACCGGAAGCGGCTGTCCCGTTTTTATGATTTCGTCAAAAGGGAGGGGACCCCCGACGGACAGCCCGAGGTGCGGATCGCGTCGGTCAAGGGGAACCTGGACCTCTCGTCCCAGTCGTTCAACCCCAATGCCGCCATCGCGGGCCAGTACGCGCTGGCGGAAAAGGACCCCCGCTGGTTCGAGGCGGCCCCGGAGCGGAGCCGCGTCCTTTTCGACGACCTGTTTTACCCGCGGAACGCCGGGATGGGCGAATTCCAGAACCCGTTCTTTTCGGGAACGCCTTACGGCATGACGGATACGGTCAGCTTCGCGGGCGAGCCCGACGGGCGCTTCCTGTCGGCGCAGTACAAAGCCCTGTTGTTTACGGGGTGGAACACCGCGACGGAGCGGCAGTACGCGTTGCTGCTCGGGTATGTCCGCCGCGGCGGCACGCTGTTCATCGCCCTTCCGCAACTGTCCGCCAACGCGAACCGGAATTACCTGGATTATTCGGCCGGCGAACTGGTCAACGGGGGGGACTTCACCGAGCTGTGCGGCGTCCGGGTGAAGGGCCGGGGCAAGCAGTTTTACTGGGGCGTTACGCCGGGCAAGGACAATCCCCTCGGCATTTCGCCCTACCGCAAGTTCGGCGTCTACTTGGCGCACCGGGGGGATGTGGAGATCACCGGTTCGCCCGAGATCCTGGCCGTGGAGGATGAGACGTTTGCCCCGATCCTGTTCCGACACCGGCTGGGGAAGGGGACAGTCTATTTTCTCAACACCTGGGAGTATCCCGGGGCCCTGGCCCCGGACCACGGGCCGGGCGCGACCCGGCACAGCATCGGGCTGGTGGGCGAAGTCTTCCGGCGGATCGCGCTGGATACCCGGGGGGCGACATATATCACGGACGACGGGGCGGCGCCGGGGCGCGAGTGCGGCTGGGTGGCCTGGTCGCATTTCCCGTCCAATGGGAAGACTTATCTGTTGAACACGGACTTCGATTCCGGCCATGCGGTCTTGCTGCATCGCGGGAAAACAACGAAACGGATCCGGCTCAAGCCGGCCGGCTTTGTCATGATCGATCGATAGCGGGACGACGAACAAGGAGACGCAATGAGAGTGCTCGTAAAAATGGCTATCGCGGCCGCGCTGGCGGGACTGCCCGTCATGCTGCCGGCCCAGTCCGCGCCGCCTGGAACCCTCGCGGCCCGCGTGGCCCTCGACTGGAAGGTCGCCCGCCCGGGCTCCGCCGAGGCGCCGCCCCTGGCGCATTACGCCGTGCCGGCCCTGAGCGACGTCATGCGGCTTCCCGATGCCTGCCCGGAGGACGGCCGCGCGGGCGCGGAGGTGCGCATCCTGGCCGCGCGGGACGAGTTCGAGCCCGCCTCGTTCGTCGTGTTCTCCCCGGTCGCCCGGACGGGCGTGACGCTGAGCGTCTCGCCGCTGCAGGGCCCGTCCGGCGCCGTCTTCCCGGCCGCCAACCTGGCCTTGAAGGTGGTGAAGGTCTGGTACCAGAATGGGAACGGCTGGTACAGCTATTTCGCGGACCCCGGGCTGAGGCTGGTGCCGGAGTTGCTGCTGAACGACGAGAGCCTGATCCGGGTGGACGAGTCCGCAAAGGCGAATTATGCACGGATCGGCGGGCCGGGGGCGGGGACCTACCGGTGGATCAGCCCCCCGCGCCGGATCGACTCCCGTTTCGACGAGCATTCGTACAAGGAGTTCCAGACGTTCCGGCCGCTGGCCGTTCCCTTCGCGGACGCGCCGGCCCTGCTGCCGGTCGCGTTCGACGCCGGCCGCTTCAAGCAGTTTTGGCTGACGGCGGACGTGCGCAAGGACACCGCGCCCGGGTTGTACCGGGGGCGGATCGCGATGACGGCGGGCGGGAAGACGCTGGGCGAGATTCCCCTCGCCCTGCGCGTGCTCCCGTTCGAGCTGCCGGCGCCGAAGGCCTATTCCGACCCGGAGCGCGATTTCCTGGTGACGCTCTATTCGTGCCCGAACCTGAACATGCTGACAGCCGGGAACGGGGGGGACCGTCCCCTGGCGGAAAAGCAGCTGCTGGCCATGATGAAGAACCTGAAGGCGCACAACCTGATGCACCCCATGATGTCGTACCAGCGCGGCGAGGCGCTGAAGCGCCATCTGGAGCTGATGAAGGAGGCGGGGCTCAAGACACGGCCGATCATCGGCAACACCGCGACGTTCCTGGGCCACACCGGGCCGCTGGGGCCCGACAGCCTGCTGCGGGCGAAGCAGGATGCGGAGGGCTGGAAGCAGTTCTTCATGGCCAACCTGGGCCACACCGTCGTCTTTCTCCAGAGCGGCGACGAGCCCGGCGCGACCTGGGTGGCCCTGATGCGGCCGGCCTGGAAGATCTACCATGAAAACGGGTTGAAGATCTTCACCGCCGGCCACGAAGGCATGTTCATGCCGGGCGGGTATATCTACGACATGAAGCCGGCGGCCGCCTTTCCCGAGCAGGCCGAACTGGCGAAGCCCTGGAACCAGGTCGGCCACGCGTATGTGGGCTTTTACGCGGGCCAGCACAACGGGGCGGAGAACCCGTCCTTCGTCCGCCGCCAGCACGGGCTGCTGGGCTATCTCAGCGGCTATAACATGGTGTGCAACTACGAGTTCGCCATCGGGCCGTGGAACGACCTGGCGTATGACCTCTACAAGCCCATGGTGCTGGCTTACGCCACGCGCGACGGGCTCGTCGACACCCTGGCGTGGGAGGGGTTCCGGGAGGGCATCGACGACATCCGCTATGCCACCCGGCTGCTGCAGCTCGCGCAGAAAGCCATCGATTCAGGCAAGCTCGAGAATGTTTACGCGGGACGGAAGGTGCGCCAGTGGTTCGCCCTGCTGGATGGGCAGGGGGCGGACCTGAACGCCGTCCGCGCCGAAATGGTCGAGCAGATCATGAACCTGAGCGCCCTGCTCGGAAAGGAGCCCCAGTCATGAAACAGCGAATGGTCATCAACTTCCTGGTTGTCCTGTTGTCGGGCGCGGCGGCGCCGTATGCCGCCGGGTTCGAGTCGTTTGGCGACGCGCTGAAGTCGGCCCAGCAGAAGAGCCAGAAAAAGGATTACGCCGGTGTCCGGACCGATGCCGGGGAAGCCCTCGGCCTGGCCACGACGGCGTCGGCGAAACTGGCCGCCCACCGCCTGATCGCGACGAGCTGGCTGAACGAGAAGAACGGTCTGACCAACGCCCTGGCGGAATATGAAACCGTCCTGGCGCTCCCCGAGCTTACGGCTGCGGAGCGGGCGGTGATCCTGACCGACATGGCCAAGGCGCACCAGAACACGGCCGCGTGGGGCGCCGCGATCGCGGCGTATGAGCGGATCCTGGCTGATCCCAAGGCGGACAACCGGATGCGAATCGCGGCCCTCAACGGGATCGCCGGTAACCAGATTGACCAGTGGAACCTGAAGGGGGCCGACGCCACGGTCCGGAAAGCGCTTGATCTGCCGGACCTCAAGCCGGAGGAGCGGCTGCTCGCCCTGGGCAATGTGGGCGGTCTCGACATGCGGCAGGGCCGGTATGAAGCCGCCCGCGAGTGGTATGGGAAGATGCGGCCCGTCAGCACCAACGTCGTCAACCAGCTGAACGTGGACCGCCTGATGACGGCCGCCTGGCTGGGGGAGAACCGGTTCGACAAGGCGGAGGAG
>CAYZVY010000030.1:6235-13590 GCA_964481675.1 uncultured Verrucomicrobiota bacterium
GTCGTGATGACGGCCACCAACCTGCTGCCGCGGGATTATGCGCTGACCCGCGTCTACCGGGTCAATGCCCTGGCCGCCCTGGACAGGCTTGACGAGGCCAAGGTCGCCGCGCAGGAGGCGTCCATCGACACCGCGCTGTCCGCTTCCGACCGGCTGCGTTTCGCGCTGACCGCGGCGGCGTTGGATCCGGCCGTGAAACCGGAGGCCCTGAAGCCGGCATTGGAGCGGGCGCTGGCGTCGGCGAAGGGCGACGAGCTGGCGGCCAAGGACAAGGCGACCGCCCTTCTCCAGGCGGGTCGGAGTGCGATGATGGCGGGCCGGGAGGCGGCCTCCCGTGAATTGCTGGCGCTTTACCAGAGGCTGCTGGCGAAGCCGGAGCCCCGGGTGTATGCCTGCGCGTTCGTGGACCGGGCTCCGTCCGATCCCGGCGGCTGGCTGGCGTCCCCGTTTCTCAAGGACGTTCAGAAGAAGGCCCGGATGGATCGCAAGGTGTCCGGGGAAAACCTCGAGATGCTGCTGGCCACCGATGCCATTTCCGCCAACCGCGCCATCACCGCGCAGGGGCAGGCCGGGGCGGGCGGGGAGACGGAGACCGATTTCTATGTTGTTTGCGATCCCGACGGCATCACCTTCTTTTTCCTGGCCTCGGACTCGCGCGCGGACGAGGTGTCGCGGGGACTGGTGTCCGGCGGGAGTTACGAAGGCTACCTGGCGGCGGGACCGGGCCAGCCTTATTATACGTTCCTGGTTGATTTGGCAACCGGCGCGCTCAGCGAAGGATTCCGGACGATGTATCCGAACCGGTTGTTCCGGATGGCACGGACGGCCGACCAGACGATGAGGAGCCTGACCGTGCCCGTCGACAAGGGTTTCGCCACCACCCTGTTTTATTCCTGGGAGCTGTTTTATGACCGGATTCCCGAAAATGGGGACGCCTGGCAGTTCGACAACATCCGCTGGGCCCGGTCGGGCGGGTATTCCTGGGCGGGAAGCCAGTCGGTGCATAACCGCAGCAGCTGGGGCGACATCGTGTTCGCCGGGCTCGACGAGAAGGCGCGGCGCGAGATCAAGCGCCGGCTGATCTACAAGGCTTATGCGAAGTACAAGAAGGAATCCAACTTCAAGGTGAACGGCGATATTGTCCGCTGGCAGGACCCCGAGCTGGGCGATCCGGAATTCTATGCCGCTTTGCTGGCGCCGTGGGTCGGGCGGGCGAACCGGTTCGGCGAGAAAGTCGGCAAGGACATGAGTGATGCGGACGTGGACCTGCTTTTCAAGCAGGCCGTTCCGGACTGGATGGCGTTCAAATACCTGGCTTCGGACATGCGGGCCGCGTATTTGAGCGAGAAGTATTTTCCTGCCGCGAGCCCGTGATAGGCAATCGACTGATGTAGGGGCTTCGCTTGCGAAGCCCGCCTCAATCCATTACGCGAATGCCGTCCCCTTCTTGACCGCGGAGACGACTTCCATGACGGCCACGGCCTCGTCCAGGGTGATGGGGTAGTGCTTGCCCTTGCGGACGGCCTCGTACAGGTAATCCCACACCGAGGTCATGGAGCATGTCAGCTTGGGGGCCACCTCGATTTCCTGGTCGATCCAGACCAGGTCGTCCTTGCTCCCGAAGCCGCCTTCGGGCGTGTCGGGGCTGGCTTTCCGCCTGGATGGTTTGGCCTTGGGGTCCCAGTAGCGCAGCGTGATGGTTTTGCCGGAGGCCTTCAGCGCGCCGCGGCTTCCGGAGATCAGGTACTCGGGCTCGCCGATGGCGCTGCCGCCGCTGATTTCCAGGTCCACCACGAGGCCCTTCTCGTTTTTCAGGATGATCTTGATGTGGTCTTCCGAATCGCCGACGGCAGCGACCTTCTTGAGGTCGCTCCAGATTTCGAGGTTCCCCTCGTAGCCGAGGAACTGGAGGGCGTGGTCGATGATGTGCGGGCCCCAGTTGAGCAGCTGGCCGCCGCCGAATTTGCCGATGGTCTGCCAGTCGTCGCGCCGGCTGAAGCTGTTGCGGCGCAGCTTGATCTCGAACACCTCGCCCAGGATTTTCGAGGCGATGATTTCGCGGACATGCTGGAAGAGGGGCTCGTAGCGGCGGTTGTGGCGCATGAAGAGCGCGTCGTGGTGTTTGGCGGCCTCGGCGCGGAGTTTCCGGGCTTCGGCGAAGGTCGCGGCGAAGGGCTTTTCCTGGAACACGATCTTGTTGGCCTTGAGGGCCATCATGGCGTGCTTGAAGTGATCGCAGGAGCGGGTGGCCACGCTGACGAGCTCGACATCGTGATCGGCGAGCATGTCCTCGACCTTCGCGTAGGTCTTGCAGCCGTGGGCGGCGGCGGCTTTTTCGCGCCGGGCTGGCATGACGTCGCACACGGCGGCGATGCGGAATTTGTCCTCGCGGCCCTTCAGTTCGTTGACCTGCATGCCGCAGCCCGCGCGCCCGTAACCCAGAATGCCCACCGCAATCGGTTCAATCTTCGCCATGATCGTTCTCCTGCTCTTCGTTTGATGAAGCGTTCATTGTGGACGGCGGCGGGGGGATTGTCAACGCGGGAGCACGGGAAACGGTTCGGGACGGCGCGCCGCCTCACGCCCGCCAGAGGAAGCGGAGGCTTGACCTTATGCAAATATAAGCATAAGCTTAGGTCATGAATCACGCACAAGCCGTCCTGCGAGCGGGCATTCTCAAGGCCCTCGCCCATCCCGTGCGGGTGTTGATTGTGGACGCCCTGACGGGGGGGGACCGCTGCGTCTGCGAGCTCAACACGCTGGCGGACATCGACCAGTCCGGCCTGTCGCGCCACCTGGCCATCCTCAAGAAGGCGGGGATCCTCAGCGACCGGCGGGCCGGCATGAAGGTCTTCTATCACCTGGAAACCCCCTGCATTCTCAAGGCCCTCGCGTGCACGGTGGACGTGGTGAAGGCCGATGTCCGGCGGAAGCGGAGGCCGAGATGAAGGAGAGTCCGACTGGGAAAGCGCCCGGATGGCGCCCTTATCTGCCGTGGGGCGTCGCGGGTCTCGCGCTGTGGTGGCTGGCGTATCGCAGTCTCGCGCCGGTCGCGGCGTGGCTCACCTACTCGCTGTGCGGGCTGACGCCCGGCTCGCATCTGGCGGTCGCCGTGGAGTTTTTCGTTTTTGAATCGCCCAAGGTGCTGATGCTGCTGACCCTGATCGTGTTCGGCGTGGGCATCATCCGCTCGTTCTTCACCCCGGAGCGGACGCGGCGGATTCTCTCCGGCAAAAGCGAGTTCGCCGGCAATGTGCTGGCCGCGCTGCTGGGCATTGTCACGCCCTTCTGTTCCTGCTCGGCGGTTCCGTTGTTTATCGGTTTCGTGACGACCGGCGTGCCGCTGGGGGTGACGTTTTCCTTCCTGATTTCCTCGCCGATGGTCAACGAAGTGGCGCTGGTGCTGTTGTTCGGCCTGTTCGGCTGGAAGGTCGCGGCCCTCTATCTGGGCATGGGGTTGCTTATCGCCATCGTGTCCGGCTGGATCATCGGACGGCTGCGGATGGAGAAACAGGTCGAAGACTGGGTTTACGAGACGAAAATCGGCGAGGCCGGCCCGGAGGCTGAACCGGATTGGCCTGGGCGCTTCCGGCTTGGCCTCGACGCGGTGAAAGACATTGTGGGGCGCGTGTGGCTCTATGTCCTGATCGGCATTGGCGTGGGCGCGGGGATCCACGGTTACGTGCCGGAGAATTTCATGGCCTCCATCATGGGCAAGGGGGCGTGGTGGTCGGTTCCGCTGGCGGTGCTCATCGGCGTGCCGATGTATTCCAACGCGGCGGGCATCATCCCGGTGGTGCAGGCGCTTCTCGGCAAGGGGGCGGCTCTGGGCACGGTGCTCGCGTTCATGATGGCGGTGATTGCGCTTTCCCTGCCGGAGGCCATCATTCTGCGAAAAGTGCTCAAGCCCCGGCTTCTTGCCCTGTTTTTCGGCGTGGTGGCGATGGGAATCATGGCGGTCGGATACCTGTTTAATGTCATGATGTGACAGATAAGGCAGCGGCATGAAAAAGATACAAATATTGGGGACAGGTTGCCCGAAGTGCAAAACGCTGATGGCCAACGCGGAGGCGGCGGTCAAGGCGCTGGGCATCGAGGCGCAGGTTGAAAAAGTCGAAAAGATCGTCGACATCATGAAGTTCAACGTGATGGTGACGCCGGCGCTGGTGGTGGATGGACAGGTGAAAAGTGCCGGCAAGGTGTTGAGCGCGGACGAGATCCGGAAACTGATCAAGTGAGGCGTGACATGAACGAGGCGAGTGACAACAAGAACGGCAAGGCCTGCGCGTGCGGAGCCGGGGGAAGCTGCGGCGGCTCCTGCGGCAAGCCGTGGATCCTGCTGGCGCTGATCCTCTTGGCTGCGTTGGCGACGGCAGTGGCGGTGAAGAATAAACGGGCGGCGGCGACGGCGGCACCGCCCCAGGCGGTCGTTTCGCCGCCCGCCGACGTTTCGTCAGCGATCGTCATTGAAACGAACGGCTTGCCGTGGCTGGTCGACCTGGGGGCCACCAAGTGCATGGCCTGCAAAATGATGGCGCCGGTGCTGGATGGGTTGAGAACCTCCTTTTCGAATGACCTGAACGTGGTCTTCATCGACGTGTGGGACAAGCCCGCGGCGGGGGAGGCATACGGCATCCGCATGATTCCGACCCAGGTCTTTTATGGGGCCGACGGCAAAGAGCTGTTCCGCCACGAAGGCTTCATTTCGCGCGAGGATATCCTGGCGAAGTGGAAGGAGTTAGGGGTCGAGTTCAAGGATAAGCCGGCTCCGGCTTCTTAAGGCGGCGGAAGGACGAAGGTGGCGCCATGCTGGAACAGCTTTTCACTGGATTGAATCATGCCATCGAAGGGGCTCCCGGCCTGGCGCTGTCCGCGGCGTTCGCCTGGGGCATCCTCAGCATCCTGCTGAGCCCCTGCCATCTGGCCGGCATCCCCCTGATCGTGGGGTTTATCGGGGGGCAGGGGCCTGTGTCAACGCGCCGCGCGTTCTGGCTGGCCCTGCTCTTTTCCGTCGGCATCCTGATCACGATTGGCGTGATCGGGGCTCTCACGGCGGCGGCCGGCCGGCTGATGGGGGATGTCGGGGCTGCGGCGACCTATCTTGTGGCGGCTCTCTTTTTTGTCGTGGGCCTTCATCTGCTGGGCCTGATCCCGATGCCCGGTTCGGGCCCCGGTCAGGTTGGCCTGAAGCGCAAGGGGCTGCTGGCTGCGCTGATCCTCGGCCTGGTGTTCGGCCTCGCGCTGGGCCCCTGCACCTTCGCCTTCATGGCGCCGGTCCTGGGGGTGACGTTCAAGCTGGCGGCCACCCGGCTTGGCTACGGGATTCTGCTGCTGGCCGTGTATGGCGCCGGCCATTGCTCGGTGATTGTCCTGGCCGGCACCTTCACGGAAGTCGTGCAGCGCTACCTGAACTGGAACGAGCGGTCGAAGGGGGCCCTGATTTTCAGGAAAATCTGCGGCGTGCTGGTTTTGTTGGGGGGTTGTTATCTGCTGTATTCGGCCCGATGAATAACGGATACAAGGCTCGTCATTTCAGATCTCGGGTGTATCCATGAAATGGATTTCTTGAATCTTCAGCCGATATGGGTTATTTTATGGATGTGAGTTCAAAACACACAGGGCTGCCCGTTCTGATCGCCGTGATCCTGGTACTCGGCCTTTTCGGGTTTGCCATCCCATTTGACGATTGCGACGGGCATGCGTGCGAGGAGGCGCAGACCCTTTGCGTGGATGCCTGTTGTTCGCTCACGGCCGATCTGCCGGCTGAACGAAATTTGATCACCGCAAATGCGATTACCGCTCATGCGGGGAATGAATTGGCTGGCGGTGGCATTTTGCTGACGCCTGACATTTTTCGACCTCCCTGCGCATAGGGCCAATCGCTTTTTTTCATGACTCGTGTGCCCGTCCTCAGCGGCGGAGCCAGGGTCGCTTTCCTGACACGTCTCGCATCGCGAGCCCCCGTCTACCGTTATCCATGAACCATCAGAGGATCCATGAAGCAGATTGTTGTTTTCAGCCTTAGGCCCGCCTGCCTTCACGCCGCGCTTGTGCTGACCCTGGCGGGAACGGGCATCCGGGCGCATGCCGAACCTTCAGCACAACAGGAGCCGACCGGGGTTCTGACCCTTCCCCGGGCACTTGAGCTGGCCCTGGCGCAGCACCCGGCATTGGCGGCCGCGCGGCTTGGCGTACTGGGCGCGGAGGCGGAGGCGCTGCAGGCGGGTGCCCGGTCCAATCCGGAGCTAGAGTTGGAGGTGTCGGAGTTCGGGGGGTCGGGTGCGCGTGCGGGGGTTGATGCCGCGGAAACGGCTGTTCGGTTGAGCCAGTCCCTTGACGTGGGTGGGACGCGCGTCAAACGGCAACGCGTGGCCAGACTGGAAGCGCGGCTGGCCGGCTGGGACGGCGAAGCGATCCGCCTTGATGTTCTGGCGCATACCAAGAAGGCGTTTGTGGATGTTCTTCTGGCGCAGGGCCAGCTGGCTCTTTCCGAGTCGGTGCTGGCCGTCGCCGAGGATGTGCGCAAGGCCGTGTCGGAACGGGTCAAGGCCGGAAAGGTTCCGTTGCTGGAAGAAACCAAGGCGGCTGTCGAAGTGGCCTCCGCGCGAATCGAGCGGAACCGGGCCATGCGCGACTTGGACTTGGCTAAAAAAGGGCTGGCTGCGTCCTGGGGCGCGAGCGCGCCTGGGTTCACGGCGGCCGGGGGCGATCTGGATAGGGTTGCCGAGGTGCCGTCGCTGGAGACGCTGTCGGCTCGACTGGCCGGGGCGCCGGAGGTTGCGCGCTGGACCGATGAACGGGCGGTGGCGGAAGAAGCCCTCGCACTGGCCAGGGCCGAGCGCATCCCGGATGTCACGATCAGCGCGGGAATCAGCCGTTTTGAGGAGGACGGCACGACGGCCGGGACTCTCGGACTTTCGCTGTCCCTGCCGTTGTTCAACCGCCATGCCGGCGCCATCGCGTCGGCCGGTTATCGGGCGTCGGGCGTTGAATGTGAAGAACGCCTGGCCCGGCTGCGCGCCAGGGCGGAGTTGGCGGAGGCGTATGGCCGGCTTGATACGGCAAGGGCCGAGGCGGCGACGATGAAGGCGGACTTGTTGCCGGGGGCCCAACAAGCCTTCGAGGCGGCGGAAGCGGGGTATCGGGAGGGGAAATTCGGTTACCTCGAGGTGCTGGATACGCAACGAACGCTTCACGAATCCAGGATTCGCCACCTGGATGTTCTGGCCGATTTCCACAAGGCTGTGGCGGATGTGGAACGGTTGACCGGACTGACGATTGAGACGATTCATTAAGAGACTGGGAGAGGAAGCGCGATGATAAAGAACGAACGGAAATCGACGATGATGAGGGGA
>CAYZVY010000030.1:13690-26016 GCA_964481675.1 uncultured Verrucomicrobiota bacterium
CACCGGGGAGGTGGCGCTGAACGAGAATGCGGCGGTTCATATCAGTCCCCGCATCGCCGGCATCATCGAGTCCGTTTCTGCGGATATCGGAGCGCGCGTCAAAGCCGGCGACACCTTGCTCACGCTGGCCAGCGTGGAGCTGGGCAAGGCCCTGGCGGAATACGAGCGCAACCGGACTTTGAGCGATCTGACCGAGAAGGTCTTCGCCCGCGAAACGAAGCTTCGGGAGCAGAAGGTCGGCTCCGAGCAGGACATGATTGAAGCCCAGATGACGTTTGAACAGCACCGCACCGATTTGAAGGCATCCGAACAAACCCTTCATGTTCTGGGGTTGACCGAGGCGGATCTGGCGGAGCTGCGGGAGCCTTCGCATGGGGCCGGAGCGGGGCGCCTGCCTGTTCGCGCTCCCGTGGCCGGAACCATCATTGAAAAACACGCGGTGGCGGGCGAAATGGCGGAGGCGGGAAAGGACCTGATGCTGCTTTCCGACCTGACCACGGTATGGGTCTGGGCCAACGTCCAGTCGCGCGACCTGGCGCGGCTGCTGGCGGCGGAAAAACGGGGGTCCGTGGCGGTCGAGATCACGGTGTCCGCATTCCCCGAGCGGCAATTCACGGGGGTGCTCGATTATGTCGGCGCGACCATGGACGAAAAAACGCGGACGGTAAAAGTCCGCGCGACCGTCGAGAATCCGGATCTGGAGCTGCGGCCCGGGATGTTCTGCGAAGCGGCTATTTTCCTCGCCAACGGGCAGGCGGAAGAGGCCCTGGCGGCGCCGCGCGCCGCCGTGTTCGCCGACGAGGGCAGGTTCTTTGTCTTCAAGCACTGGAAGGATGACTTTTACGTGCGGCAGGATGTGCGCAAAGGGCGGGAATTCTTCGGGATGATCGAGATTCTCGACGGATTGAGGGAAGGCGACGTGGTCGTGGCGGCGGGAGGCTTTCTCCTGAAGTCTGACGTGTTGCGGGAAAAGATGGGCGCCGGCTGCGCCGATTGACGGAAGGATGTTGATATGTTCGATAGACTGATTCACTTTATTCTGCACCAGCGGGTGCTGGTCATGCTTGGAACCCTGATGGTGGTCGTCGCCGGGCTTTTTGCCTGGACGTCGCTGTCGATCGATGCGTTTCCCGACGTTACCAACGTTCAGGTGATGATTCTCACCGATGCACCGGGTCTGGCTCCGCTTGACGTGGAGCAGCAGGTCACGGCGCCGATCGAATTGGCGATGCAGGGGCTGCCGGGCGTGACGCAGGTGCGTTCGCTGTCGAAGGCGGCTCTGTCGCAGGTCATCATCGGATTGGAAGACGGCACGGACATCTACTTCGCCCGGCAGCTGGTTTTCCAGCGCCTGCAGTCCGCCAAGGAGCAGCTGCCCGACTGGGCCGAGCCCGAGATGGGCCCGATCAGCACGGGACTTGGCGAGATCTACCAGTACACCCTGGAGAGCGCCTCGCACACGCCGATGGAGCTGCGCACCCTTCAGGACTGGTATATCGCCCCGCTGCTGCGGGCGATTCCCGGGATCAACGAAGTCAATAGCTTCGGCGGATTCGTGAAACAGTATCATGTCCTCGTGGACCAGAACCGCCTCCTCACGTATGGCGTGACGCTGGCCGACGTGCTGGAGTCGATCGAGCGCAATAACGCCAACGCGGGCGGCAACTTCCTGGTGCGCGGCTGGGAGCAGGCCTACGTGCGAAGCCTTGGGCTGATCCGGGGAATCGAGGATATCGAGAACATCGTGCTTCACGCCGAAGACGGGGCGCCGGTTTTCCTCCGGGATGTGGCCGATGTGAAACTCGGCCCCGAAACCCGGCAGGGAGCCGTGACGCGCGACGGCAAAGGGGAAGCCGTGGCCGGCATGACCATCATGCTCAAGGATCAGAATTCGAAAATCGTGGTGGAGGCTGTTAAGAAGGCGATTCCAAAGATCCAGGCGGGCCTCCCAAAGGGCGTGACCATCAACACGTTCTACGATCGGACGGCGCTGATCCAGGCGTGCATCCGCACGGTGGGGGACGCTCTCTGGCAGGGCGGCATGCTGGTGGTCCTCGTCTTGTTCCTTTTTTTGGGAAACCTGCGCGCGGCGCTGATCGTCGCGCTGTCCTTGCCGTTGACGGCGTTTATCGCGTTTATCCTGATGGACTGGCAGGGGATCTCGGCCAATCTGATGAGCCTGGGCGGCCTGGCGATTGCGCTGGGCATGATTGTGGACGCCTCCATTGTCGTCTGCGAGAACATCGCCCGCCACCTGTCCGAAAAGGCGGGCGGGGGCTTGTCGCGGGTGGAGATCATCTGCGAAGCGGTCCGCGAGGTGGCGCGCCCGGTTATCTTTGCGATCCTGATCATCATCGTCGTTTTCCTGCCGCTCTTCTCGCTAGAACAGATGGAAGGCAAAATGTTCCGCCCGCTGGCCCTGACCATGTGTTTTGCCATGCTGGGTTCTCTTCTTGCGGCGTTGACCATTGTCCCGGTGCTGTGCTCGTTTTTCATGCGCGGACAGGGCGAGGGGAGCGATAACGCGCTGATCCGCCTGGTCAAGCGCGGCTATATGCCGGTGCTCGCGTTTGCGCTGCGGTGGCCGAAATCGCTCGTGGCCATGGGCGGGGGCTTGCTGGCGGGCTCCCTGGCGCTGGTCCCATTGTTGGGCACGGAGTTCCTGCCGCAACTGGACGAAGGGGCCATTGCGATCAACGTGGTCCGGTTGCCGTCCGCTTCGCTGGAGGGCTCGATCGCCGTGGGGACGGAAATCGAGCGTCGGCTGCTCGCGCAATTCCCCGAGGTGATGACGGTCGTCACCAAGACGGGGCGGGCCGAGATATCGGAGGATCCCATGGGGCCTGAGCAAAACGACGTTTTCATCATCCTGCATCCGAAGGGAGAATGGAAAAGCAGGCGGACCAAACCGGAGCTGGTGGCCGCGATGCAAAACGAGCTGGCCGTCATCCCCGGCATACGCCTGTCCTTCTCCCAGCCCATCGCGCTGCGCGTGAATGAGCTGATTTCCGGGATCAAGAGCGACCTGGCGATCAAGTTCTTCGGGCCGGACCTGGAGGTGTTGCGGGCGAATGCGAATCGGGCCGCCGTGCTCATGCGGGGGATCCCGGGCGCGGAAGATGTGAAGGTCGAGCAGGTGTCCGGCTTCCCGCAGGTGAAAATCGTGGTGGACCGCAAGGCCATTGCCCGGCATAAGATCAACATCGCGGATATCAATGAGATCGTGGAAACGGCCGTCGGTGGCAAAGTGGCGACGATGGTCGTCGAGGAGCAGAAAAGGTTCGCGGTCCTCGTGCGATTTCCCGCCGAGTTACGCCGGGACATCCCCGAGCTGGAGCGGCTTCTGGTGCCCTCCCCGGAAGGCGCCCGGATTCCGTTGGGGGAACTGGCCGTGATCCGGGAGGTTGAAGCGCCCGCCCAGGTGAGCCGCGAAAACGGCATGCGCCGTGTCGTGGTGGAATGCAACATCAGGGGGCGCGACATGGGCAGCTTTGTGGCGGACGTCCGCGCCGCGATCCAACCGGTCGTCGCGGCGATGCCCGACGGATATTTTTCCGATATCGGCGGGCAGTTCGAAAACCAGCAGCGGGCCATGCGGCGGCTGGCCATCGTGGTCCCGGTGTCGCTCCTGCTGATCTTCCTGATGCTGTTCTCGGCCTTCAACTCGATGAAAAGCGCCCTGCTGGTCCTGGTGAATCTGCCGTTCGCGCTGATCGGGGGCATTCTCATCATTGTCCTGCTGAAGATCCCGCTCAGCGTGTCGGCCTCCATCGGCTTTATCGCGCTGTTCGGCATCGCGGTCGAGAACGGCGTGCTGCTCGTGTCGTTCTTCGATCAGCTTCGACGGGACGGTCTGAGCCCCGAGGAGGCCGTCAGGCGGGGCTGCGAGCTGCGCCTGCGGCCGCTTCTGATGACGGCGCTGACCACCCTGCTGGGCCTTCTGCCCCTGGTCTGGGCCACGGGAAGCGGGTCGGAGATTCAGCGCCCGCTGGCGGCCGTCGTGCTTGGAGGCATGGCGTCGGCCATGCTGTTGACGCTGATTGTCTTGCCCGCGCTTTACTATCTGGTCGAGATGCGGGGGGAGCGAGCGGCGAAAGCGTTGTCCGCGACGGAGTGATGGGAGGGGCGGCGGAGTCTTGACATGCGAACGCCGGAATGGTGTAATATATGAACATCTGTTTCAAAAAGAAAAGGACGTATGCCGCCCGCAAAACGAAAGACGATCCCGCGCGATGTCTGCGAAGCGCCCTGCGTGAATGAACAACGCGTCCGCGAGGCCTTGAAAACCGCGCCCGACGATGCGCTGGTCAACGGTCTGGCGGAGACCTTCCGCGCGCTGGGCGACCCGAACCGGATCCGGATCATCGCCGCCCTGTCGCGGCATGAGCTTTGCGTGTGCGACCTGGCTGCCCTCCTGCGGTTGACCGGGTCGGCGGTTTCGCACCAGCTCAGGCTTCTGCGCGGGCAGAAACTGGTGCGGTATCGGAAAGAGGGAAAGATCGCCTACTATACGCTGGATGACGACCATATCCGGCATCTTTACGCGGAAGGCGTGCGCCATGTGCGCGGCGGATGACGATGACAGCCCACGAACAAACAAGCCGGACCTACGCCATCCGCGGCTTGGATTGCGCGGAGGAGGTCAACGCGCTCAAGGAAACGGTCGGGACGCTTTCCGGGGTCGCGAACCTGGAGTTCAACCTGATTGAAGGCGTGATGACTGTTCGGTCTGAGCCCGGGCAGGTTGACGAGGAAGCCATTCACGAAGCCGTTCGGCGGGCCGGTCTTGAAGCCGTGGAGATCGGAAAGGTCCGCCCTCCGGGAAGCGGCTCCGTCCGGGAGAGCGGGTGGGCGCGGCGGGGACGGACGGTCATGTGCGGCGCCTCCGGCGCATGCCTGCTTGCGGGCTTCATGACGCATGCCTGGCTGCACGGCGATTTTTGGCATGCCCTGGCCGGAGGCGAGGGCCTGTCGCATCATGTGTTTCCCCTGCCGGTCATGGTCTTCTATGTCCTGTCGGCGCTCACGGGCGGCTGGTTTGTGGCCCCCAAGGCCTGGCTGGCCCTGCGGCGGTTGCGGGCGGATATGAACCTGCTGATGACGATTGCCATGGTCGGCGCGATGGTGATCGGCCAGTGGTTCGAGGCCGGAACCGTTGCGTTCCTTTTCTCGTTCTCGTTGCTGCTGGAATCGTGGAGCGTGGGTCGCGCCCGCCGGGCTATCCGTTCCCTTGTCAACTTGACGCCGGCGATGGCGCGCTATGTCTGCCCCCATGATGGCGACATCCTGGAGAAGCCGGTCGTCGACGTTCCCCT
Source organism: uncultured Verrucomicrobiota bacterium (assembly GCA_964481675.1). Lineage (GTDB taxonomy): Bacteria > Verrucomicrobiota > Kiritimatiellia > CAIKKV01 > CAIKKV01 > CAIKKV01. The sequence continues at coordinate 19,006 of CAYZVY010000030.1, forward strand.
CGGCGCCACCGTGCTGGTCCGTCCCGGGGAGCGCATCCCGCTGGACGGCATTGTCACTAAAGGGAGGACGTCCGTGAATCAGGCGCCCATCACCGGCGAATCCATCCCGGTGGCCAAGGAGGCAGGCGACGCTGTTTTCGCGGGCACGATCAACGAAGACGGCGCGATCGAGTTCAAATCAACCAAGCCAACCGCCGACACCACATTGGCGCGCATCATTCGCATGGTGGAGGAGGCCCAGTCCCGCCGCTCCCCGGTCGAGCAGTGGGTCGAGACGTTCGCCCGCTACTATACCCCGGCCATGATCGCGGTGGCCTTCCTGGTCGCCGTCATCCCCCCGCTGTTTGGCGGAGACTGGGGGCTCTGGTTCTACGAGGCGCTGGTCATGCTGGTCATCGCCTGCCCCTGCGCGCTGGTGATTTCGACCCCCGTCGGCATGGTCGCCGCACTCACGGCAGCCGCCAGGGCGGGGGTGTTGATCAAGGGCGGGGCGTTCCTTGAGGCGGCCGGCCGGGTGAAGGTCTTTGCGCTCGACAAGACGGGCACGCTGACGCAGGGCCACCCCGAGGTGCAGGAAATCGTTCCGGTGAACGGCCATACGCGGCAGGAACTTCTTGCACGCGCGGCCGCGCTGGAATCGCACAGTGAACATCCGTTGGCGGCGGCTATCCTGAGGAAGGCCCGGGAGGAACAGGTTGCCCCCCTGGTGGCGCAGGACTTCCGCGTGCTCAAGGGGCGAGGCGCGGAAGCCACGATTGAGGGCCGCACCTTCTGGCTGGGCAGCCATCGGCTCCTGCACGAGAAAGGGATCGAGGAGGCCGGGATCCATGCGCAGGCGGAGCGCATGGAGGACGCCGGCCACTCCCTGGTCATCGTGGGCAACGGGCGTCATGTCTGCGGCCTCATCAGCGTGGCGGATTCCATCCGCCCCGGGGCCGCCCTCCTCGTCCGCCAGCTGAAGGATGCCGGCGTGCGCCGCGTCGTCATGCTCACCGGCGACAATCAGGGTACGGCGGAGGCGGTGGGGCGGGCGGCGGGCGTGGATGAGGTGCGGGCGGAACTGCTTCCGGAAGACAAGCTGAAGGCGGTCGAGGAACTGGCGAGGCAATACGGCCCGGTCGCCATGGTGGGCGACGGCGTCAATGATGCGCCGGCGCTGGCCGCGGCCACCCTGGGCATTGCGATGGGCGCCGCCGGGACAGACGCGGCCATCGAAACGGCGGACATCGCCCTCATGTCCGACGATCTGGCCCAGTTGCCCTGGCTGGTCCGCCATGCGCGCCGCACGTTGCGTGTCGTCCGCCAGAACATCGGGTTCGCGCTGGCCGTGAAGGCCGCGTTCATGGCGCTGGCGCTGCTGCACGTGGCGACGCTGTGGATGGCCATTGCGGCCGACATGGGCGCGTCGCTGCTGGTGATCGCCAACAGCCTCAGGCTCCTTCGGCGACACTCCTGACGCCTGCGGAGGCGCCTGCCGCTTCCCGGGTTTGCTTCTGATATTTCCTGCTTGACGCTGCGGCTTCAACAGGACTATATTTCGCCACATGACGAATCATATTAAAGAAACGCTGGCGCACACCAAGGCGCTGGCCGACCGCCAGCGGCTTCGCATCCTGATGCTGCTGGGGCCCGGCGAGCTCTGCGTCTGCCAGGTCGTGGCGGTGCTGGCTCTGGCGCCATCCACCGTCTCCAAGCATCTGTCCATCCTGCAGGCGGCCGGCCTGATCGAATCGCGCAAGCAGGGCCGCTGGGCCTATTATCGCCTGGCGCGGGAAGACGAAAACAGGGCGGCCCGGCCGGTGCTGGAGTGGCTGGCCAAAGCCCTGGCGGGCGACGAGACGGGGGCGCGGGACCGCGGGACCCTGAAGCGGGTTCTGGCCTGCGCTCCGGAAAGCCTCTGCCGGCGGCAGCGGAAGGATAAAAAAACGACACGGGGAGCCTGACATGGACAAGAAGCTGGATGAACGGGAGAAAACGCTGATCGCGATCGGGGCGGCCGTGTGCGCCCACTGCCAGCCGTGCCTGGCGCATCATGTTGAAAAAGCCCGGGAACTGGGCATCGATCCGGCGCACATCCGGGCCGCCATCGAGGTGGGGAACGCCGTCGAAAAGGGGTCCTCCGCCGCGATGAGAAAATTTTCCGATGATATCCGGTAGCCCCATGGAGAAATGATGAAGACTGACAAACAGGATTTGATTCGCGAGAAGGTCCGGCAGCGGTACGCCTCCGTGGCGGTGGCCGCCCCATCGAAAAAATGCGGGTGCGCCTCCAACTGCTGCACGCCCGATGTGTCGGGAAACCCCGCCTCCTTGAAACTGGGTTATTCGAAGAAGGATCGCAAGGCGGTTCCCGAAGGCGCCGACATGGGATTGGGCTGCGGAAATCCCCAGGCCATTGCCAACTTGAAGCGCGGCGAAGTGGCGGTCGATCTCGGGGCGGGGGGCGGGTTCGACTGCTTCCTGGCCGCCCGGCAGGTCGGGCCCCGAGGCTTTGTCATCGGCGTCGACATGACGCCGGAAATGGTGTCCAAGGCCCGGGCCAATGTCCGTAAAAGTAAATTCAGGAACATCGAATTCAGGCTTGGCGAAATCGAGCATCTGCCCGTGGCGGACGGCGTGGCGGACCTGGTGATGTCGAACTGCGTGATCAACCTGTCGCCGGACAAGCCCCGGGTGTATCGCGAGGCGTACCGGGTCCTGAAACCGGGAGGCCGGCTGGCGATTTCGGACGTGGTGGCCATCAAGCGCCTGCCGGCCGCGATCCGGACGGACCTGGACAAGCACGGCGGGTGCGTGTCCGGCGCCGCCCTGGTCGGCGAGGTCGAGCGGATGCTGCGGGACGCCGGATTTGTCCAGATCCGGGTGGCCGTGAACGAGGCGAGCGTCCTGTTCATCAAGGATTGGTTTCCGGGCAGCGGCGTCGAGCGGTATGTCCGTTCGGCGGTGATTGAAGCCTGCAAGAGGACTTAGGAACGATGGCGACGAAGTTAAACGTGTTGTTCCTCTGCACCGGCAACTCCTGCCGGAGCCAGATGGCCGAAGGCTGGTGCCGCCACCTCAAGTCCGACGTGATCGAGGCGTATTCGGCGGGCATTGAGACGCACGGGCTGAATCCGAATGCGGTGAAGGTCATGGCGGAGGCGGGCGTGGACATCTCGCGCCAGCGCTCTAAGCTCGTGGACGGACTGAAGGATATCGCGTTCGATGTCGTGATCACGGTTTGTGATCATGCGCACGAGGCCTGTCCCCTGTTTCCGGGAAAAACGAAGGTGATTCACCAGGGGTTTGACGATCCGCCGCGCCTCGCGCGGCAGGCGAAGACGGACGAGGAGGCGCTGGGGCATTACCGACGCGTGCGGGATGAGATTCGGTCATTCGTTGAAAAACTGCCGAAAGCAATCCAGGGTTAACAGCTTTTATGACGTTGGAGGATAAACGATGAAGAAAAGTCAGGCGCGGGAAATCGGTTTTTTTGACAAATTCTTGTCTCTTTGGGTTGCTCTTTGCATGGTTGCGGGCGTGCTGATCGGAAAATTTCTCCCAGGCATACCCGCGTTCATGGGACAGTTCGAATACGCGAATGTCTCGATTCCGATCGCCGTGCTCATCTGGCTGATGATCTGGCCCATGATGATGAAGGTCGATTTCGCCAGCATCCGGAATGTCGGCAAAAATCCGAAAGGCTTGTATGTCACCTGGGTGACGAATTGGCTGATCAAGCCCTTCTCGATGTATGCCATTGCCTTCTTCTTCTTCTTTGTGGTCTTCAAGTCGCTGATCCCGAAGGAGCTGGCCAGGGATTATCTGGCGGGAGCTATTTTGCTGGGGGCCGCCCCCTGCACCGCGATGGTGTTTGTCTGGAGCTTCCTCACGAGGGGGCAGCCGGCCTACACCGTGGTACAGGTTGCGACCAATGACTTGATCATCCTGCCCGCTTTCGTCCCGATTGTCGCCCTGCTGCTGGGCGTGGGAGGCATCTCGATTCCCTGGAGCACGCTCTTCCTGTCGGTGGGGCTTTTCGTGGTCATCCCGCTGGCGGGCGGCGTGCTGACGCGCGTACATGTGATCCGGACAAAGGGGCTGGACTACTTCAATACGACGTTCATTCCGAAATTCAACAATGTCACAATCGGCGGACTGCTGCTCACCCTCGTGCTCATCTTCTCATTCCAGGGCGAGATCATTCTCAAGAATCCCCTTCATATCCTGCTGATCGCCGTCCCCCTGATCATCCAGACCTACCTGATCTTCTTTATCGCCTATTTCGCGTCGAAAAAACTGAAACTCCCGTATGAGATTGCGGCCCCGGCCGGGATGATCGGCGCTTCCAACTTCTTCGAGCTTTCGGTCGCCGTCGCGATCTCCCTCTTCGGTACCTCCTCGCCCGTGGTGCTCGCCACCATCGTGGGCGTGTTGGTTGAGGTTCCGGTCATGCTTACCCTGGTGAACATTGCCAATCGCACCGCGCACTGGTTTCCGGCCGCCAGGGATGGCCAAGCGGCTGAGTGACACGGAACGGCCGGTTCATTCCCCATACATTTCGGTGATCAGCCGTCGCAGGGCGGCGGCCTGATCATCCGTCAGCTTTCCGGCTTTCTCGCCCAGCCGCGTTTTGCTGATGGTTCGAATCTGATCGACGGCGATTTCGGCAGGCTGGTGATCGCATGAAAGGGGGATTCGGCTTCGCCAGGCGGGATGAAGCTGACTTGTCAGCGGACACACCACGACGGTTTGCAGGTGCGCGTTCATGTCGTCCAGGCTGACAATCACCACGGGCCGGGTCTTGGCCATTTCGGAGCCTTGCGCAGGATCGAGCGCGGCCCAGCGGATCTCATAACGCTTCACGAGGGGTTCCCCCCGCTCTTCCTGACAACGTACGCGGCTTTCTTCTCGGCCGCCCGAGTTCGCTTTCTTTCCCAGGGGAGGACATCCAAGCCGTCGGATGACGTGGCGTCCCATTCTTTCCAGGACTCTCCGGCCTTTGCCATTTCGCGGGCCGTGTCGAGCCAGGACAGCTTTTCCGTCGCAGGCCCGAGTGGGCGGAGCAGAATGCCGTCACTCCGCTCCTCCATCATCACGCTGGACCCGATGCGGTATCGGCGCAGGGAGGCAGCCGGCAGTCGGACTCCCCGTGAATTGCCGATCCGGGCGACTTTTAGCTCCATTGTTTTCATGTAATAACAGTAATAACATTGATTTCGCGCGTCAAGCCCAATGAGCGCTTGCCACGCGGTGCGAATGTCGGCGATAATCAGACATTTAGAGCGACGAGGAGTTTTATGAAAGCGCATGTGAAGGTGGAGGGCGGGATTTGCGGGTTCGAGACGGACATTCGCGCGGAGGGCGACTCCGATGCGAACGTGACGTTCCGGATCGAAAGCCAGTGCGCGAAGATCCGGGCTTTTGGCGAAGCCCTGTCGGCCAAGGGGCCGGTGGACGCCTATTCCGAAATCGGCGAGGGCTCCGACGGCGTGGTGCTGACCACGTCCCGCTCCGTGCTGAAAGCCTGCTGCGCGGGCTGCGTGGTCCACGCCGCGACGTTCAAGGCCTTACAGGTGGCGGCCGGCCTGGCGCTGCCCAAGGACATTCAGCTCAGGATCCAGGCGGAGTAGACAGCGATCCGAACCGGAGGGCGAAGAGATCGGCGTCCTTCATCTCGAAGGCCATCCGCACCGGCTTGCCGTTCAGCGCCTTCAGGGAGCCGCCTTTCCATTCGACCGCGTGCTCGATCCGGTCGCCGTAGACGGGGGTGCAATCGTCCAGTGAAAAGCCCTTGAACGGCTTGCCGTCCGGCGCGGTGACGGCGACCCGGATTCCGCCGGCCGCCGAGCACCCATAGTTCAACAGCAACCGCGGGCCCTCGAAGGTGAACGGCTTCGTCGTCATCGAGCCGCCCTGCCAGGGTGCGCGAACCGAGCCCAGGCCGTCGAGCCGCAGCGAATGGCGCCGGATGCAGGCCCCGGTCTGGGCATAGCTCTCGTGCGTGAACATCGACATTTCGGCAGGCCCCGTCTGGATCAGGTTCAGCAGGGGATAATTGGTACGCGACGTCCAGTGGGTCGGCTGGGGCCCCGGCCGGATCAGCGAGCCCATGAAGGTGTGGTCGTACCATGTCCCGCCGCGCGACGTGAGCAGCACCGGGTCCGAGCAGTCGTTCTTATACCGCGGCTCGATGCCCAGCGGCTCGGCCTCCTCGTCGGTCAGCACCCGCTTGCCGGCCATGAAGCGCGCGGCCAGGGCCACATACAGGTGGGGCGCGCGGAAGTAGGGCGAGGTCTGGTTGACATACAGCTCTTCCACGGGAGCGGGCTTTCCGAGCCGCCGGTATTCCATCTGCACGCGGGGAGTCCACCGCAGGAAATCCCGGCTGGTCGCGCGGGAAATCCGGCGCGCGTTGTTCCAGGTCCGGAAATAGCACAGGTAGCATCGTTCCGTTTCGGACCAGAAGGCGACATTCTGGGAATCGAACGCGTGGGGCGTTTGGGGGTCCTTCAGGATGACGGGTTCCTTTTGCATCAGCGTCCAATGGATGCCGTCCGCCGAAACGAAGGCCCCGAGCGCGGAGCCTTTTCCGTCCGCCTCGGGCACCAGGCCGATCGCCTTGAAGCGCTCCTTTTTCGGGCAGCCGGGGCGGGTGTCGAGGAACGGCGAAAAGCTGTGCGTGGCCTTGCAGTCGGCCAGGAAGATGTTGGTCTTGCGCTGGCGGCCGAACGGGTTGAGCGCGAGCTCCATCCGCGACCAGCGGATGCCGTCGGACGATTCCGCCAGGCAGTAGACCGCGATCCCTTCCCGGTTGACCATGCGCCAGCCCCGGTAATACATCAGGAAGCGGCCGCCGTCCCGGATGACGGTGCCGTAGTTGACGAATCCGCCTTCCCAGGGTTTGTCCATGGCCAGGGCGACATTCTCGCGCCGCGGTTCATGCGCCTGCAGCGCGGTTCCCCGCATCGAGTCGATCAGGTAATCATCCACGAAGAGTTCGAGTCGGGTTCCAAGCCTGATCATGATGTC
>CAYZVY010000031.1:0-25906 GCA_964481675.1 uncultured Verrucomicrobiota bacterium
GGAGTGTCACCCTCTTTTACGCAAGTCCCACGCTCATTATCTGGTCGCTAGCGCAGTCATGGACCTGTTGGGGGGCTCTGCACCCAGTACGGACCCCTTGCAAGGTTGCGAGGGGTCCCCTTGCAATCCTGCGAGTCCTGCCTAATCAGATATAGGTATATGTTCTAATGGATGTAGAAGCCCTTAGATTGCTTGGGGACACGACGCCAGCCCCAAGGAGGCGACGGTACCTGCGTGGTCCGATTTATTGGGACTGGTTACTGGCTGCGGGGGGGCTGCCGGGTGCTTCGTTAAAGGTGGGCCTCGTGCTCTGGGACTATCGGGCCCTGAAAAAATCACTCACATTCAAGATGGGCATCGGGAATATCGCCAAGTTCTTGGGGTCTTCCAGCGACACCGTACGTCGGGCCATTGGAGAGTTGGAATCTGCCGGCTTGATCACGAAGGACTGTGCCCCGGGGCAAAAGTGTGTGTTCACGATGGTGGAGATCCCGCCAGCGGGGATTCCCGGCACTCAGGAGACGAGGGCAGGGGATTCACGATGTCCGCGGGAAGAATGATGGCACCGGCCGCACGGTGGTGGTGACGATGACCTGGGTGCGTCGGCGCGCCCGGGGGAACTGATAGCCGACATTGTGATCGGCGTGGTTGAAAGGAATAAATTTATGGAGACGAGGTCGGTTTGCTATGCACGGAAGAATTGGTGGGGATGGCGCGGGCCCGACTGGCCCGCGCCCTGAATTGGAACGTGATGCTCCCCGGGGTACCATGGGCGGCGATGGTGTGACTCCAGATGAGGCGGAGGCCATCGAGAAGTTGGCCGAGATCTTCGTGGACGCGATGATGCGGCTGGAGCGGGAGCACGGGCTCACACCCAGGCAGATGCGGGAGTATTACGAGGGGCGGCTGGATCTGAAGAAGGATAAAGAGGGGGAGCCATGAAGCGAGCCGTAGTTTACTTGCGGGTGTCAACCGCGGAACAGGTCGAGGGCACGTCGCTTGAAACTCAACGCCGGACATGCGAGGAGTATTGCAAGCGCAACGATATTACAGTGGTTCGAGTTTTTGAGGATCGGGGGGAGTCGGCTAAAACCGTTGATCGGGCCGAATTCCAACGGCTCTTAAAATATTGTTCCGACCAGAAGGCGGGGATTGATTTCGTAGTCGCTTATCGCCTAGACCGGTTGGCGCGGAACAACTTCGACTTCGCCGTTTTTTCTGGGACCTTGGCCAAATACGGCACCTCCATCCGGAGCGCCACGGAACCGGTCACCGACGACCCCACCGGCAGGTTCATGCAGACGGTCCTGTCGGCCATCGCGGAGCTGGACAACGACATCAGGGGGGTGCGGGCCAAGGACGGGATGGCCAGGGTCGTCGAGAAGGGTGGGTGGGCTCACTACCCACCCATAGGATACAGTACCAGCCGTGACCCTGAAGGGCAGCCGATCCTGGTGGCGGATCCCGTGAAGGGGCCGCTGGTCCGGCAACTGTTTGAGGAGCTGGTCAAGGGCATCAACACCCTCACGGCCGTGCGCGCCATGATGAATAAGCGGGGGTGGAAGGAGGTCATGGGCATGCCCCTTTACAAGCAGCAGGCCCATCGAATGCTGGCCAATGGCATTTACTGTGGGCGGATCACCGGCAAGCTGACCGGGGGAAAGGTCATCAAGGCCCGGTTCCTGCCCCTGATCGACGAGTCCACTTTCGATCGGGTTCAACTTATCCTGTCCGGTCGGTGCCATGTCGCCACCCCCCATCTCAAGAACCATGAAGCGTTCCCGCTTCGCCGTTTTGTTCGGTGCGGTAAGTGTAACGACCCCCTGACCGCCTCCTTCACGACGAACTCCGTGGGAAAAAAATACCCCTATTACCGATGCTCCAATTCCAAGTGTCTGGGGGTGAACATCACAAAAGACACCTTGGAAAATGACTTCCGTGAACTTCTCCAGCGACTCATGCGGCTCACCGAACCGCAGTTAAATTATTTCCGCCAGCATCTTCTAAAGGTATGGCGGGGGCGCCATGAAGAGGTGGCAACCCTTCATGCCGCCCAACACCAGCGGCTGGAGAAACTCGAAGGGCTCCAGCGCACGCTGCTGGACAAGCTGCTCAAGGGCATCATCCCGGATGAGCTTTACGCGACGAAGAGCAAGGAGTTGGCCGCGGACATTGCCGTATGCCGGGTGGAGGCCCATGATGCCCAGCTGGACCAGTTGGACATCGAGGGGGTCATGAACACGGCGGACTATCTGATCCGGAACATGACGACGATCTGGGATAAGCTCGATCTGGACAACCGCCAGCGGTTCCAGACTGTTCTATTTCCTGCCGGCCTAGCCTATTCCAAGGTTGTGGGGTTTGGAACAGACGTAACCAGCCCATTTATCAACATGATACAGCAGAATTCGGGCGGTGAGTCTCAGTTGGCACCCCCGGCGTGACTCGAACACGCGACCGGCGGATTAGAAATCCGCTGCTCTGTCCAGCTGAGCTACGGGGGTATGGGTGAAGCGTTTATCCTAGCAGTCCAAGGGAGGCTGACGCAATCAAATTGGCGGGACGCGCGCGGCCGGCCGATGTCGCAATGCGCTGGTCACGGATGAGGGAAACCGGTATCATGAAACAATGGACTTGTTTTCCATCGAATCCGCCTACGGCTCGCTCTTCCTGCTGAGCTTTCTCGCCTCGACCGTGATCCCCCTGGGGTCCGAGTGGCTCCTTGTGGCGCTGCTGAGCGAACACTATTCGCCCTTCCTGACGGTGTCGGTCGCCACGGTCGGCAATACGCTCGGGGCCTGCACCACGTATGCCCTCGGCTTCTGGGGCGGCCGCGTCCTTCTGTCCCGGGTGCTCCGGATCAGCCAGCCGGCCTTGGATCGTTCCCAGCGGCTTTACACCCGGTACGGCGTGTGGGTTCTGCTCTTCTCCTGGGTGCCGGTTTTTGGCGATACACTCTGCGCGCTCTGCGGGCTCTTCCGGATGTCCTGGTGGCGGTTTCTCGTTCCGGTGCTGCTGGGCAAACTCGCGCGATACGGGTTTCTTGCCTGGACGACGGTGGCGGTTTCCGCCTGACAGGGCAGGTGGAGAGAGCGCATTCCGCCACGATGGCCTTCAAGCACGGGCTGGACACGGGAATAGAAGCCGTTTTAACGGCGCGGGAGCGCCTTCCGGATCTCCGCCGCCACCTGCTTGCCCAGGAACTGGTAGCCTTCGACTGTGTAGTGGACATCCTTGGGCCGCTGGTAGCGGGCCAGCACCGGAAACACGAATGCATGCAAGTCGTTCACCGCCACGCCCTGCTTCTGCATCACCTTCAGCGCCGCGGCGTTATAGAGCACGTCGTCGCCCGTCCGCCGTCCGTTCGCGCCTTCCGGCACCGGCGTGGTCGTGGCCCAGATCAGCGCGGCCCCGCTCTTCCGCAGCTCGAGCACCAGCGTGTCGAGGTTCGCCGCGTAGGCGTCCAGCGTCGAAACCTGCGTGCCCGAGAGGTCCAGCTTGTCGTCCTTCATGTGCTTCAGGTCGTGCAGTCCGAAGTTGAAGTGGATGACGTCCCACTTTCCCGTGGAGAGCCACACGTTCAGCTTCGCCAGGCCGCGCCACGTGTCGCCCCCGTTCATCGGGATGCGGTGCACGTTGGCGACGCCTTTCAGCGCGTCGCGCACCGCGGGCGTGTAGCCCACGGAAATGGAATCGCCGATCAGCAGCACCCGCGGCAGGGCAGGGTCGTCCTTCACGAAGGCATAGGACGGATCCTTCCGCTCGCCCGGTCCGAGCTGCGCCTCCCAGGCGAGCTGCCCGGGCGATCCGGCCGGCGCGGCCGTAACGGCTTCGGCCGGCTTGAGGTCGCCGGCGGCCAGGCAGGGCGCGGACAGGGTCAGGCAGCAGGCCAGGCGGCTCATGAGGGATCCTTTCGGCATGACAGTTCTCCGGGAAGGTGCAGTTTCGTTTCCGCCGCGATCACGGGCGACAGCAGGATCAGCGCGATGAGGTTGGGGACCGCCATCAGGCCGTTGGCGATGTCGGCGAACGCCCAGACCGATTTCAGGGACAGCATCGAGCCCGCCATGACGGCCGCCACCCAGAGCCACCGGTACGGGCGGATCATCCGGGTTCCCAGCAGGTACTCGATGGCTTTCTCGCCGTAGTAGGACCAGCCCAGGATGGTGGAAAAGACGAACGTCAGCAGGCCCACGGTGAGGATGGCCGGGCCCACGCCGGGAAAGGCGCCGAAGGCGGCGTGGGTGAGCTTCGCCCCGTCCAGGCCTTGCGTCCAGAGTCCCGAGTTGACCAGCACGATCCCGGTGGCGAGGCAGACGACCACCGTGTCCCAGAACGTGCCGGTGGAGGAGACGAGGGCCTGGCGGACCGGGTTGCGCGTCTGGGCCGCCGCCGCCACGATGGGCGCGCTGCCGAGCCCGGACTCGTTCGAGAACAGGCCGCGGGCGATGCCGTACTGGACGGCCTGCTTGATTCCGGCGCCCAGGAATCCGCCGACCGCGGCATGGCCGGTGAAGGCGGAGGTGAGGATGAGGCGGATTGTGGCGGGAATCGTGTGCCAGCCGATAACCAGCAGGACCAGGCAGCCCAGCACGTAGAAGATGGCCATGAAGGGAACCAGGAATTCGCACACCCGCGCGATGGAGCGGATGCCGCCCAGGATGACCAGGCCGGTGAACAGGGTCATGACCACGCCCGACGCCCAGACCGGCACGTGATAGGAGGTGTCCAGCATGGTGGCGATGGAGTTGGCCTGCACCATGTTGCCGATGCCGAACGCGGCGATGGCCGTGAAAATGGCGAATACGATCCCCAGCCAGCGGGCCTTCAAGCCGTATTCCAGGGCGTACATCGGCCCGCCGGCCATGGAGCCGTCCGCCCGCTTGATCCGGTATTTCACCGCCAGCACCGCCTCGCCGTACTTGGTGGCGATGCCGAACACGCCCGTGAGCCACATCCAGAGCACCGCTCCGGGACCGCCCGCGCAGATGGCCGTGGCCACGCCCACGATGTTGCCCGTGCCGATGGTGGCGGCGAGCGCCGTGGTGAGGGCGCCGAAATGGCTGATCTCGCCGTCCCCTTCCTTGCTGCGGGTGAACGAGATCTTGATGGCCGTGAAAATGTGGCGCTGGATGAAGCCCAGCCGGAAGGTCAGGAACAGGTGGGTTCCGACCAGGAGGATGATCAGGGGCCAGCCCCATATCCAGGACGAGATGTTGCCCAGCACGTTCTCCACCATATTCCCCCCCGTTTAAGCTTGTGACGCAAAACGGTAACCTATAATAATGGATGGCGCTGTTCCACTTTATTTTCGGAGGGTCCATGTCACGGCCGAACATCCTGCTCATCACCGCCGACCACATGCGCCACGATGCGGTCGCCTGCAACGCCGATGCGCGCGTCCCGCACGGCCTCGGCCACGCCATCCGCACGCCCAACCTGGACCGGCTGGCCGCCAGCGGGGTCACCTTCCGCAACAGCTTCACGCCGAATCCCGTCTGCGTGCCCGCGCGCGCCTCGATCACCACCGGCAACTACCCCCACCGCTGCACGGGCCGCAAAAACAACACGGGGCTGATCCGGCCGGACCAGCCCCGCCTGGCCGCCCATTTCGCCGCCCACGGCTACGCCACGGCCGCCATCGGCAAGCTGCATTACGTTCCGTACGCGCCGCCGGACCAGCCGCCCCTGCTGCACGGCTTCCAGACCGCCGAGCTGTGCGAGTCGGGCCGCATGCTCCGCCAGTTCGATCCGCTCTGGAAACGGCGCGGCGTGGAGGCGTACCACGATTTCCTGGAGGACTCGGACTGGAAGGGCTATTCCCGCGCCCATGGCATCGGCAACAACGATGTCCGCTCCGCGCCCTCGCCCCTTCCCGAGGCGCTGCACGAGGAGTCCTGGATAGCCAGCCGGACCCTCGCGCGACTGACCGAACACCGCCGCGCCAGCCCGGACCAGCCGATCCTGCTCTGGGCCTCCTTCGCCAAGCCCCATCCACCCTACGATCCGCCCCGGCCCTGGGACACGCTTTACGATCCCCGCGCCCTGCCGCCGCCCCTCGGCGACTGGGAGGACGACTCGCTTCTGGCCGGCCGCGATCCGGAGCTGGTCGCCCGGCGGTTCTCCTACGGCTGGCAGAACCTGTCGCGCGAGGCGGTCCAGGTCTGCCGCGCCTATTACGGCGCCATGGTGACCTTCCAGGACGCCATGATCGGGCGGATGCTGGACGACCTGGACGCCTCGGGCCAGGCCGACAACACGATCGTCATCTATACCGCCGATCACGGCGACCTGCTGGGCGACTTCGGCCGGTTCTTCAAAACCTGCTTCTACGATGGCTCCGTCAAGATCCCGCTCATCATCCGCGCGCCCGGCGTGATTCCGCCGGGGAAGGCCTCCCGTGACCAGCTGGCCGGGCTCCAGGACATCCTGCCGACGCTGGCGGGGCTGACCGGTTTCCCGCTGGACGCGCCGGTGGACGGCCTGGACCTGACGCCGGTGCTGCGCAATCCGGCCGCAACGGGCCGGCCGTTTTATGTGGCGCAGACGGTGGAATCGCCCGGACAGAAATACATGATCCGCACGCCGGAGTGGAAATACATGTATGCCGAGGCGGGCGGGACGGAGGAGCTCTACGAGGTGAGCCGGCCGCTGTATGAGCTGACGAACCTTGCGTCGGATCCGGCTTTCCGGGGAGTCTTGACGGATTTGCGCGGCCGGCTGATCGACTGGTGCCGCGACAACGGGGACACGGCCATGGTGCCGGGGGGGAAGTTGGCCGTGAGCGCCGTTCCCGATCCGCAGCCGCCGTTCGGCCCCGGCCACATGGGCTGGAGGAAATATTGAAAACGACGTTGGGCCAGACGCGGGTGCTTTCGGCCGGGGTGACCTTCGCGGAGCGGACGCTGGCCAAGCCGCTGCTGCTCAGCACGGGCCCCATCTCTGTGATCACCGAGGCGACCGCCCGGGTGCGGGTGCGGTGCGGCACGCGGGAGGCCGAGGGCGCCGGGTCCATTTGCCTGAGCGACCTGTGGGCCTGGCCCGAGCCGGCGCTCGATCACGGCCGGCGCGACGCCGCCATGCGGAGCTTGGCCGTCTGGATGGCGGAGGGCCTGGCGGAGCGATGCGGGGAGCCCGCCCATCCGCTGGAACTGGGGCTTCGCCTGCATGAACGCGTCATGGCCCATCATCCCGAGCCGGTGCCCGGTTTTGCCATTCCGGCCCTGGCCGTGGCCAATAGCCTGAGCCCCTTCGATGCCGCCATCCACGATGCGGCCGGCCAGGCGCTGGGGCTGTCGGCCTTTTCCTTTTACGGCGGCGACGAGCCGCTTCCGCTGGCCGACGGCTTGTTCCCGAAACAGGATGCGTGCCGCGCCATCCGGGCGATGCTGCGGCCGGATCCGCTGCGGGCGCTGCCGGCCTGGCTGATTGTGGGCAAGGCCGACGATCTGGAGCGCGAGGTGCGGCCGTGGGTGCGGGACCGGGGCTACGGCTGCTTCAAGCTGAAGATCATGGGCAAGTCGGCGGCGGAGGATGCGGTCCGCGTGGTGGAGGTGTATCGCGCAGTGCGGGCGTTCGGCGCCGGGAAGCCGCGCCTGTCGGTGGATTCCAACGAGGGCAATGCCGATGCGGCCGGCGTGCTGGAGTTTCTGGAGCGGCTGCGGGCGCTGGACCGGGAGGCCTTCGCGGCGCTGGAATACCTGGAGCAGCCCACCAGCCGGGACATCGTGCGGCATGCGCAGGACTGGCGCCCGGTCTGCGCGGTGAAGCCGGTTTTGCTGGACGAGGGGCTGGAATCCTTCGGACGGTTGCGTCTGGCGGAGGAGCAGGGGTGGGCGGGCCTGGCGCTGAAAACCTGCAAGGGCCACAGCTTTGCTTTGGCGGCGGCCGCCTGGGCGCGCGAGCGCGGGCTGCCGGTCGCCTTGCAGGATCTGACCAACCCGGGCCTCTCGGCCATTCACGCCGCCTGGTTTGCGGCGTTCGTGCCGACCCTGAACGGGGTGGAGCTGAACAGCCCCCAGTTCCTGCCCGCCGCGAATGCCGCCTGGCTGCCGCGGCTGGCCGGCCTGCTGGACCCGCAGGACGGCCTGCATCGGCTGAGCGGGCCGGTTCCGGTCGGTCTGGGGGGCGGCCTGTAATCATCGTTGCGAGCAGATTTCCCTTCATCCTTGCGGATGGACAGGACCCGCGAATCCATGATACGTTGCCGGACTAATTAAGGAAAACAGCATGTCTCCGAAAAAAGAAAAAAACCCCGCCGGGAATGACGCAACGGAAGCCGGCGACGCCAACAAGGTCCTCGTGGAGGTCAACGGGCAGGCCCTGACGGCCCGCCAGGTCGATGATATGGTCGAGGCCCAGATGGCCCAGCAGGGCGGCCAGATTCAGCCCGACCAGATCGCGGACGCCATCCGCCATTTCCGCGCCCACGCGATCCGCGATTTCATCACCCAGGTGCTGCTGGAAGACGAAGCCGCCGCCCGCAAGATCCAGGTTCCCGCCGGCGAGGTCGAGAAGGCCAAGGCGGATATGTCCAAGCACCTGCCCCCCGGCTCCTCCCTGGAGCAGGCCCTGGCTTCGTCCGGGATGACGCTGAAGGACTTCGACGTCCGCATCGAGAAGGAGCTCCGCGTCCGCGTGCTGGTGGACAGCGAATTGAAGAAGGTCGAGCCCGCCACGGAAGCCGAGGCGAAGGCGTTTTACGAGACGCAAACCGAATCGATGAGCGCTCCCGAGACCGTTACCGCGCGCCACATTCTCGTGATGAGCGACGCGAAGGACAGCGACGCGGTCAAGGCTGAGAAGCGCGCCAAGATCGAAGGCCTGGTCGGTCAGCTCAGGGCCGGCGCGGATTTCGCCGCTCTCGCCAAGGCCCACTCCGACTGCCCCTCCGGCCAGGAGGGCGGCAGCCTGGGGTCGTTCGGCCGCGGCCAGATGGTCAAGCCCTTCGAGGACGCCGCCTTTACGCAGCCGCTGAACACGGTCGGCCCGGTGGTGGAGACCCCGTTCGGCTTCCACCTGATCGAAGTGACCGACCGGCAGACCGGCTCCGTGCATGCCTTTGACGAGATCAAGGACAAGATCCTGGAGCATCTCAACCAGCGCAAGAAGCAGGCCGCCTTCATGGAGTTCGTCAATGCTCTCCAGGAAAAGGGGACGCTCATGATGGACCCGTCGGTGGAAGAGGAAATCGAGCACCAGGACTAAGCATGAACAGTCGGGAGCGGATCCGGGCCATCATAGCTGGCAAGCCGGCCGATCGCGCTGGCCTGTGGCTGGGCAATCCCCACCATGAGAGCTGGCCGGGGCTGCACGCCTATTTCGGGACGACCACCGAGGAGGAGCTGCGGCTGAAGCTGGGCGACGACGTGCGCTGGATCTGCCCGCAGTTTTTTCCCGGCTCCTACCGCGACCCGCAGGGGCGGGGGATGTTCTCGGCCGGGCTCGAGAAGAAGCGCCACGGCCAGGCCGGGCCGCTGGCCGATTGCGAGGACGTGCGCGAGCTGGACGATTTTCCCTGGCCCAACCCCGACTACCTGAACTTTGACCTCTGCCTGGAGGCGCTGGACAAGGCCGGGGATTTCTATCGCGCGAGCGGCTTGTGGACCTGTTTTTATCACAACGTCATGGACCTCTTCGGCATGGAAAACTACATGGTGAAGATGTATACCCATCCCGAGGTGGTGCAGGGCGTGACGGACCGGGTCTGCGGCTTCTACTTTGAGGGCAACGAGCGCTTTTTCAAGGCGGCCGGCACGCGGGTGGACGGTTTCTTTTTCGGGAACGACTTCGGCACCCAGCAGGACCTGATCTGCGGCCCGGCGCAGTTCGACCAGTTCATCATGCCCTGGTTCGTGCGCTTCACCCGGCAGGCGCACGCGCACGGGCTCCAGGCCCTGCTGCATTCCTGCGGGGCGATCCACAAAGTGATCGACCGCCTGATCGGCGCGGGCGTGGACTGCCTCCATCCGCTGCAGGCCAAGGCCTCCGACATGGACGCCGAGACGCTCGCGCGCGACTACAAGGGGCGGATCGCCTTCATGGGCGGGGTCGACACGCAGGAGCTGATGGTCCACGGGACGGCGGACGAGGTGAAGGCGGACGTCCGCCGCATCAAGCGGCTGCTGGGCCCGCGCCTGATCGTGAGTCCCAGCCATGAGGCGCTGCTGCCCAACGTGCCGCCGCGGAACCTGGAAGCCATGGCGCAGGCGGCGCTGGAACGGTGAAGGAGGCGGCATGAATTCCTGGACGTGCGTGCTCGAGCTGGACTCCGCCCGCCGCCGTGTGGCGGGAAGCCCGGACGCCCTGGCCGCCGCCATCCGCAACGGCGCGGACCTGCGGATCGGCACGGAATTCGTCCACAATGAACACATCGACACGCGTTCCGCGAGCGCGGAGACGATCCGCGAGGTGGCGGAGTTCGGCGTGACGTTCCTCCTGGACGACCGCTGGGCCGCGGGAATCATGAGCTTGCGCCAGCCGGTCGATCTGCCGTCCGGCTTCGGGGCGCGCCCCTCCATGTCCTTCTTCCTGTATAACCAGGACGGAACCCAGTCGATTGCCCGGCCGTACCTGGATGGCGTCCCCGCTTCAGGTACAATCGGCCGCACGCCCGACAAGCCGGACGCGAGCATGCCCAAGTATCACATCCTGGACAGCTGGGACGGGGAGACCAACGCGCCCAGCCACAACTTCGTCTACGACTTCAATGTGTTCCGATATTTTATCTGCGACCGCTGGACGGAGGTTTTGCGCCACGACGCCGCCGGCCGCGTGGTCTCGGGTTCCGTGGACGCGCTGGCGGCGGCATTTTCGGAGGGCCGCGCGGTGAAGGCGGGCGTGGCGGGGCTCTGCTCCGGGCTGGCCGGGCCCGCGTCCCTCGCGCACGAGGTCTTCGTGGAGGTGGGGTCGTGCTATTACTACACGGAGCAGAAGCTGTTCATTGCCGGCTCGCATCCCGTGGCGCGCGTGAAGCCGGCCATTCCCATGCGGTACGAGAGCCGGGGCTGGGATTTCGGCTGGCTGGTGCTGCGCACGGACGGCGCGGTCGTTTACCGCCGCTGCGATCCGTATTCCCTGACGTTCGAGGATCGCCCGCTGCGGGCCGCGATCCGCTGGTTTGTGCAGTAAACGGAAGGCGGGGGACAGGGTGACAGATCAACCGAATCTTTATGCCATGCCGCCGGACGGCGTGCATACCCGGTATCAGAATTTTGAAAATCCCGGGGGCGAAAAGGGACGGGGCGGCCTGGAAAACCGGGGCCGCAAGGGGCATGCGTTCGATTCCGTCAAGGCCGGCGAAACCCGGACGCTTTTCCAGGCTCGCGGCAGCGGCCTCATCACGCACATCTGGATCACGGTGAAAAGCCCGGCCGGCGGAGTTCTCAACTCCTCCATCCTGCGCGGGGTCCGGCTGGACGCCTTCTGGGATGACGCGCCGACGCCCGCAGTGTCGGCCCCGCTGGGCGATTTCTTCGGCATCGGGCTCGGGCGACCGAACGTGGCCTTCGAGTGCGGGCTGTTTTCGTCGCCCGGCGCCAAGGCGTTCAACTGTTATGTGCCCATGCCCTATCGGCGCGCGGCCCGCCTGACCCTGACCAACGAAAGCGGCGCCGACCTCACCCATGTCTTTTATACCATTACCTACCAGGAGCAGCCCGTCGATCCGCGGGAGACGCTTTACTTTCACGCCTCCTGGCGGCGGGAGCCTGCCACGGTTGAGGGCCGCGATTTCGCCATTCTGCCCCGGGTTTCCGGGCGAGGGCGTTATCTGGGAGCCAATCTCAGCATCATTCCGAATCCCGCTTATGGTCGCGTTAAATGGGGCGACTCCTGGGGCGTTCCCTGGTGGGGGGAGGGCGAAGTGAAGATCAGCCTGGATGGCGACGGGGATCGCGCCACGCTGGTCGGCACGGGCGCCGAGGATTACCCCGGCACCGCCTGGGGCATGGGGCTCTTCAATCACCGGTACCAGGGCATCCTTGTCAGCGGCGACACCGGCTATGCCTTCTATCGCCACCATGTGCCCGACCCCATCTATTTCCACGCCGATGCGCGGGTGACGATGCAGCAGATCGGCGGGGGCCTGAAGCGGCAATTGCTCGAGATGGAAAAGGCCGTCGGCCCCATCCGCCTGGTGAGCGTCGATTGCGCGCCGCCCCGCCGGTTTATCCGGGCCTATGACGACAATGTCCAGTTGCACGATCCGATGATCCTGCCGGACGACTGGTGCAATTTCGAGCGCACGGGCGATGACTGGGCCGCCTGCGCCTATTTTTACCTGGATGCCCCGGAGAACGGCCTGCCGCCGCTTCAGCCGGCCGCTATCCGGTTGGCCGGGGTGGAGGCCGGGGCAGGGGCTCCGCGGCAGGACGGGTAACCTTTTCCGGCCTCTCGCCAGGCGGTCAGATGATCGGCAGGATGAGGCGCGAGGGGTGGGCCGGGTCATGCAGTATCCGCTGATGCGCCACCTGCATGGCGCTGCTCCGGTTCGGGTCTTCGCCCGTGTTCAAGTTGCGGTCAAACAGGGGGAAGTTGCTGCTGGTCACATCCAGACGGATCCGGTGCCCCTTCAGAAAGACCATGCTGGTGGCCTGCAGGTCGATCGTGTATTCGAATGCCTCGCCCGGCGCCAGGAGCGTCGGGTTCATCCAGTCTTCCTTCCGATAGCGAGCCCGGACGATGCCCTCGGTGATGTTGACCGCCTTGCCGTCGGGATGCACATCCACCAGGCGGGCCACGAAGTCGGTGTCGGGCGCGCTCGACGCGGCCCACAGCTTCACCGCCACGGGGCCGGTCACCTCGAGGTCCTGCGTCAGCGGGTCGCCGGTGTAGACCAGGACATCCCGCCGTTCCTCGGTGGGGCCCTGGTCGCAGGGGCCGCACCAGATCAGCTTCTTGTATGCCGCGCTCCACGGGCCGATGGAGTGGTTGCCGCCCCGGGTCATGACCGGGTTGGCCGGGTCGTAGTCGAACCGATCCACGGTCTCGTCCTGCGGCGGCGTCACGCCAAGGGCCCCATCGCCGGCCGCCGTGTTGGCCCGGCCCTTGCTGTGGAGGAAATAGGGCACATACCGCGTCCGCGCGAGGGGCCACTCGGCCTCGTCGCGCCACTCGTTCCGGCCCATGACGAACAGGCGGATGGGCTTGTCGCCCAGGCCGTCGGCCGGCTGGATGCCCTTGAACACGCGGTCGTACCAGGCCCGGTAGAGGCGGGTGTAATTGTAGGTGGAGGCGGGCCCGAAATCGACGATGCGCTGGCCGTCGGGCGTGGGCTCCAGGCCGTGGTGGTGGCCCCAGGGGCCGATGACGATCTTGTGGTTGGCGGCGATTGCCGGCGTGCGCGCCTCCGCCACCAGGCTGTTCCACGTGGCCAGCGCCTCCGCGGGATAATAGTCGTACCACCCGGCAATCTGGAGGGTGGGCATGGTGAAGCGGTGGTAGCGTCCGGCGATGCTCCAGGAGGTCCAGTAGGAGTCGGGGGTGGGGTGCGCCATGATGTTGCGCCAGAGGGGCTTGACGCCGGCGCCGCACGATTCGTCCAGCGTTTCCAGCGGCAGGCGGCGGCACAGCTCCTCGACGTCGAAGGCCTCCATCAGGCTGCTGTTGCCGGTGCGCGAGCCGGCGTCGAAGGTGGCCCACCAGAAGGCGAGGAAGAAGCTGAGCGGGCCGTTGCTGTAGAAGCCACGCCGCCAGGGAATGGTGGGCATGAAAGTGGGGACAAGCGCGTCCGGAACCGGGCCGGTATCATGCGACACGCCGAGCATCTGGACCCAGCCGAGGTAGGAGGGGCCGGCCATGCCGACCTTGCCGTCGCACCAGGGCTGCTGGCGGATCCAGGCGAGGGTGTCGGGCGTGTCGTTGATTTCCTGGAGGAAGGGGTCGAAGTCCCCGTCGGAATCGTAGCGGCCGCGGCAATCCTGGCAGATGAAGATGTAGCCGCTGCGCACCCACTCCTCCCAGCCGGCGAGCCAGCCCAGGCGGTTGTAGGGCGTCCGCTGGAGGATGACGGGATAGCGGCCCTCGGCCTCGGGCAGGAAGATCGTGGCGGCCAGGAGCGTGCCATCCCGCATGGGGATGCGCTCCAGGCGGACGAACCGGCAGTTCCGCGCTTTTCCGGTTTTCATGGGGAAGCGTTGTCCTTATTACAGCAAGCGCCCGACTTTCACGGGGTCGTCGCCCGCCCGCAGCGGGCGGATGACGAACGACCATTCATAGGTCCCCGGGCCAACCATGTACTCGGGATGCATGTTGCGGCTCCAGCCCGTGTCGCCGCCCACGCCCATGTGCCGGTGGTCGAGGTGCACCCAGATCTCCGGCTTCGGAGCCAGCTTCCAGCTGTGGTCCACCGCCGTCAGGTCGTCGATGCCATAGTGCAGCGCGTCGAAGTGGAACGGGGAACGGCCCTTGAACAGGAGGCCCGCCCCGGCCACGTCCCGCAGCGCCAGCCAGCGCGCATCCTCGCGGCCGCCGCAGTCGCCCGCCCACAGGTACCCCTTTTCAAAGAGGTTTTCGACGGACGACTCGTAGAGGCCCGGGAGGGCGGCCGACTTGCGGTCCGGGTAATTTTCAAAGGGACCGCGGCCGAACCACGCCGCCCGCTCCAGGCCGGGCACGAGGCACAGTTCCACGCCGATCCGCGCCACATGCGGGATGGCGGCCGACACCTCGAGCCGCTCCGACACGTCCAGCGAGCCGTCCGCCCGGAACCGGTATTCCAGAACGCCCAGGATCCGCATCTCGGGAGTCGAGCCGGTCAGCTCCGTTTCGGCCCGGAACCAGAACAGCCCGTCCGACGCGGCGGAGGAGACGACCTCCACCCGGCGGTTCAGGGGTTTGTCCAGGCCCGCCCGCTTCCAGTCGGCCGCATACGCCAGTGGGTTGCCGAGCATGAAGTCGTTGTCCGTCGGCGCCCGGCGCACGTTTTCCAGGGGACCCGACACCAGCCGCTCGCACCCGTCGACGCTCAGCGACACCAGCCGGCCCGAGGCCTTGTCGAACGCGGCCGACACGCCGGCCGCGGAAGCCGTGATCCGCTCGCCCGAATCGCTCACGGAAACGTTCCCGGAGGGAACCGCGAGGCTCGCCGCCTTGTGGAGGGCCAGCGGGAACTGGGTCCAGGCGATGACGTGGCCCTTGGCCGCCCAGGGCTGGTCCGCCGCCAGGCGGGCGCGGACATTGAGGGCATATTCCGCGCCGGCCACCGCTTCGGGCAGGATGCAGCCGAGCGTCAGTTTCACCTGGCTGCCCGCCTCCACGGGCGGCAGGCCGCACTGGCCGCGCCCCAGGATGCGGCCGTCCTCCACCAGTTCCCAGACCACCTCGAAGCGGCTCAGGTCGATGAACTGGTGGCGGTTCAGCACGTGAACCGTGCCGGCGAGGGCTTCGGCCGCCGTGGCGGCGAAGGCGATGGGCGCCTGCACGTTCATGACTTCATAGGCGCCCGGGTGGGGCGTGAGGTCCGCCGCCATGAGCCCGTCGATCACCTGGGTCGGGTGTTCCCCGCTCGCGGGATAGTCCCACCCGCAGCCGAGGTCGCCGCCGTAGCCCATGACGCGCCGGCCGTCGGGCAGCGGGAAGGCCAGCGCCTTGTCGTGCCACTCCCAGATGAACCCGCCCTGGAACGCGGGATAGTCGCGCACCAGGTCCCAGAACTTGAAGAAGTTGCCCGAGCAGTTCCCCTTGGCGAACGCGTATTCGCACATGATCATGGGGCGCGTCTCGGCCGGATCGGCCATGACCTTCTTCACCCAGTCGAGGTCCGGATACATCGGGACCATGATGTCGGACACCGCCGGCCCCGGGTTGCAGCCCTCGTACTGGACCGGGCGGGTGGGATCCAGGTAGCGGATCCAGGCGGCCATGGCGGCGTGGTTGGGCCCCACGTTGGATTCGTTGCCGAGCGACCAGAACAGGACCGCCGGATGGTTGCGGTCGCGCAGCACCATGCGGATGGCGCGGGCGAGGTAGGCGTAGGCCCAGTCCGGGTCATTGGACAGGTTCCCGTGGACGCCGTGCGTTTCCAGGTTGGCCTCGTCCACGAGGTAGATCCCGTAGCGGTCGCACAGGTCGTACCAGCGGATGTCGTTCGGGTAGTGCGAGGTGCGGACGGCGTTGAAGTTGAGCCGCTTCATCTGCAGGATGTCCTGCACCATGTCGTCCTCGGTCAGCGCGCGGCCGCGCTCCGGGTGGTGCTCGTGGCGGTCGACGCCGCGGATCACGAGGCGCTTCCCGTTGAGCAGCACCATTCTGTTCCTGATTTCGACCTGCCGGAAGCCGAACACGACGCGCTCGAAGTCGACGGCCTTGCCGTCCGGGTCGAGAAGCGTGATGACGAGCGTGTAGAGGACCGGGGTTTCGGCGGTCCACTGGCGCGGGGCCTTGACGGGGATAGAGGCGCGGCAGCCGGCCCGCTGGACGCCGTCGGGATCCATGTGGCGGGAGGAGCGGTCGGAGAATTCGGCGAGGACGGACTTGTCGAAAACCGGCTGGCCTTCGGGGTCGAAGAGCATGAAGGACGCGCGGTATTTGGACATGTCGGCGACCGGCGTGATGTGGGCGAAGGCCTTGAGCGTGGTGTCGCGGTAGGCGGCGTCGAAAACCGTCTGCACGCTGTAGTCGCGCAGGTGCACGGCCGGCTTGGCGTAGAGGTAGACGGTGCGCTGGATGCCGCTCATCTGCCAGTAGTCCTGGTCCTCCAGGTAGGTGCCGTCGCAATAGCGGGGGACCAGGACGGCGAGGGTGTTCTCGCCCGGCTGCACGAGGCCGGTGATCTCGAATTCAGCGGACAGGCGGCTGTCCTGGCTGTAGCCGGCGTCGCGGCCGTTGACCCAGACGCGGGCGGCGGAGTCGACGGACTCGAACACCAGGTAGATGCGGCGGCCGGCCCAGGGCGGGGGGATCACGAAGGTGCGGCGGTAGAAGCCGGTGGGGTTGTCGGCGGGCGGGTGGGGCGGGTTCGGGGTGAAGGGGTAGACGACGTTCGTGTAGATGGGCTTGTCGGGCGTGCCGTTCAGCTGCCAGTTGCCGGGAACGGGCATGGTGCCCCAGTCGGCGTCGGGGCTGGCGGGGTCGGCCAGTTCGGCCGGGACGGATTCCGGGGTGGGGAACCACTTGAATTTCCAGGCGCCGTCGAGCGATTGCACGTTGGGGGAGAGGAGGCGGCGGCCGGTGCGGGCGGAGTCGGCGTCGGCCCAGGCTCCGAGAGGCGCGTGCATGGTGGTGCGGTTGCGTTCGAACACAAGCGGGTTGTCCCAATCCTGCGGCATGGCGGCTCCTGGTCAAAGGGGTCTAGGTGTGAATCCCGCCCATCCTACAGGAAACCCGCTTTCGCGTCACGGGGATTTGGCGGTGAGCGGGGAGGCATGAGATGAATGATGCACGGCGCGTGGAAGTCTGGTAGGATTCATGCGTTTGAACGGGTATGGTTCCGGCGACATGAGGGGGAAAGACGATGAGCGATCCGATCTACGAAACATACATGGGGCACGGGCCGAAACAGATTTTGCACTGGGAACACTGGTCGGATCCCGATGCGGAGACCTATCTGACCGGCATCGATTATTACCAGCACCCCCGGCTGTGCCGCCAGAAAATGCAGGCGCTCTATCCGCAGCTGCGCCTCGGCGTGCCGGAGAAGGATGACCCCAAGGTCCGCCCCGACGAGCAGGGGGACAAGAGCAAGGGGCGCTGGGGCGACTCGCACCGCGATCACTGGCAGCAGGATGTCGCCGGCCACCGGTTCCGGTCGCGCGAGGAGATGCTGCGGTTCAGTCCCCTGGCCCAGGCCGATTTTACGGGCTGGCGGGTGGTGGAGGATGGCGATTTCTCGAGTGAAGAGGTCATTTATCAGCGGTATCGGAAGCATTATCCCGCGGAGTGGGGGGACAAGGCGCCGGCCGGCTCGTCCGCCGGCACCGGGTTTTACAACACGATGTTCATGTGGCCCATGCTGACCTTCGGCTATGAGAACTTCATGGAACTCTGCCTCGAGCCGGAGTTCGAGCGGATCATGGACGAGTTCGCCGAGATCAACCGCCGCGTGTTCCGCGCCTTTGCCCGCCTGCCGGTCAATTTCGTGGTCTGCCACGACGACATTGTGCTGACCAGCGGGCCCGTCTGCAGCCCGGCGTGGATGCACCGCTTCATCTTCCCCTGCTACGAGGAATTCTGGGATATCCTCCGGAAGGCGGGCAAGGAAGTGATCTTCATGGTGGACGGCAACGTGGACGCCTTCGCGGACGATGTGATGGCCTGCGGGGCGCGCGGCATCATCAGCGAGCCGTATACGAACTACAAGGCGATCGCCCGGAAGTACGAGAACTGCTTCATCGCGGGCGAGGGCGACAACCGCGTGCTGACGCGGAACAATCCCGCGGAGATCCGGGCGATGGTGGAGTCCATGGCGGAAACGGGCCGGATGTCCGGCGGCTACATGATGTGCATCGGCAATCATATCCCCTACAACGTGCCGGGCGAGGCGATCAAGCGCTACCTGGACCTGTCGGCGGAACTGGCGCGCCGCTAGCTCATGCGGGTCGCCCGTCTCCGGGTGATGGGGTCCTGGATTCAATCCCGAACCCTGAAACCTCTCTCCTCCTCCTTCCCCAAATGGGCGCTTGAATGACGCCTGTATTCCGGCTATTTTTATAGATTGTCCTTGAAAGGGAGTATGGAACAGATTCTGGCGGTTGACGGCGGCGGAACAAAATGCGAGGCCCTCCTGATGAGCGTCGAGGGGGAGGCCCAGGCGTTTGCGGCGGTTTATCCCGACCGTTCGGCGGCGGGCGACTGGGGCCGCGGCCGCAGTTCGCAGGCCGCCCTGGCGGCCATCCGGGCCGTGATGAAGCAGATTAAACCCCAGTCCACGCTTCACTTCATCGGCGGCAACGGCGCCGCCACCTATCAATTCCTGGGCGAGTTCAAGGTGCACCAGGTGGTCCTCTGGCACGCGAAGGAATCGCAGTCGGCCATGGCGGCGGCCGGGGAAACCCAGGCGCTCATCGCCCTGGCGGGCACCGGCGCGTTCGGGCATCTCATGCTTTCCGCCTCGAGCCGGCATGCCGACAGTTACGGCCCCCTGCTGGGCGACTGGGGCGGCGGCTACCAGATCGGCCGCGAGGGCCTGCGCGCGGCCATGCGGTCGCCGCTCAACGCCACACGCACGACGGCGCTGCACGAGGCGGTGATCCGGGAGATGGGCTTCAAGCTGACGGACCACGACCTGTACGGGCTGGTCATCCACGAGGGCGTCCGGATGTTTCCGGACCGCACGGCGGTGGCGGCCTTTTCCCGGGTGGTGGACGAGGTGGCGCGCACGGGCGATGCGGTGGCTCTGGCTATCCTGATGAACGCGGCGGACGAGCTGGCGGAGACGCTGGAGTCGCTGGTGCGGGCGGCCCAGGTGGAGAACGAGGCGCTGCCCCTCATCGGCATGGGCGGCGTGATCCAGTACTCCGACTTGTACTGGAACCGGTTGTGTGCCAAAGTAACGGACTTCCTGCCGCGCCGGCGTCCGGTGCGCATCGACTTTCCGCAATCGGTCGGCCTGGCCCTGGCGGGCTTGCAGCAGGCGGTCGAGAGCGGCGTGGTGAGGGCGGATCTCAAACAGGTGCGGGAGCGGCTTCTGGCCACGCTGCCGGCCGTGATGGCCAGGGGAAAACCGGCGAAGGGGAAAGCATGACGGCGTCATTGGATTATCTGAAAGCGGTCCGGGGCATCCTGGACTTTTACGAGAAGAACCCGCAGACGGAGGCGGTGGAAAAAGCCTCCGATCTGGTGGCCGACAGCGTGCTGAAGGGCGGCATCGTGCACCTGGCGGCCGTCGGCCACAGCAACGAGCAGGACTTCATCAACCGCGCGGGCGGCCCCGCCTTCCTGCAGCCGTTCACGTTTTCCGTTTCCATCCAGGATCCCGGGCCGGACTGCCTGAAGAGCCGGCCGCGCCCGGAGCCGTTCGACCGCGAGATCGAGACGATCCGTTTTGCCGTCAAGGCCGCCAACCTGCGCGCGGGCGACGTGCTGGCCGTGGGCTCCGTTTCGGGCCGCAACGTGCGCCCCGTGGAGCTGGCCCTGGCCTGCCGGGAGCGCGGCATCAAGGTCATTGGCTTCACCTCGCTGGCCTATACCGCGAAGGTGACCTCGGCGCACCCGTCCGGCAAGAAGTTGGCCGACGTGGCCGACGTGGTGGTGGACAACGGCGCGCCCTACGGCGACGCGGCGGTGGCCATTCCCGGCTATGATTTTGCGCTGATGCCGGTGTCGGGTGTGTCGATGACGGTCGGCGGCTGGCTGATCTGGGGGCGCGCCCTCGAGAAGATGGCGGCCCGGGGCACGCCGGCCTCCGTCTTCATGAGCGTGAACCGGCCGGACGGCCAGGCGGTCTACGACACGAACAAAGCGCGTTACCAGAAACTCGGCTACTAGCCGAAGAGGGGGCCGGCCATGTCGGCGGATGCCTATTTCAAGGAGGCGGCGGCCGCGCTCGAGCGGGTGGCGTCCACGCAGAAGGAGCCGATTTCCAAGGCGGCGGCCTTGCTGGTCGAGGCGATCCGCGGCGGGAAGAGCCTGTTCTCGTTCGGCGCCACCCACTCGTTCATCCTGACCGAGGAGCTGGTCTACCGGACCGGCGGGCTGATGCTGATCAACCCGATCTATCCCCACGGCATGAACCTGTCGGTGCGGCCCATGACGCAGACGTCGCAATTCGAGCGCATCCCGGGGCTGGGGGCGGCGCTGCTGAACGGCTCGCCGGCGGCCGCGGGCGACGTGCTGCTCATCGCGTCGACCTCGGGGCGCAACGCCGTGGTCATCGACATGGCGCTGGCGGCCCGCGAGAAGGGCATCCGCACGATCGCGATCACCGCGCTGGCCTACACCCGCGGGGTGGAGAGCCGCCACGCGTCGGGCAAGAAGCTGGCGGAGCTGTGCGAGATCGTGATCGACAACGGGGCCCCCTACGGCGACGCGGCCGTGGCGGTGCCCGGCTTCAGCCAGAAGGTGGGGCCCCTGTCCTCCCTGACCGGCATTGCCATCGTCAACGCCCTGGCGGCGGAGGTGGTGGCGCGGCTGGCGGCGGCGGGGGTCACCCCGCCCGTGTTCATCAGCGCCAACGTGGATGGCGGGGATGCCCACAACGCCGCGCAGCTCAAGGCGAACGCGCACCGGATCCATTACATGACCTGACCCGCAAGGAGACGACCATGCCCAACATTCCCGTGTTATCCGTCACCGGCCGCTGCCTCGCCGAAACCTATGAACGCGCGCTGGTCGCCCTGCACGAGAAGGGGATCCGGATCAAGACCCAGTACGACAAGCCGGGCGACCCCGCGAGCCTGGACTGCACGATGAACATGACGGTCGAGAACCCGCTGGCCGAGCCCATGATCCACAAGGCGTTTCCCGGGGGCATCGAGGACCTGCGCGAGTATGTGATGGAGGTGCAGGGCTGCAAGGACCACTGGGTCAAGAACATGAACGACGCGGCGGACACGCGCTGGGAATACACCTACCACGGCCGCCTGGCGGCCTACGGGGCGTGGCGCGAGCTCAAGGAAGGCCACTCCGTCGAGACCGGCTTTTTCTCCATCGACCAGATCGAGGGCGTGCTGGCCAAGCTGGCGGCGCAGCCGTTCACCCGCCAGGCGCAGATGATCACCTGGATGCCCAACATCGACCTGGATTGCTACGACCCGCCCTGCCTGCAGTCGATCTGGTACCGGATCCTGGAGGACGAGGCCACCGGCGAATGGTGGCTGAACTGCAACATCCGCTTCCGGAGCAACGACGCCTGGGGCGCCAACTTCATGAACATGTTCGGCTTCACCATGTTCAACCGGGAGATCATCATTCCCGAGCTGGTGCGGCGCACGAGCCGGCGCATCCGCATGGGGCGGCTGAACTGGCAGGCCGACTCGTTCCACATCTACGGCAAGGACCTGGAGCAGGCCCGCCAGAGGCTCTTCAACCGCCTGGGGACCACCGCCTTCGAGGACCGCACCTACGAATTCCGCGACGAGACCATCCAGGCGATTTACAAGGAGGCGGGGGGCGTGGTGCTGGAGAAGATCCGCACGCACGACGAGGAATACACCCTGCGCCAGAAGCATTGACGGAGGCCCCGGCATGAACATCCTCGTCACGGCGGGCCCCACCCGGGAGGCGATCGATCCCGTCCGCTTCATCAGCAACAAGTCCTCCGGCCGCATGGGCTACGCGGTGGCGCGGGCGGCGAAGGCGCGGGGCCACCAGGTGGTGCTGATCTCCGGCCCGGTGGCCATCCCGGCCCCGGCCGGCGTCCGGCTGGTGCCCGTGGTGTCGGCCGCCGACATGCGCGAGGCGGTTCAGGCGCACCTGGCGTGGTGCGGGGCGCTGGTGATGTGCGCGGCGGTGGCGGACTGGCGGCCCGCGTCCGTGAATCCGGTCAAGATCAAGAAAACGGGATCACCCCCCGTGCTGCGCCTCGTGAAGACGCCCGACATCCTGGCGGGGGCGGCGGCGCGGAAGGGCGGCCGGATTTTCGTGGGGTTCGCCGCGGAGACCGGTGGTGATTTCGAGGCTGAGGCCGACCGGAAGCGGCGCAAGAAGCGCTGCGACCTGGTGGTGGTGAACGACGTGACCGCGCCCGGCGCTGGCTTCGACGTGGAGACGAACCGGGTTTCCCTGGTTTCGGAGCAGGGCGTCGAACGCCTTCCCCTGATGAGCAAGCGCGCGGTGGGGCGGCGGATTGTCGAATGGATTGAGAAATTCCAGATTTCAGATTCCAGAGTCGCTGAGCCAGGGAAGGATCTGGACTCCCGCATCTGAAATCTGGCATCTGGAATCTGAAATCTGAAATTTTATTTCAGCCGCGTCGTCGGCTCCGGCGTGCCGCCGGCGGCGAGCCAGTCATTGACGAACTTGTAGAAGTCCAGGGCGTATTCGTGGACATACAGGGCGAAGTCGTGCCCGAACACGATGACCAGCGAGAGCATGATGGCGCGCAGGTAAAACGAATCGCTGGAGGTGAAGAGGTAGTAGAGGGAATAGCCCGGGATCAACAGGCATAACAGGCCGCTGACGAAATCGTCGGTCATCGCCTCGATGACGATGACGATGTGGAAGAAGAAAACCCCGATGAAGCCGGCGAACCGGACCGTTTCCAGGGAATCCTTGTCCAGGATCAACTGGTAGCCTTCGAAGTAGCGGATGTAGCCGAAGAGCAGCGTGAGGATGAGGAACAGGACGATGGCCTTCAGGGTGGGGATGACCAGCTCCGCCCGCTTCCGCCGCTTCTGCGTGGTGTGGATGTTCTTGGAGATGTCGGTGAGGTTGACGTCCGGCCGGTCGCCCTGGGCCGTCTTCGCGGCCTGCGCCTCCTCCTTGGCCTTCCGGATCCGCTCGGGGAGCAGGGAAACGCCAGTGCCTTTATCCTCGTCCGGCAAGGTCATGGGCTGGGCGCATTTGGGGCAGACAAGATTGTCGGGCTTTGCGTACTGGGACAGCGTGAGAGTGGCACCGCAAGCCCCACAGGTTAAGGTGATGTCTGCCATAGCGATACCGCCTTACTCGGTTAATGCTTCTTTCAGGTTCTTGTCTTCGGTGGCCGCCGATTTTTCGATGACGGCCTTGGCCCGCTTGCCCGCTTCCACCTTGTCCCGCTGGGTGATCATGTCGACCACGGCGCTCCCCACCGTGGGATTCGCCGTCGCATTGGTGGCGGCGGCCGGGGCTACGGCTTTGGGTTCTTCGGGCGGCCTGTCAGCCGGAACAGGCGGGGGCGCTTCGCGGCATCCCGCTAGCAGGGCGGCTCCCAGCAAGATGGAAGGAAGCAGTCTCATTACTCTTAAGGATACGCGGAATAGGGGGAAAATCAAGTCGATTGATGGTGTGACAAAAGGGGCACACGGTTCTCCTTGCGGCGTTCGGCTTTGCCATTTTCTCTTCTGCGCGTTATCATGCCCCCATTGCTAAAGGCGGGGCGGTTATGACGGAAAAGCATAAGTGGCAGTTTTCGAGCCGGTTCCGGGCGAAAGCCTTCGGCTGGCGCGGGTCCCGGCTGGCCGCGAAGCGTCTGAAGGAAGCGCTGTCGGAGATGCGGAAGGTTGGCCGCAAGGAGCCCGTTCTGGCCGCCGAAGGCGCAATCGGGCTGATCGAGAAGATTTGGCCGGCCTTTCAGAGCATCGACACCTCCTCCGGTTCACTGGGGACGGCCGTGAATCACGCGGTCCATGAGGCGCTGGAATATCCCATTCGGGCCTCGGTGGACGCGAAGACCCGGAAGAAATGGCTGGCCCGATTATGGAAGGCATTCCAGGATGACGGCGTTGATTACACGGTGGAGGTCGCGGATCGGTGGGGCGAACTATGCGCGACCGACGAGGAGAGGCGGAAATGGGTGGAGGAGTTGCGGCCGTGCATGCTGGAGAATTGGTCCCACGGGAGTGCGGGGGGATACTTCAGGGGCACAAGCGCGGTTTTTTCATGCCTGTTGAGCCTTCGCCGGAACCAGGAGGTGCTCGATCTGGTGAACCAAGCCCCTTCGAAACTCTGGCATTATCGTGAATTCGGCATGAAGGCGTTGGCGGCCATGGGACGATACGACGAGGCGCTGGCATACGCCGAAGAGGCTCGAAATCCATACGACGGCTGGGCGGACATCGAGGTGGAATGCGAGGCGTTGCTGCTTTCCCAGGGGAAACGCGATGAGGCGTATCGACGCTTCGCCCATTCCGCAAACCGGAGACAGACCGCCCTGGCAACGTTTCACGCCATTGCGGACAAGTATCCGGAGAAGCGGCCGGAAGCCATTCTGGCCGACCTGATTGCCGCCAGCTCCGATAATGCCGGCAAATGGTTCGCTACCGCAAGGCAACTCGGACTGGTTGATCTTGCCGTTCACCTTGCGCAGACAGCCCATTGCGATCCTCGAACGCTCAATCGTGCTGCCGAAGCCCTGTTGCGGGAGAATCCTGGGGCGGCAATGGAGATTGCCTTGGCTTCGCTGCGGTGGATATGCGAAGGATGGGGTTTTGAAATCACCGGCCTAGACGTGAGTTCCGCGTTATCGTGCGCTCTCAAGGCCAGCGACGTTTTGCACCGGAGAGCGGAGATTGTAAAAAGAATCCGGGAGACCAGCCGTTCCAATCCGTCGGTCTACAACGTTTGCCTGCATGTCGACCCGAATATTGGCCGGGAGTAGAGTGATTTCGCGCGAAGGAGAACCAACCCTATGGCAAAGCAACGATCAGCAGATCCACTCTTGATCGAGATCGAACGCGGACTGATGCCCGATCAGTTCGTTCGTTACAACGAGATGTCCCACTTCGTCCAGGATCTTCATCGGGTTGAAGAGAAATTGGCGGCGTTGGCAACTGCTGGGGAACCCAAACGGACGGCGTGAAATCATGAAGCGCAGGCGATTCATGACACGGGATTTCGAAGTCGAAATTTTCAGTTTACAGACAAGACGGCGGTGGAGGTGACGACATGAATCAGCATTTACCGCAGAAAAGCCAGTTTCTCGTCTATCAGGCCGAGAACGGGCAGATGAAGATCGATGTGCGGCTGGAAAACGAGACCGTCTGGCTGACGCAACGCCTTATGGCGGAGCTTTTCCAGAAGGATGTTCGCACCATAAACCACCATATTCTAAGTGTTTACGAGGAAGGCGAGTTGGATCGGGAGGCAACTATCCGAAAATATGGGATAGTTCAAAAGGAAGGGGCACGGGAGGTGGCGCGCGAGGTTGACTACTACAACCTGGACATGATCATCTCCGTCGGCTATCGCGTGAAGAGCGCGGTTGCCACCCGTTTTCGCAGCATGAATCTAAACGAACGGGACGTCCTTACGCATGCCGGCAGCATCACGCACGAGATGGCGCGAGAATTGGCGGAGGGGGAATACGACAAGTTTCATGCCCGGCGCA
>CAYZVY010000032.1:0-25594 GCA_964481675.1 uncultured Verrucomicrobiota bacterium
AAGGATGGTGGGCCCAGCAGGGCTCGAACCTGCGACCAAGGGATTATGAGTCCCCCGCTCTGACCAACTGAGCTATGGGCCCCGAAAACACCTTTATAAGGCAGAACGCGCAGGCAGACAAGGCGAAAGGGAGGGGATGGCGAAAGGGAGGGGACGCGAACAGCCGTATGCAAGCCAGGCGCAATACAGGCACATTGCCGCGGCCAGCGGCCGCAGCCACAGAAGAGACCCGCGCCACTTCCAAAAAATGTTTCATTTTCCCCTGATACTAATCGTAAAAACAGGGAGTCCCTTAATTAGCTTATTATTTTCCTTGTCAATGTCTCCGAATTTGATAATGTTGAAGTATGAAAGCAAAACAAAAGAAACAGTTTGCCGATCTCCTCGCCTGGATCCGTGAAGGCCGCCAGGCCCGCAACATGACCCTCCGGGAAACAGCCGCCGCCCTCAAGGTGCCGCCCTCCTGGGTGGGCAAAGCCGAAAACGGGGATCGCCGTCTGGACGTGATCGAGTATGTCCGGGTGTGCGATGTGCTGGGCCTGGATCCGGTCAAGGGCCTGAAAATGGTCCTCGCCGCGAAGCCGGCCGCCAAGAAACGCTGATTCGACAGCCGCATTGTTCTTGTTCCCCGGGCTGGAAGATGCTACTGCATCATCAGCTTGGCGAACACCTAAACGCGGCGGTTTCATGCGCTTCATCATTGCCTGCGGAGGCACCGGCGGACACGTCTATCCGGGCGTGGCAACGGGACAGATCCTGCAGTCGGCCGGTCACGAGGTCCATCTCTGGCTGGCCGGCAAGTCGATCGAAAAGAAAACGATTGCCAGCTGGTCGGGTCCCGTTACCGTTGTGGCCACGGATTGGGATGCACCGCGCTCCCCCCTCTCCCTGTTGCGGATCATGCGGGGCCTGTTCAGGGCCTGGATCGACTGCCGCAAACAGCTCCGGATCCTGAAGCCGGCCGCGCTTCTGGCCATGGGCAGCCGGGCGTCCCTGATTCCCGTGGCTGCGGCCCGCAGCCTCCGGATTCCCGTGATCCTGCACGAATCCAACGTCATGCCGGGCCACGCCATCGTCCTGCTTTCCCGCTTTTTCAAGGTGACCGTGGCGCTGGGATTCGCCGAGACGGCCGAGCGGCTGCCGGGCCGCCCGACCCTCGTGACCGGCTTCCCGCTGCGGGACATGACGCCGCGGGGGCCGCTGGCGGAACTGCCCCCGGGCGACGCGCCGGCCATTCTGGTGATGGGGGGCAGCCAGGGCTCGTCCAAAACCAACCAGCTGGCGTGCGACGCCCTGATCCGCCTGCACCGGGACGGCGTGCCGCTCCGCGTCATCCACCTGGCGGGAACGAGCCAGGAGGACTCCATCCGCGCCGATTACCGCGCCGCCGGAGTCCCGGCCGTCGTGTTCGGCTATCTTCAGGACATGGGCGCCGCCTATGCAGCCGCGTCGGCCGCCGTCTCCCGGGCAGGCGCCGCCAGCTGCGCCGAGTTGGCCTCCTTCGGCGTGCCGGCCCTCTTCATCCCCTACCCCTACGCCGGCAATCACCAGCGCCTGAACGCGCTGGCCATGGAAAAAGCCGGCGCCGCCATCACCCGCTCCCAGGACGCGCTCAGCGTGGAGGGGCTGGCCGAACGGCTCGGGCTTCTGCTCGCAAACCCCGCCGAACTGGCCCGCATGCGCGAAGCCGCACTCAAGGCCGCCACGCCGGACGCCGCCCGCCGGCTGGCCGACCTGGTCGCCGCAGCCGCCGCGCCCGGATCCGCCCCATGATACCGCTCGTCGACACCCACGCCCACTTGGATGGTCTGGCCGGCGGCGCAACCGCCGAAGTCGAAGCCGCCCTGGCCCGCGCGCGCGACCGCGGTGTCATCCGCCTCGTGGCCATCGGCGGCAATCCGGACGGCAACCGCATCGCCGTCCAGGCTGCCCGCCAGTGGCCGGGCTTCGTCCGCGCGGCCGCGGGATTCGACCGGTATTGCGCGGAGCGGCCGGACCTTGACGACGCCGAGCTGACCGCCCAGCTGGAGGCGCCGGGCGTGGTCGCCGTGGGGGAATGCGGCCTCGACTTCCATTATGCCGCCGGCTCGGCCGACGCCCAGACGACGCTGTTCCGGCGCATGCTCGACCGGGCCGCGGAGCGCCACCTTCCGGTCGTCGTCCATTGCCGGGAAGCGGAAGAGGCCATGGGCCCGATGCTGGAGGAGCACGCGGCGCGCTGGGCCGGGGACCCGCTCCGCATCGGGGTGATCCACTGCTTCACCGGCAGCGTACCGTTCGCCCGGCGCGCGCTGGCGTGCGGCTTCCATATCAGCTTCAGCGGCATCCTCACCTTCCCGAAAGCCGACAATGTCCGGACGGCCGCGCTGGCGGTGCCGGAAGACCGGCTGCTGGTGGAAACCGACACGCCCTACCTCGCGCCCGTGCCGCACCGGGGAAAGCCCAATGAGCCGCAGTGGGTGGAATGCGTGTTGCAGGAGCTGGCCCGCGTCAAGAACGTGGAACCGGCCCATCTGGCGGCGGTCACCACCGCGAATGCCCTGCGCCTGTTCGGTCTGTAACCCGTGATCCGTAACCCGTGAGCGGTGAAAGGCGAGTGGATATGCGACTGCAAGGCAAGGTGGCGCTGGTGACGGGCGGGTCACGCGGCATGGGGCGGGCGATCGCGATCGCCCTTGCCCGGGCGGGAGCCGACGTGGCGGTCAATTATCACGCCGGGGCCGACGCCCCCTTCGCCGCCGGCGCCGCCGACGAGGTCCGGCAGCAGGTCGAGGCGCTGGGCCGGCGGTGCGCGCTGCTGGAGGCCGACCTGGCCGACGACGCGGCGGCCCGGCACCTGGTTCACCAGGCGGTCGAACGGCTGGGCGGCCTGGACATCCTGGTGTGCAACGCCGGCATCTGCCCGATGCGGGATTTTCTCGACATGCCCGTGGCGCTCTTCGACCGGGTCCACGCGGTCAACCTGCGAGGCCACTTCTCCTGCAGCCAGGAAGCGGCCCGCGTGATGGTCCGCCAGGGCCGCGGCGGCCGCATCATCGCCATCAGCTCCATTTCCGCGCGCATCGGCGGCGCCCAGCAGTCCCACTATTGCCCGACCAAAAGCGGGCTCCACTCGCTCATGCAGTGCATGGCCATTGCCCTGGGCCCCCACGGCATCACCTGCAACTCCGTCGGCCCGGGCGAGATCGACACCGACATGAACACGGTCATCCCCGGTTGCCGGGAATTCTGGCACTACCTGGACAAGGTGCTCCCGCTCCGCCGCGTCGGCACGCCCGACGACGTCGCAGGCCCCGTGGTCTTCCTGGCCGGCGACGAGGCGCGCTACATCACCGGCCAGCTGCTCATGGTCGACGGCGGCTGGTCGGCCCTGCCGCTGACCCCCGCGGAGGGGGCGACTACCTCCTGAGTGGTGAAGACCAGTGATCGGTGATCAGTGATCGGTTATCAGTGATCGGTTATCAGTGATCGGTAATCAGTGATCAGTGATCGGTCTGGATGTGGGAGCGCGGCACCGCCCGCGCGAGACGTGCCAGGCTGGCGCATGATCGCGCGGACGGTGCCGCGCTCCCACCTCCTGGCGAAAAAGGTTGACGATTCGGGCCGCCTGGCACACTCTTTGACGTTGATCATGCCTGATAAAAAGGGGGGTGAGACCGGATGACGTTGAAACCCATTCTTTTCGGACTTGCGTTCGGCTTTTTATCCCTGTCCGCCGAACCCGCGAAAGCCAACTACTGCATCGCGTCCACCGTGGAATTGACCCGAAACAATACCCCCGTTTCAAACCGCTTGCTGATCCAGGGCAGCAACTACGCCAGCACCGTGGTCTATTATCTCTCCGGCCAAGCCAACTCGACCTACTGGCTGTTGTGGGAACTGGACGGCGCCCCCGTGGAGGAAACAGACCTGCAGCCGCTCATCACCGGAACCTACTGGGTCACGAACAGCGGCGGCGCCTTCACCGCGCCCGGCCCCGGAATCCACCGCTACACCTTCACGGCCGACAGCCGCTCGACGTATGGGTATCCCAATTCGAAAACCCTCCAGTTCGCCGTCGCCACCAGCTTCTTCGCCCTGGCCGAGGCCAACATCAGCGGGTATGAATCCACCCGCGCCGTTGACCTGGTGGTCTGGCGCTATGGCGCCACCAACACCAGCGCCAGCATCCGCCTGGCCGCCTCCAATATCACGGCCACCAGCGGCGTGGACTTCGGCGCCATTCCCGGCACCCTGAGCTGGGCGGCCGGCGATCCCCCGGCCAAAACGGTGACCGTCAGCGTGGTGGACGACGCGCTGGCCGAAGGCATGGAGACCTTCTCCGTCCGCCTGCACACGCCCGCGGGCGCCGCCACGGGCGACACCATCATCGCCACCGTATCCATAAACGATAACGACAGCGGAAACGTGGCCGTCACCCTCACGCCGCCCGAGGCCGCCACCGCGGGCGCCATGTGGCAGTTGGACAGCTCCGGATGGCGCTCCAACGGCACCATGAACGGCGTGGTCACCGGACTGCATACGGTCTCCTTCAAATCGCTGTCCGGCTGGATCGCCCCCGCGTCCCTCCCGATTGTGGTCACCGACAACGGAACGACCAACCTGTCGCCGTCCTACCAGAAAATCGACACGGGAACCCTGGCCGATGCCGTGGACGCGCCCGCTCTCGCATTCACCATGTCCGGCAAGGCGCTCTGGTTCCGCCAGACGACCAACACCCACGACGGGAGCGACGCTGCGGAAAGCGGGAATGTTAACGACAGCGAAAGCTGCGCGCTCATGACAACAGTCCAGGGCCCCGGGACGCTGACCTACTGGTGGTCCGTTTCGTCGGAAGGCGGTGATGAACTGTCCTGTTACGTCGACAACGTCCTGCAGGCCGAGATCACCGGGTCCGTCGCCTGGCGGTGCGTGACGAACATCCTGCCCGCCGGCTCGCACACCCTCAAATGGGTCTACGCCAAGAATACCATGATCTCGCTTCTGGGCGATTGCGGCCGGCTCGACGAGATGGTCTGGACGCCACTCACCAAGCCGGCCATTGCGTCGAATCCCGCACCCGCCCACCTGGCCACGGGAATCGCCACCAACACGGCGCTCACGTGGGCCCCCTCGGCGCGGGCCGCCGAATACCGCATCCATGCCGGCACCAACGCCACACCCCCCTATGTCGGAAGCACGACCGGAACCACCTACACCCCCGCCCCGCCCGGCTATTCCAAAACCGTTTATTGGCGCGTGAACGCCACGAATGAGGCCGGCATGACGACCGGAACCGTGTGGCGGTTCACCACGCTGGCGGCCACGCGGATCATCGGGTTGAGCGGAAACCTGGCGTTCGGTCCGCTCGTGACCGGCCTGACGGCAACCGCCACGCTGACGCTCACGAACGGCGGGAACGACACCCTGATCGCCTCCGGAATCACGTGCCCGCCCGGATTCAGCGGGTCCTGGAGCGGCGCCATCCCCGCCGGCGGGAGCCGGAGCGTCACGGTCACCTTCGCCCCGTCCGCCATGCAAAGCTATGACGGAACCATCACGGTCCAATCGGACAAGACCAGCGGCGGCAACACGATCGCGGTGACGGGCACCGGGATCGGCCGCGTGCTGGGGCTGCCCCCGTCCCTGTCCTTCGGCAACGTCCTGACGGGGCTGACGGCCACGGCGTCGCTGATCATCACGAACCGGGGGAATGCCGCCCTGACGGTCTCGTCCATCGGCTATCCGGCCGGCTTCACCGGAGCCTGGGCAGGAACCATTCCCGCGTACGGCAGCCAGTCCGTCACGGTGACCTTCACCCCGGGAGGCCTGTATAACCACGGCGGCTTCGTGACGGTCAATAGCGACAAGACCAGCGGCGGGAACCAGTTCACGGCCTCGGGCACGGGAATCGGGCGGAACATCGGGCTCTCCGGAAACCTCTCTTTTGGGAACGTCAATACCGGCGCCACGGCCACCGCGACGCTGACGATCACGAACGGCGGGAATGCCAGCCTGGCCGTCTCCTCGATCGCTTACCCGGCCGGCTTCAGCGGGGACTGGAGCGGCGCCATCCCCGCCGGCGCTAGCCGTGCCGTCACGGTCACCTTCGCCCCGGCGGCCGTTCAACCCTACAGCGGGACCATCACGGTCCAATCGGACAAGAGTGCCGGAATCAACACCATCGGCTGTTCCGGCACGGGAACAGTGCCCACCCTCAGGATCGTGGGCCTGTCCGGGAGCCTGGCCTTTGGCAGCGTGGTGACGGGGCTGACCGCCACGGCGGCGCTGATCATCACGAACAGCGGGAACAGCGCCCTGGCGGTCTCCTCCATCGGCTACCCGGCCGCCTTCAGCGGGGCGTGGGCCGGGTCGGTTCCCGCAGGCGGCAGCCAGTCCGTGCCGGTGACCTTCGCCCCGTCCGCCATGCAGGGCTATAACGGAACCATCACGGTCCAATCGGACAAAACCAGCGGCGGGAACACGATCCCGGTTTCGGGCACGGGAATCGGTCGGAACATCGGGCTCTCCGGCAATCTAAGCTTTGGGCTCGTGCCCACCAATCAAACGGCCACCGCGCCGCTGACGATCACGAACATCGGAAACGCCGCCCTGTCCGTGACCTCCATCACCTATCCGGCCGGCTTCAGCGGGGACTGGAGCGGATCCATTCCCGCCGGCGGAAGCCATATCGTCACGGTCACGTTCGCCCCGACGGAGGTGAAAAACTATGGCGGGACCCTGTTTGTCCAGTCAGACAAAACCTACGGACCCAGCACCTGGGGCTGCGCCGGTACGGGGACGATCCCGTATACCCGGATCATCGGCCTGTCAGGCAACCTGGCCTTCGGCAGCGTCATGACGGGGCAATCCGCCACCGCCACCCTGACGATCACGAACAGCGGCACGGGGCCCCTGGGCGTCGCCGCCATTCACTATCCCGCCGGATTCAGTGGCGCCTGGAGCGGAAACATCGCGGCCGGCGGCACCCGGGACGTGACGGTGACCTTCGCGCCGGCCCTCGTGCAGGCCTATACCGGAGCGGTCACGGTCGACTCGGACATGACGGAAGGGACAAACACGATCGCGATTGAGGGGCTTGGCCTGGCCCCGCAGCCCGGACACGCCTCCCTCAATGCGGCCGCCGCCGTGGTGAACGAGGGAACGGTCCGGAAGTTTTATGTGACCCGCTCCGGCGGCTCCAACGGAACCGTATCGGTGAAATGCGTGACCGTTGCCAAGACGGCGGTTGCCTGGCAGGATTTCAAGCCAGTCAACACGATCCTCACGTGGCGGGATGGCGAAACGGGGGCCAAGAAGGTGGCCTTGACCGTCTATGCCGACGGCCGGAGCGAGGGGCTGGAGAAACTGCTTCTTTCGCTCAAGCAGCCGGTGGGGCTGACGCTGGCCTCCCCTTTCAAGGCAACCATCACCATTCCGGGCAACGCCAAATCGGGCGCCGCGGGGGCGGATCCGCTGGCGGCTCGCATGATCCGTCTGGCGGATGTCCTGGGCGTGAATGGGCTGACGTGGTTCACCTCTTCCCGGGCCCCCTGGGAGGCCCTGGATTTTGTGGCGGCTGAAGGCGGCCCGGGGGTCCGGTCGGGAAGTCCTCTGCCGGGGGAGCTCTCCTGGTTGGAGACGGAAGTGGAGGGACCTGGCACCTTGCGATTCGACTGGCAGCTGAAGAGCGGGGGGGACGCCGCCGGCCTGCTGCTGGCGAACGGGCGGATCCTCAGGGCCGTGACCCCGGGCAATCAGCCGGAGCAGGTAACCCTCCGCCTGGAAGCCGGAACGACCACCCTCCGCTGGGTGTTTGTGGACGGCCGCTATTCCTCCCTGCTGTTCCTGGATCGGGTCAGTTGGGAGCCGATCAGTGACCAGTCATCAGTGATCGGTGATCGGTGATCAGTGATCAGTGATCGGTCCGGATGTGGGAGCGCGGCACCGCCCGCGCGATCAGGCGCCATCCTTCGCCTTCATCTTTCTTCGTCGGGGTCGGTATCGGCATCGCAATCGGTATCGGCACACGCCTCGATACCGCGACCGCGGCAACAGCCTCACCACCCCGCCCGCGGTGAGAGGCGGTGAGAGGCGAACGCG
The DNA here is from genome assembly GCA_964481675.1 of uncultured Verrucomicrobiota bacterium. Lineage (GTDB taxonomy): Bacteria > Verrucomicrobiota > Kiritimatiellia > CAIKKV01 > CAIKKV01 > CAIKKV01. Next base: position 8,083 of record CAYZVY010000032.1, read on the forward strand.
CTTTGACTTGACACTCTACGCCCCCTTCGCTATGAGATGGCCTATGAAAAGAATCATTCTCAGCGCCGTCCTGCTTGCGGCCGGCCTTCTCCTGCCCCCCGCCCAGGGACAGATTACCGTCAAGAAAGTCGCCGGTTTCGGTGTTGATCTCGCCGGCCTCCAGGCCGACGGCCCCCAGGGCGCCGCTTTCAAGCGGGTCCTCCAGAACGACCTGACCCGCTCCGGCGCCTTCACCCTCGTCGCCGAGGGCGGCGGCTACCCCATCACCGGCGTCTTCACCCCGCCCGCCACCGCCCAGATCACCGTGAAATCCGCCGGCTTCAGCCGCTCCTTCACCGCCCGGGATGGCGACCCCCGCTGGCTTGCCCACATGGTGGCGGACGCCCTGCTCAAGGCGGTTGCCGACGAAAAGCCCTTCTTCTGCTCGAAAATCGTCCTCGCCGGCAAGAAAACCGGCTCCTGGGAGCTGTATATCTGCGACTCCGACGGCGAAAACCTCCGCCAGATCACCAAGGACGGCAGCCTCAGCATGTACCCCTCCTGGTCCCCGGACGGCAAAACCGTCGTCTTCACCTCCTACCGCCGCCGGTTTCCCGACCTCTACACGATCGACGTGAACAAATGGGAAATGAACCTGCTCTCCGGCTTCAACGGCCTCAACACCAGCGGCGCGTTCTCGCCCAACGGCAAGGAGCTGGCGCTCACGCTCTCCATCGACGGCAACCCCGAAATCTACCTGCTCCGGCCCGCCGTGCGCGGCGGCCGCCTCTTCCGGCTCACCAAGACCCCCGGGGCGGCCGAAACAGGCGCCACGTGGTCCCCGGACGGCAAACAGCTGGCGTTCGTGTCCGATTCCAGCGGGTCGCCCCAGATCTACATCCTCAACCGGGATACCGGCGCGGCCAGCAAGGTCAACGTCAACGGCTCGGAAAACGTCTCCCCCTCCTGGGGGCCCGACGGCCGCATCGCCTTCTGCAGCCGGCGCGCCGGCCGCTACCGGATCTGCCTCTACTCGCCCGAGACGGGCAGCGTGTCCGACCTGACCGGGGACGGGGACAACTACGAGGACCCCAGCTGGGCGCCGGACGGGCGCCACATCGTCTGCACCCGCACGTCGGGAGGCGGAAATACGATCTATGTTCTTGACACCGAGGGTAAGCCTTCTATACCGTTACTCAAAGTCGAGGGGAGCTGGCGAAGCGCATCGTGGTCGCCGCTCCTGCCTTGATATGTCTGATTTAAAAGGGAGAACTGCTGTGACAACGAAGACTGGTCTGAAACTGCTGGGTTTGATTCTGATGGCCGCCATGATTTCCGCCTCCACGGGCTGCCGCAAGAAAACCCAGCCGAACATTGGACCCGTGACGTTGACTCCCAGCGAACCCGGCGGCGGCGGACTCGAGGGCGATCCCGGCGTCGGCGAAGAAATCGCCACCCCGGACCTGCGCAATGCCGACGTCAACGGCATCAAGGTTGACGGCCTCAACCTGGACCCCGTGATGTTCAAGTTCGACAGCGCCCAGCTGGATAATGCCGAGCTGGCCAAGTGCGACAAGGTCGCCGCGCTGCTCAACGACAACCCCACCTACAAGCTCGTCATCGAAGGCAACTGCGACGAGCGCGGCACGACCGAGTACAACATGGCGCTGGGCGAACGCCGCGCGCAGGCCGTGCGGGCCTATCTCCTGAACGCCGGCGGGCCCGACGCCCGCATCCAGACCCTCAGCTACGGCGAAGAAAAGCCGCAGGCCACCGGGCATTCTGAATCCGACTGGAGCAAGAATCGCCGCGCCGATTTCGCGATCTACGAATAAGCGCTGACGACAACCGAGGTTACGCGAAAGGCGGATTGCACAATCCGCCTTTCTTTTTGCCATCATGCACCCGCAACCGGTCATCGCCTTCCTCGACTCGCTGGGCGGCTGGGAGATCCTCATGATCTCCGCCGTCATCCTGCTGCTCTTCGGCCCGAAGCGCCTCCCGGAAATCGCGCGCCTGATCGGCCGTGCGAGCGCGACGCTCCAGCGGGCCATGCACGACTTCAAGGACCAGCTGATGCAGGGCGCGGAAGACGAGCCGGCGCCCCGGCAGGATCCCGAGGGCGAATCCCCCCTGCCCGACGACTATGCAGAACAGCCCCACACTCCCCCCGCAGCCGATTCCTCCGGACCGCCCGAAGGATCGGACCGCCCCGACCCGCCCCGAGCCGGATGACGACGACCGCTCGCCGGTCATGACGTTCTTCGAGCACCTGGGCGACCTGCGGCGCGCGCTCGTCCGCGCGGCCCTGGCGTTTGCCATCGCCCTCGCCATCGCCTTCCCCCTGGCGCCCCGGATCTTCAAGTGGCTCACGATCCCCCTCGCCAGAATCGGCAAGGACCCGGCCGTCTTCCTGCACCAGATTCCCGAAGTGACCGGCGGCATGCAGCTGGCCATGTCCACGGGGCTGTGGAGCGCGCTGGTGCTCGCCCTCCCCTTCATGCTGATGGCCCTCGCCGGCTTCGTCTTCCCGGGATTGACAAAAAAGGAACGGCGCCTGGTGTCGGCGACCTTCGTCTACGCCGTCCTCCTGTTCGCGGCCGGCGTGGCCATGGGCGCCCTGCTGATGCTGCCCCCCTCGCTGCGGATCATGCTGTGGTTCGGCGACTGGATGGGCCCGCGGGTGGAATTCTGGTGGGCCACCGATTACATCCGGTTCATCCTGCTGGTGCTGGCGGCCTTCGGGCTGACGTTCGAGCTACCCGTCGTCGTCATGCTGCTGGGCCACTTCGGCATCATCACCTCGGCCCAGCTCCGGGCCAAGCGCCGGCACGCCATCGTCTTCATCATGATCCTGGCGGCCTTCGTGACCCCCACCACGGACCCCTTCAGCCTCTTCATCCTGGCCGCGCCCCTCACCCTGCTCTACGAAATCAGCATCTGGACCACCTGGCTGTCGGAACGGAAAAGCGCGGCCTCCGCCTAACCGACTTCTAACAATACATGCCTTCCCTTGGCCGTCACATTGGATTAAAGTGATATGAGTGTTTCATCTTGAAAAGGCATCCCGATGACTAAAAAGCACATTTGCGTGGTGGAGGATGAAGAGGATATCCTGGAGCTCATCCGCTTCCACCTGACGAAAGAGGGATACACCGTGACCTCCGCGGCAGACGGCGAAGCGGCCCTGAAGGCCGTTGCGCGCAAAACCCCGGATCTGCTGCTGCTGGACCTGATGCTTCCGGAAGTGGACGGCCTGGAGGTGACCCGCCAGCTTAAGAAGAGCCCCAAAACCGCCGGCATCCCCATCATCATGGTGACGGCCCGGGGCGATGAAAGCGACATCATCACCGGGCTTGAGCTGGGCGCGGACGACTATATTTCAAAGCCCTTCAGCATGAAGGTGCTCATCGCGCGGGTCCGGACCGCGCTCCGCCGCCGGCGGGAACCGCCCGCCGACAAGCAGGCGCTGATCTGCATCCATGAGCTGGAGATCAACCCCGGCCGCCACGAAGTCCTGATCCAGGGCAAGCCCGTCGAGATGACCCTCTCGGAGTTCCGGATCCTCCACACGCTGGCCAGCCGGCCGGGCTGGGTGCTGACGCGGGAACAAATCGTGGACGCCGTCCGGGGCGAGGATTACGCCGTCACCGACCGCGCCGTGGACGTTCAGATCGTCGGCATTCGCCGGAAGCTGGGCGTCAAAGCCGACTGCATTGAGACGGTTCGGGGGGTTGGCTACCGATTCAAGGAACAGGAGTGATTGTCCATGCGGTTTCTTTGGCGCATCTTCCTTTCCTTCTTCGCCTGCGCGCTGCTGGCCCTGGCGCTGACCGCCTGGTACGCCAACCACTCCCTGCGCCATTTCTATCAGAAACAGATCGAAGCCGACCTGCAATCCCGCGCCGGTCTTCTCGCAAGCCGGCTCGACGGAACGGCCTTCGAGCAGGACACCGGACAGGTCAACCGGTTGTGCCGCGACCTGGGCAGCCTCACGCAAACGCGCCTGACCGTCATCCTGCCGGACGGCCGCGTCCTCGGGGATTCCAGCCAGGCCCCGGAGGAGCTTGACAATCATCGGGATCGGCCGGAGTTCATCCAGGCCCTGAACGGCGACATCGGCCAATCGATCCGGTTCAGCGACACGGCTCGCCGGCGGCTGCTGTACCTGGCCGTCCCCCTCCGTGCGGATGGCGCGATCGTGGCCGTGGCGAGGGCCGCCCTGCCGCTCTCCATCATCGACTGGACCCTGCTGAGCGTCTACCGCCAGATCGCGCTGGGCGCCGGCGTGTCGGCCTTCTTCTTTGGCCTTCTCAGCTTCCTCCTGGCGCGGAGGATCAGCCGGCCGCTTGAAGACATGCGGCGGATGGCCGAACATCTGTCGCAGGGCGACCTGGCCGTACGGGTGGCCCGGCCGAAGGACCTGGAAATGCAGGCGCTGGCCCGCTCCCTGAACCGGATGGCGGTTCAGCTGGAAGAGCGGCTGGCTCAGATTACCCGCCAGAACGACCGCCAGCGGGCGGTTTTCGCCAGCATGGTTGAAGGCGTGATCGCCGTGGACGGGAACGGCTACATTCTGGACATGAACGAAGCCGCGACCCGTTTGCTGGATCTGGTTCCTGCCCAAGCCCGGGGACGCCTCCTGCAGGAAGTCATCCGAAACCCCAACCTGCAGCAGTTCGTGTCGGGCACCCTGGCATCCGTCAGCCCGACGGAATCCGACATCGTTCTCCACGGTCAGGAGGACCGGTTTCTCCAGCTGCACGGCTCGGTCCTGATGGATCCCCACGGCAACAGGCTGGGCGCGCTCGTCGTGATGAACGACATCACCCGCGTGAAACGGCTGGAGACGGTGCGCCGGGATTTCGTGGCGAATGTGTCCCACGAGCTCAAAACGCCCATCACGGCCATCAAGGGTTGCGTGGAAACGCTGGCATCGGGCGCCACCCCGAAATCCGAGGACGAGACGCGTTTCCTGGCCATGATGGGCCGTCAGGTCGACCGGCTCAGCGCCATCATCGAGGACCTGCTCAGCCTCTCGCGGCTCGAGCACGATGCCGAGCACAAGCGCATTCCCCTGGAAACCGGTCCGATCGGCGACATCCTGCGCCGGGCCGTCCAGGCCTTCAGCAAGGCGGCCCAGGCCCGGAACATCCGGGTCGAGCTGGCGTGCGCGGAAAACCTGGCCGCCCCCGTCAACGCCGCCCTGCTGGAACAGGCGGTCTGCAACCTGATCGACAACGCCATCAAATACAGCGGCGAAGGATCGCGCATCGCGGTGTCGGCTGTCGCGAATGGAGCGGACATCGAGATCCGGGTCTCCGACGAAGGGCCCGGGATCGAAAAGAAGCACCTGTCCCGGATCTTCGAACGTTTCTACCGGGTGGACCAGGCCCGCAGCCGGGCTCTCGGTGGAACGGGCCTGGGCCTGGCGATCGTGAAACACATCGCCCTCGCCCATTCCGGATCAGCCTCCGTGGAAAGCGTTCCCGGCCATGGCAGCACCTTCAGCATCCGCTTCCCCTCGACGGCGGCGAAATAAGCCCCGGGCCCCGCGGGTTATTAACCAACTTCTAACACAGCGCTCATCCTGCCTGAACGGCCTCCTGTTCTAATTGAATCATTCAACGGAACCGACTAACCGGAACCGGGTGAATATCAAAAAAGGGACAGGAAATGACGCTGATCAAGACGACCGTGGCGGGACTGATGGTAACGGCGGGGCTGAGCTTCGCCCAGACGAACGAGCCGGCGCGCGCGGCCGCTCCGGCGCCGGCGCCGAAAACATGGGCCGACAGCATCACGCTCAAAGGCGACCTGCGGTACCGGTACGAGAGCATCAACGACGACTCCAAGTTCGATGCCGACAAGGACAACTACACCCGCCAGCGGGACCGGATCCGCGCGCGGATCGGGGCTGACGCCAAGCTGAACGACAACCTGAAGGCCGGGATCGGACTGTCCACCGGCGGCTCGGATCCCATCTCGGGCAACTCGACCCTGACGGACGGGGGCGCCAAGAAGGAGATGCGCCTCGACTACGGCTTCTTCGACTACAGCTTCTTCCTGGACAAGCCCTACGAAGTCCACGGCATCGCCGGCAAGATGAAGAACCCCTTCATCACGTTCCCGGACGACCTGAGCTGGGACGGCGACCTGAATCCCGAGGGCCTCGCGGTCAAGAGCGAATGGGGCGGCGACTTCGCCACCCTGATCGGCAACGGCGGCTACTTCTGGATCCAGGAGCGGGACTCCAAGGACGCGGCCATGCTCTATGCCGGCCAGGGCGCGGTGAAGATGAAGTTCCTCCCCGAGGTGGTCCTGACCATCGGCGCCGCGATCAACGCCTTCCAGAACATGCGGGGCTACGATGTCCTCGACTGGGAAGGCAAGAACAACGGGTACGGCAACAGCACGGTCAACGGAACCGTCGCGGCCGGCGTCACGAACAAGGCGTGGGCCTCGGAGTTCACGCCCGTCACGGCCTTCGCCCAGCTCGATCTGCGCCTGCTGGGACAGCCGCTGTCGTTCTTCGTCCAGGAGCTGAACAACATCGACGCCGACACGAGTCTGGATCGCGGCAGCCTGTATGGCGTCACCTTCGGCAAAGCGAAAAATCCCAAGACCTATGAGCTCGGCTACAGCTACGCCAAGCTGGAAAAAGACGCCACCCCGGGCCTGTGGACGGATTCCGACCGCTGGGGCGGCGGCACCGACGGCCAGGGCCACAAGGTGTTCGGCAAGTTCCAGTTCTTCAAGAACCTGCAGGGCGCGGTTACGTACTTCATGGACGACAAGAAAATCTCCGATCCGGCCGAAGCGGACTACAACCGCCTTCAGGTGGATCTGACTGCGAGCTTCTAACAACAGGAACAGGAGGCAACCCATGGTGGCGTTTCGCACAGCAACGGAAAACGGACAGCGACTGACGGCGCGCATCCGTGAGATCCTTGAAAAACGTCAGGCCATGCATCTTGGCGAGCTGCGCGTGCGGCTGGAAGCGAATCCCGAGACCGTGCTCTCGGAGCTGGAAGCCATGCGGGCGGCGGGCGAAATCGAACGCCTCCGCCCCGTGAACTGCCAGCGGGACGATCACGATTACTTCCGGCTGAACCCAAGTCCCGGAGCGCTGAAGTGGGACGCCCTGCGCGCCGCGTTCAACGCCAAGGACATTCACGTGCATGCGCAGCTGGCCGGCGAAACGGTGGCCTGCCTGACGGACTGAACTCCCCGATCAAAAATAACAGAAAAGGAAACAGAAACATGAACACCATCCAGAAGATGACAACGGGGCTGATCGCGCTGGGCGCGGCGGCCGGAATCGCGGCGGGCGAAGCGAACAAGATCGTGGTGGACGGCTCCACCACCGTCGGCCCGATCGTCAAGGCCTTCGCCGAATATTACATGGCCAAACATCCCGAGGTTAACATCACGGTCAGCGAATCGGGCAGCGGCAACGGCGCCAAAAGCCTGATCAACGCGGCATGCGACGTGGCGTCCATGTCCCGCCCGATGAAAAGCTCCGAGATGAAGGCCGCCCAGGAGACCGGCATCCTTCCCATCGAATATATCGTGGCCCGGGACGGGATCGCCCTGGTGGTGCACCCCGGCAATCCGGTGAAGAGCCTGACGGTCGAGAACATCAGGGCCATCTATACCGGCAAAATCCGGAACTGGAAGGAACTGGGCGGTCCGGACCAGCCCATCGTGCTCATCAGCCGGGACACCAACAGCGGCACCTACGAATCCTTCGAAACCCTGGTGATGAACAAGGAGAAGATGGGCGAGAAGACCGAGTATGTCGGCAGCAACGGCGCCATCCGGCAGCGGGTGATGACGACGCCGGCCGCCATCGGGTATGTCGGGCTGGCCTTCATGGAAGGCGTCAAAGCCCTGACGGTCAACGGGGTTGACGTGTCGGCCGAAACCGTGGCGAACGCCACGTATCCGGTCAGCCGCCCGCTCTACCTCTACACCAACGGCCGGCCGAAAGCCGGCACCGCGCTCCACGATTTCGTGACCCTTTCCGGAACCCCGGAAGGCCGGAAGATCGTGGAAGACACGGGCTTCGTCCCCACCAAGTAACGCATCGCAATGACGGTCACGGGCACTCGGAGGGGAAACCCTCCGGATGCCCTTTTCGTCAGAAAAGAGCCCCATGCCGGAGACCGCCCTTAAACGGAAGATGCCGTCGCTGCTCCTGTCCGACGCCATGCGGCGCCGCCAGCGGCTGGCCACGTTCCTGGGCGAAGGCTTCCTGCTGACCATCACCTCCCTGTCCGCGTTGGCGGTTCTGTTCATCATGTTCTTTATCGCCCGGGATGCCTTCCCCTTTTTCCGCCTGGAAGGCGTCCGTGAATTCTTCACAAGCACCCGCTGGTACCCGTCTTCAGATCAGGCCGAGTTCGGTTCCCTGGCTATTTTCGCCGGAAGCGCCCTGGTCACGCTTGGCGCCACGCTGGTGGCCGTGCCCCTGGGCGTGTCGGCCGCCGTCTGCCTGAGCGACATCCTGCCCTTTTCCATGCGCCAGGCGGTCAAACCCGTCATCGAGCTGCTGGCCGCCATTCCCTCGGTCGCCTACGGGTTTTTCGCCCTGGTCATCCTGGCCCCCCTGCTCCAGGAAAAAGGAGGGCTGCTGCTGGCCGCCGGCCTCTGGATCGTCGGCCTCCCGATCGCCCTCCTCGCCGTCATCGTGCTGGCCGACCGCCTGGCGGACCGCCTTCCCGACCCGCGCCGGTCCCGGGTCCGCTGGCTCGCCCTCGCCGTGCTGGGGGCGGGCGCACTGGCCGGCCTGGCGCTGGGGGGTCACGCCGTCAGCGGCCTGGCCGTGTCCAGCGGCACGAACGCCCTGAACGTCTCGATCGTCCTGGGCATCATGGCGCTTCCCACCGTGGTCAGCGTCTCGGAAGACGCGCTCCAGGCCGTCGGGCGGGATCTGCGCGAAGGCAGCTACGCCCTGGGCGCCACGCGGGCCGAAACGCTGATCAAAACCGTTCTGCCGGCGGCCGCCAGCGGCATCTTCGCCGCCGTCCTCCTGGGCATCATGCGGGCCATCGGCGAGACGATGGTGGTCTGGATGGCCTCCGGCAATGCCGCCCAGATCCCGAGCCCCTGGTACAACGTCCTCTCCCCCGTCCGGACCCTGACGGCCACCATCGCGGGCGACATGGGCGAAGCCGACCATGTCACCGGTTCCGCCCGCTACCATGTCCTTTTTGCCATGGCGCTCTGCCTGCTCATCTTCTCCTTTTCCTGCAACCTGACCAGTGAATGGATCCTCCGCCGCGCCCGAAAAAGGAGGGGTACCTGACGCCATGAGACTGCAGAGCCGCAAAATCATGGACCGCGCCTTCTCGGGCTCCGGCATCTTCGCCATCCTGCTGATGGCCGGCGCTCTCGTGATCCTGCTGGCCCCGATGTTCGTGCGCGGAGCGGGCGCCATCTTTTTCACGGCGACGGTCGAACACAGGCGGCTGATGCTGGAAAAGTTCGAACGCGGCGACCGTTCCGCCCTCGAAGCCGAAATCCGGGACACCCACGCCGCCCGCGAACCCGTCTACCGGATGCTGGCCGCCTTCGAAAAATCGCTGGAAACCGCCCCGGCCGCCGACCGGGCCCGCTACCGCACCCCGTTGAAAGAGCTCAAAAAAGCGCTTCATGAACTGCTCGGGCCCGCCCCCGGCGACGTCCGCCCCATGCTCATGCGCGATCAATACGGCCAGAACCGCTGGGACCGGGCGCGGGTCAAGGAGGAGCGCGTCCTGTTCCGGGAGGAATGGGATTACTCGGATCCGACCCGGAGCGGACTCCGCGTGCTCAAGCCGCGAGCCGAAATCTTCGCCGGAACCCCTGTCCAGGACCTGTTCGCGTATGTGGAAAAAAACCTGGACCGGATGCTGCTGCCGCGCCGCACCGTCTATTGGCAGTTCCTGACCGACGAATCGTTCGACTCCCATTTCTTCGGCGGCATCTGGCCGGAACTGCTGGGCACCTTCTACCTGACGCTGGGAGCCATGCTGCTGGCCATTCCCATGGGGGTCGTCGCGGCCGTGTACCTGACCGAATATGCAACGGAAACCCGCCTGCTCGGCTTCCTGCGCACCTGCATCAGCACGCTGGCCGGCGTTCCCAGCATCGTCTTCGGCCTGTTCGGCCTCGCGTTCTTCATCAACACGCTGAATGTCTCCCACTCCAAAAGCGTCCTGGCCGGCTCCATGACGCTGGCGCTCATGATCCTGCCCACCATCATCCGGGCCTCGGAGGAAGCCATCCGGGCCGTTCCCAACACGTTCAAGGAGGCGGCCCTGAGCCTGGGCGCCGGACGCTGGCACACCGTCTGCACCGTCATCCTCCCGGCGGCGTTGCCGGGCATCCTGACCGGCATCGTGATCAGCATGGGACGGGCCGCCGGCGAAACGGCCCCGATTATTTTCACGGCCGCCGTCAGCGTCGGCAAACCGCTGTCCCTGTGGCAAACCCTCTCCCAGCCGACCCCCGCCCTGTCATGGAACATCTACAATCTGGCCACGGAACACGAGGCCCTGGAAGAGGTGCGCCATGTGCAATACGGACTCGTCCTGGTCCTGGTCGGACTGGTTCTGCTGCTGAATCTGGCGGCCATCCTCCTGCGGGCCCGGGTCGCCCGCCGGATGAGAGCCTGAACAAAGGTAAGCCCATGGAAACGCCCTCAACCAGAAGCCTGAACGCGGACGGACCGCTCTCGGTTCACGTGGAATCCCGCGAATTCTCGGTTTTCTACAAACACAACCAGGCGGTCAAAAGCGTCAACCTGGCCATACCAGCCGCCCGGGTGACCGCCATCATCGGCCCCAGCGGCTGCGGAAAAAGCACCTTTCTGCGCGCCATCAACCGGATGAACGACCTGGTGCCGGGCTGCCATGCGGAAGGCGAACTGCTCTTCGGGGGACAGAACCTGTACAGCCCCCTCGTGGACGTCGTGACGCTGAGGCGGAAAGTCGGCATGGTCTTCCAGAAACCGAACCCCTTTCCGAAAACCGTCTTCGATAATGTCGCCTACGGCCCCCGCATCCATGGCGGCTTGAGCCAGTCCGAACTGGAGACCGTGGTCGAGCGCAGCCTCGTGGACGCGGCCCTGTGGGACGAGGTGAAGGACCGGCTGGACGCGAATGCGATGGGTTTGTCCGGCGGGCAGCAGCAGCGCCTCTGCATCGCCCGTGCCCTGGCGGTCAACCCGGAAATCCTGCTCATGGACGAACCCACCTCCGCGCTCGACCCGCGGGCCACCCTGCGGATCGAAAACCTGATCGGCGAATTGCGCGGCCGGTATACCATCATCATCGTCACCCACAACATGCAGCAGGCGGCCCGGGTCTCCGACCTGACGGCCTTCATGTATGAAGGGATCCTGATCGAAGCCGGGATCACAAAAGATATTTTCACAAAACCGCTGAAAAAAGAGACCGAAGACTACATCACGGGACGGTTTGGGTGAGCGTGCTTACAGCCGCCGCTCCTTCACCCAGCAATACAGCACCGGGGCCAGGAACGAGGTGATGACTTCGATGACCATGCCGCCGAAGGACGGCAGCGACATCGGAACCATGATGTCCGACCCCCGCCCCGTGGAGGTCAGCACGGGCAGCAGCGCCAGCACCGTGGTGGCCGTGGTCATCAGGCAGGCCCGGATCCGTCGCTTGCCGGCATACACCGTGGCGTCCCGGATTTCCTCGCGCGTGACGGGCTTGACCTTGCCGAACCGCTGGTCCAGGTAGGTGCAGATCACCACCGCGTCATCCGAGGCGATCCCGAACAGGGCCAGGAACCCCACCCAGATGGCAATGCTCATGTTGATGGGATGCACCTGGAACAGGGCCCTCAGGTCCACCCCGAAAAGCGTGACATTCAAGAACCAGGGCTGGCCATAGAGCCAGATGAACAGCAGCCCCCCGCCCCAGCAGACGAAGATGGTCGAAAAGACCAGCGACGTCGTGACCACCGACCGGAACTGGAAGTAAATGAGGATGAAGATGACGAACAGGGTCAGCGGCAGCACCACGGACAGGGTTTTCTGCGCGTGGATCTGGTTCTCGTAGCTCCCGGCAAAACGGTAGGTCACGCCGGCCGGGAGTTTCAATTCACCCGAGTCCTTTTTCGCGTTGAGATAGCGCTGGCACGCCTCCACCACGTCGACCTCGGCAAAGCCGGGCTTCTTGTCGAACAGCACGTACCCGATCAGGAAGGCGTCCTCGCTTTTCACCGCTTCCGGGCCGCGCACGTACCGGATCTCCGCCAGCTGGGTCAGCGGAATCTGGGCGCCGTCCATGGCGGGCACCAGCACCCGGCCCAGCATCTCGATCTGGTCCCGCAGCTCGCGCAGGTAGCGCACGCGGACCGGGAACCGCTTCCGCCCCTCCACCGTGGTGGTCAGGCGCACCCCCCCGATGGCCACTTCGATCACGTCCTGCACATCCCCGATCTGCATGCCATAGCGCGAAATCGCCTCGCGGTTGATGTCGATCTCCAGGTACGGCTTGCCGATGATCCGGTCGGCGATCACGGCGGACGCCTCGACCTCGGGAACCTCCTTCAGGAGCCGCTCGATCTCCAGGCCGCCCCGCTCGACGCTGTCCAGGTCGGGCCCCTTGACCTTCACGCCCATGGGCGCGCGCATGCCGCTCTGGAGCATCACGATGCGGGCCGCGATCGGCTGGAGCTTCGGCGCCGTGGTGGATCCCGGAATCCGGGCCGCCTCCACGATTTCCTTCCAGATGTCGTCCGGCGCCTTGATGCTGTCGCGCCATTGCCGGTACGGCTTCCCGTCCGGATCCGGAACCAGCTCGCCGCTCTCCCGCACAAAATCACCGGACGCCTTCTCATACCGGAACGTGAGCCGCCGGCCATCCGGGCCGGAGATGAATTCCGGCTTATAGGTGATGACCGTTTCGATCATGTTGATCGGAGCCGGGTCCAGCGCCGTCTCGGCGCGCCCGATTTTTCCCACCACGAGATCAATCTCCGGAATGGCGCGGATCGCCTGGTCCTGCTTCTGGATGATGTCCAGCGCCTCCCCGATCGAGGCGTGCGGCATCGTGGTGGGCATGTAGAGGAAGGACCCCTCGTCCAGCGGCGGCATGAACTCCTTGCCCAGCCCCGGGAACCGGTGGACCATGCGGGACCACCATCCGCTCTGGCGGATCGCCGTCTCCGACAGGCCAACCTTCCCGGCCAGCCGGGGCACGGCGCCGAACAGGGCGTTGAACCCGAGCCACCCCATGTAGCCCACCACCACGATCAGAAGGGGCATCAGCAGGAAGGTTTTCTTATACGCCAGGCACCAGCGCAGCAGCGGCCCGTAAAACCGCTCCACCAGGTGATAGAGGAACAGCAGCCCGCCGATCAGCAGCGCCACGAAAATCAGGTTGCGCCCGGTGCCGGCCTGGATGCCCAGGGGAAGCCAGTGCTCCGTCAGCAGGTAGCCCACATACAGGATCACCAGCGCATTGCCCGCCCAGCGCGCGAAGCCCTGGACGCGGGGCGGCAGCCGCTCCGCGATCAGCAGGTACGCGCCGATGGCCGCCAGCAGGATCCCCGCTCCCCACCAATGGAGCCCGAACGCCAGCAGGAGGCCGGCCAGCAGGACGCTGACCTGCCCGAAGCGGCGGGTTCCGGCCGACTGCGCCTTCGCCGAAAAGAGCAGGTGGGCGGCGGCGGGAATCACGGTGAGGGCGACCACCACCGACCCGATCAGGCAGAACGTCTTGGTGAACGCCAGCGGCTTGAACAGTTTCCCCTCCGGGCCGGTCATGACGAAAACAGGCAGGAAGCCGATCACCGTGGTGGCGATGGCCGTCAGCACGGCGCTCCCCACTTCGCTGGTGGCCCGGTAGATGACCTCCAGCCGGCTCTCGTCGGGCGGCGCCTCCTCCAGGTGCTGCACGATGTTCTGGCACAGGATGATGCCCATGTCCACGATCGTGCCGATGGCGATCGCGATCCCCGACAGCGACACGATGTTGGCCTCCACGCCGAACAGCTTCATGGCGATGAAGGCAAACAGCACCGCCAGCGGCATGACCACGCTGATCAGCAGCGACAGCCCCAGCTGCGAGGCCATGACGATCACCACGATCGTCGTGATCAGGACCTGCTCGAACAGCGCGCTGTTGAGCGTACCCAGCGTCTCGTAAATCAGCCCCGTGCGGTCGTAAAAGGGAACAATCGTCACCTGGCTGGTGGTGATCCCCCGGGGCCACTCCCCGCGCGGATGCGCCGCCAGCCACGCGAGCCAGGCCTCCTGGTTGACGATCGGGCCGTCATAGGCCGCAAACCCGTTTCCGGTCGCAAACGCCTCCAGCTCGGCGCGGCCGGTCCGGTTGAAGTCCACCACCACCTTGGACGGCAGCGACGGGGCGATCTCGGCAATCCGGGCCTTGACGTTCTTGATCGCCTCCAGAGGGTTATAGCCATGGCGGACCACCACCACGCCGCCCACGGCCTCCGTGCCCTCCTTGTCCAGCGCCCCCTCGCGCTGGGCAGGGCCCAGCGTCACCCGCGCCACGTTTTTCACATAAAGCGGAACATTGTCACGGACCTTGACCACCGTGTTCTCGATGTCCTGCACGTTCCGGATGAATCCCCGGGCCCGGATCAGGTATTCCGTCCGGTTCAGCTCGATCTGGCGGGCGCCCACGTCGAGGTTCGACATCCGCACCGCCTTGAACACCTCCTCCAGCGTCACGCCGTGGGCGCGCATGGCGTCGGGATCGACGTCCACCTGGTATTCCTGCACGAAGCCGCCCACCGGCGCCACCTCGGTGATGCCGGCCGCCGACTGCAGGTGGTACCGGATCGTCCAGTCCTGCAGCGTCCGCAGCTCGTTCAGATCCCACCCGCCAACCGGTTTCCCGTCGGGATCGCGCCCCTCCAGCGTGTACCAGAACACCTGCCCCAGCGCCGTGGCATACGGCCCGAGCGTCGGCTTCACATCGGCCGGCAGAATGCCGCCGGGCAGGCCGTTCAGCCGGGCGATGATCCGGTTCTGCGAATCCTCGAACGGAACATTCTCCTCGAAGATGACGTAGATCATCGAGAAACCGAACATGGAATAGCTGCGCACCGTCTTCACGCCCGGCATGCCGAGCAGCGACACTGTCAGCGGATACGTCACCTGGTCGTCCACGTCCTTGGGCGAGCGCCCCATCCACTCGGAGAAGACAATCTGCTGGTTCTCGCCGATGTCGGGGATGGCGTCCACGGCCACCGGACTGCGGGGCACGCCCCCCAGCTTCCAGTCAAAGGGCGCCACCAGGGCGCCCCAGGCCACCACAAAGATGACCAGCAGCGCGACGATCAATTTCTGCTCCAGGCAGAACCGCAGGATCCTGTCCAGGAAAGACGGCTCCGGAAGCAGCGGCTTGGGCGTCAAGTCGCTCATGGGCGCGGCGTCCCTTCTGCCGGTCCGGGGGAAACGGGCGGAAGGGTCTCAACGACCTCCCCGCAGGAGAACATGGCCTTCCCGAAATAGGGATTGCGCACCGCCCGGTCCGCCTGCAGCCAGTCGGCGCCGCGATTGTCGAACGCCATGGGGCAGTGAATGACATAAACAGGGCCGGCCCGGACCGGCCCGAACGCCTTCAGGAGGGCCGCCATATCGGCCGACACCGCCGCGAAACCCAGCCGCAAGGCGGCCATATCCGCGGCCCCCGCCAGCTTGTCAATCGATGCGCCAAACGCCTTCTGCGAGATCATCCAGCGACCGCAGGCACTTTCGGACAAATCCCCCACGGCCACGGCCGCCAGCGCCTCGCGGGCCTTGACCAGACTTGCGCGGGCCGCAGCCTCGTCATCGCCAGCCAGCGCTCCGCCCATGGCCAGCACAGCCTCCAGCACGGCATCCAGCTGGCGGCGGAAGGCCGCCGGGGTCTCGATGGCCGCCGGAGCCGGCGCGGCCGCGGCGGGCGGCGGGCCGGCCTCGGGCGCCATCATGCTGGGCTTGCCCTGGATCTGCAGGGAGCTGTCGATCTTGAAGTTGCCGCTCACGACAACCTGTTCCCCTTCCTTCAGACCGTCCCTCACCAGGTAATAGTCGCCCGCCCGCGCGCCGAGCACCACATCCCGGCCCTCGTAAGCGCCTTCCCGGCCCGGCAAAGCCACATACACCACCGCGCGCTTGCCCGTCACCAGCGGAGCGGTCGCCGGTATGACCAGCGGCAACTCCTCCGCGCCCGCCTGCGGCGAGGCATACCCCAGTTTCTCCGCCGGCATCAGCGGCATACCGCAGATGTCGCACGCCGCCGCCCCGTCCTTGACAATCTCGGGATGCATGGGGCAGATCCACTTGCCGGCGAGGTTGCGGCTCAGCACCGACCCGCTGCCCGACAGGACCGCCTGCACCCGGGCACGCACGAACATCTCGGGCTTCAGCCGGCCGTCCAGGTTCTCCACGTTCACCCGGACCTTGACCGTCCGCGTCATGGGATCGAGCATCGGGTCGATGAACGCGATCGTTCCCTTGAAGGTTTCCCCCGGGTACGCTTCGGCCTCGAACGCCACGTCCTGGGCATACCGCAGCGCGGCCAGGTCGGATTCATAGGCATCGAGCTGCACCCACACGCGCGACAGGTCGGCCACGGTGAACAGGCGCATGCCCGGCTCGACATACATGCCTTCCCGTGCCTCCTTCTCCACCACAATCCCGCCAAGAGGCGAGAAGAAGGTCACATGGTCGCGCACTTGACCGCTGCGCTCAATCTCGGCAATCTGCTCCACGGTCAGCCCCCACAGGCGCAGTCGTTCGCGGGAGGCCTTGAGCAGCGAGGCGTTGGCAAGAAGACCGGTCGAGGACGTGGACGCCTGCAGCAGGTCCTGCTGGGCCGCCACCAGGTCGGGGCTGTACATATCGGCCAGATGGTCGCCCGTCTTGATCGGCATGCCCGTGAAGTTGGCGAAGAGCCGGTCGATCCGCCCCGCTACGCGCGGGGAGATGAAGGCCAGCCGCGTCTGGTCATACTGCACCTTGCCAACCAACCGGATCTCGGCCGAAACGGATCGCCGCTCCACCGGCGCCACGGCCACTTCAGCCAATTGCCGGGCCGCGGGGGACAGCGTCAGCTGGCGGGGATGCCCCGCATCCGGCGAGGCGTCCAGGGAAACGGGTATCAGGTCCATGCCGCAGATCGGGCAGTCTCCAGCCTTGGGCTGGCGGATCTGCGGATGCATCGAGCAGGTCCAGATCTCCGCCGCGCCCGCCGGTTGCCCGATCGCGGCCGCGTCCGATTTCACCGGCCGGGAGGCGCACCCGTACCCGATCACCAGGCCGGCCATCAAGCCAATGACAACGGCCAAAACCAGTTGCTTGCGCATGCGGGATCCTCTCTGTGCAATCATCCTTCTTCATATCATAAGTCATAACCAGAAAAACACCAAGCCTAGACACAGCCAAAGATGGGCGCATCTGCGGTTTGTTACGAGGCCTGGGCATGTCATGGCCCGATGCTATTGCGGCGTTTCGGCGTTCATGCCCGGCTGCTTTTGGGCGGATCAGGGTTCCGGC
>CAYZVY010000033.1:0-14304 GCA_964481675.1 uncultured Verrucomicrobiota bacterium
AGCCTGAAGCCCTTAGCGCGCAAAAGCGCCCGCCAGAGAACGCCCGAAACGCCGCGCCCCCGCCGCGTAATCCGCCTCGCCCACTTACAGAAGACGAGCACCTAATCGCAGATGCGCCCGACAAAGATGGGATCAAAATGACTTTGCATTTCCGCGCCGGTTCACTATTTTAGCGGCATGACAACCAGCCCGTGGAACATGGACGCGCTGGCCGCCCCGCCGGCCACGTACGAGGTGACCCCCTCCGGAACGGAGGGCATCCAGTCCCTCTTTTTTGATGGCCCGCCCTGCCAGGGCAAACCCACCCGCGTCTTTGCCTACCTCGGCATTCCCCCCTCAAAACCCGGCGCCCGCCTCCCGGCCATGGTCCTCGCGCACGGCGGCGGCGGCTCGGCTTTCCTCCGCTGGGTCAAGCTCTGGAACAGCCGCGGCTACGCCGCCATCTCCATGGATACCTGCGGCTGCGTCAGCAACGGCGACACGCAAAGCCACCCCCACCACCCCCACGGCGGCCCCCCCGGCTGGGGCGGATTCGACCAGATCGACCGCCCCGTCGAAGACCAGTGGACCTTCCACGCCGTGGCCGCGGTGATCCGGGCCCACTCGCTGCTGCGCTCCCGGCCGGAGGTGGATCCCGCTCGCATCGGCCTGACCGGCGTCTCCTGGGGCGGCTACCTAACCTGCCACGCGGCCGGGATCGACGACCGGTTCGCCTTCGCCGCGCCCGTCTACGGCTGCGGCTTCCTGGGCGACAACTCGGCCTGGCTGCCCGAATTTGCTAAAATGGGAACAGACCGAGCGGCGCGCTGGCTGTCGCTCTGGGACCCCTCTGTCTCCCTGCCCCGCATGCGCCGGCCGATGCTGTGGGTGAACGGCACCAACGACTTCGCCTACCCGATGGATTCCTGGCGGAAATCCACTCTCCTTCCAACAGGCCCGCGCACGCTTTGCCTGCGGGTGCGGATGCCCCACGGCCATGGCGAGCCCGGCGAAAATCCGCCGGAAATACTCGCGCTGGCCGATTCCTTATTCCGGAACAAGCCTCCCCTGCCCCGGATCGTAAGGACCGAAATTAGGGACAGCCTCCTGCACGTGGCCTTCGAAAGCGCGGTCCCCGTGCTCAAGGCCGAATTGAACTTCACCACCGATGCCGGCCCCTGGCTGGAGCGGAACTGGCAGACCCGGGACGCGCTCCTCGATGCCGCGGCGGGATCCGCCTCCGCACCCGTTCCCCCCGCCGCCGTCTGCTGCTACATGAACCTCTTCGACGAACGCGGCTGCGTGGTCAGCAGCGAACCGGCTATCGATCCACCCGGGAGCCGGCCGGCCGCAGGGGACCCGCCACATGCGAACTGCGGCATGCGACCATAAGCGCCAAGCCGGCGCCTAGCAAATAAATCAATCTCTTCATCACATGACCACCGTTTTAGGGAACAGCCCAGCGGCGTCCTGAATCATATGAAGGCCGCGCGGCCCCGTCAAGCCGCGCAATGTGCAAAGATCCGCCCCCCTCGCATTTTCCTTGTTTACCATCCCATTCGGGGTACATTATGACCCATTGTTATCATGCGCTCAGGGAGTGACAGGCGGCCATGACGTTCAGTCAACCAGACTCGCCGGGAATGAGGGACGCGCAGCGCCTACGGCTCCGGCTATTCCGCTTCCTCTCCCTGCGCCTCGCGCTGGTCCTCTCCGCCGGCGCGCTCTTCGCCGCCGGCCTGCTCGCCCTGCTCCTGCGCATCCTCGCCTCGCCCCCCCTGCTCCCCCTGGCCCTGCTCCTGCTGGCCGCCGCGCTGCTGCCTTTTGTGCCCGCCGCCCTCGCCGCGTGGCGCCGGACGCCCTCCGCCGGCCAGTGCCTGGCCTGGCTCGATGCCGCCGGGTCGTCGGGCGGACTCCTCCTCATGGCCGGCCACCCGGGCGCCGAGGCCTGGAAAGACCGCCTGCCCGCGTCCCTCCCCGAGCCCCGCCTCCGCTGGCGCGAGTCGCGCCGCCCCGCGGTCTGGCTCGCCGCCGCCGCCTTCGCCGCCGCCGTGCTGCTCGTGCCCGCCCGACTCGTGCACGCGGTGCTCGCCGCCCCGCTCGACCTGTCGCCCCTCATCGCCCCGCTCCAGGAAAAGGCCGCCGCGCTGATCGAGCCCGACGTCACGCCGCCCGAAAACCTGGAAAGCTGGCGCCAGGAGCTGGAGGCCAGCGCCGCCCTGCAGGATGGAACCGACCCCGCCCGCGCGCTGGAAGCGCTCGACCAGCTCCGCGAGCAGATCGAGCAGGCGGGAGCCCAGACCGCCGACCAGCTCATGCAGGAGCAGGAGTTGATGCGCGCCGCGCAGGCCGCCGCCGAATCCCTCCAGGGCGCCTTCGCCGAGGGCGGCGCCGGCTCCGAGGCCGCAACCGCCTCGCTCGCCGCCTTCAACCAGTTCGCCGCCGGGCAGGAATGGCCCGCCGCGCTGACCAACACGCTGCCGGCCGACCTGCTGGCCGCGCTGCCGGCCGGCACGCTCACGCCCGAGCAGCTCGACGCGCTCGCCAAACTCCTGAAGGACGCCGGCGACCTCAAGGCCGGCCAGCTGGGCCGCCTCGTTGACGCCCAGCTCGTGGACGCCTCCCGCTGCCCCCCCGGCTCCCTCTGCACCAACGGGGCCGCCTGCGAAGCCGCGCTGGCCCGGTTCCTCGACAACCAGGAAGGGGGAGACGCCCTTGCCGCCTGCTTCTCCGGCGAAGGGAAGCCCGGCCGCGGCGGCGTCTCGCGCGGCCGCGGCGACGCCCCGCTGACCTGGACCGACCCCTCCTCGTCCGCCGGCATCGGCTTCAAGGATATCAAGCTGACATCCGCCTCAACGCCCTCCCTGGACGCCGCCAAGCCGGTCGGCTTCTCCGCCGCAGCCCCCGACGCCACGCCCGGCGCCGCCATCCTGCAACCCGGCGCCCTGGCCGGCGCCGCGCCCGCGCCCCAGGCCGGCCGCCAGGCCGTCATCCTGCCGCGCCACCGCGCCGCCGTCGACCACTACTTTCAATCCACGCCCGCGCCGGAAAGGAAACCATGAGCCAGCCCGCCCCCCCCCTCCCGCCCGAAACCATCCGCCCCGCCTCCGACCTGCTGAACCGCGCGCTCGGCCAGCTGAACCGCCTGCTCCTCGGCCGCGAGGAGCTCCACCGCATGGTGCTGGCCGGCATCCTCGGCCGCGGCCACATCCTCCTCGAAGGGCTGCCCGGCCTCGGCAAGACCGCCCTCGTCAAGGCCGTCGGCTCCATCCTCCAGCTCTCGTTCAAGCGCATCCAGTTCACGCCCGACCTCATGCCGGCCGACATCCTCGGCGCCCACATCCTGCAGGACAAGCCCGGCTTCGGCCGCGAAATGGTCTTCCAGCCCGGCCCCGTGTTCTGCAACATCCTGCTGGCCGACGAAATCAACCGCGCCTCCCCCAAAACCCAGTCGGCCATGCTCGAAACCATGCAGGAGCGCACCGTCACCCTGCTCGGCGCCACCCGCCCGCTCCCCGACCCCTTCTTCGTCCTCGCCAGCCAGAACCCCATCGAGCTCGAAGGCACCTACCCCCTGCCCGAAGCCCAGCTCGACCGCTTCCTCTTCCGCCTCCCCGTGCGCGACATCTCCACCGAAACGCTCACCGCGATCCTGACCAGCCGCCGCCACGGCCAGATCCCCGAGCCCGACTGGCACATGACCGCCGCAGACCTGCGCCTGTGCTTCGAGACCGTGGACCGCATCGCGCTGCCCGATGCCGTCGCCCGCTGGATCGCCCGGCTCGTGGCCTCCACCCATCCGGATGCGCCCGGCGCGCCGGCGCTGGTCCGCCAGTACGTCACCTACGGCGCCTCCCCGCGCGCCGCCATCGCCGCCGCCGAATCCGCGCGCGCCCTCGCCCTGATCGCCGGCCGCCCCTCGGTCGGGTTCGAGGACGTCCGCCAGGTCATCGGCGCGGTCCTCAACCACCGGCTCATCCTCCAATACCAGGCCCGGCTCGACCGCGTCACGCCCTTCCAGATCGTGGACGCGCTGCTCGCCGAGGTGGACGAGGCCGGCCTGAACCTGCCCGATAACGTCCGCCTGGAGAACGCGCCATGACCCCACGCCGCCACCTCCTTCCCGCTCTCGCCCTCGCCCTTCAGGCCGCGCTTCTCCCCTGCCTGTCCGCCGTGGAATCCGCCATCACGGTTCCGCCCGGCGTCCGCGTCTCGGCCATCGGCCTCTATCCCGACTACTGGCCCTACGGCTATCTCGACCACCGCTTTCTCGTGGAAAACAGCTCGGCCCGGCGGCTCGTGGTCACCCTGCGCCTGCCGGAATCCCATTATGGCGGCGGGCTCCAGGACCTGTCGCGCTCCCTCGTGCTCGATCCCGGCGCCACGGCCCGCGTCAGCCTGCCGCAGCCACCCGTCGATCTCCGGGGCAACGACTCCCTCCTGGTCATCGTCCAGGGCGGCGAACGGAAGGCCGCCACCCTGCGCTCGTTCCCCGACCTCCAGAACCGCTGGTCGATTCCCGATGGAATCTTCGGGCTGCTCATCTCGCGCTCGCTCTCCGCGGAAACGATCAGCGCCTCCTTCGAGAAAGCCTCCGCGCTAGAGACGTCCCTGACGTCGCGCACCTCGTCCCACTATTCCCCCCACTCCTCCGGATCCGACACGAAGCGCTACACGCGGCCGGAGATCGACGTCGAGGCCTGGAGCCCCGACTGGCGCGCCTACACCCCCTTTGCGGGGGTGGTGCTGGCCGGCCGCGACTGGGCGCGCGTGCCCGCCGACGTGAGCGACGCGCTCCTGGCCTACGTCCGGGCCGGCGGCATCCTGCTCCTGGCCGGCCCGCCCGAATCCGCCGCGCCGTTTCCGGTCCCCCCCGCGTCCGGATCCCCGACAAACGGCTGGCAGCGCACCCCGCACGGGCTCGGTTCCGTGGTCCACCTGGATCAGCCGGATCCCGCAAAGTGGCCCACCTCCACCGTCGTCTACCTGCAAGCCGCGTTCAAGGCCTCGTCCGAACCCTGGAAGATAAAACCCGATTTTGACGAAGCCCACCGCGCCTGTCCCGTCGTCGCCGGCATCCGCGTGCCGGCGCGCGCCTTCTTCCTGACGCTCCTGGCCTTCGCCCTGCTGGCCGGGCCGGGCGTGCTGCTCTACACCCGCCGCCGCAACAACCGCCTGCTCCGCTTCATCCTCATCCCCGCGCTCTCCCTGGTCACCACCGCCGGCATCGTCGCCTTCGCCTTCTTCCAGGACGGCTGGACGCCCTCGGTCCGGATCGAATCGATCACCTGGCTGGATACCGCCACCCAGCGCGCCGCGACGGTCGGCTCGGTCGGCGTCTACGCCCCCTTCACGCCGGCCGAAGGGCTCCTCTTCGGGACCGAAACCGAAGTCAGCCCGCTCGGCGACCAGGGGTACAGCTACCAGCTGCCCCGCTGCGCGATCGACTGGACCCGGACCCAGAACTTCGACAGCGGCTGGATCCGCCCCCGCGTGCCCTCCTACTTCCATCTCCGCCGCAGCGAGAAGCGGCTCGAGCGGCTCGTCGTCACCCGCGGGGCCGACGGCGCCCTCGACGTCGTCAACGCGCTCGGCGGCGACGTGCGCAGCCTGACCCTCCAGGAGCCCGGCGGCCGCTTCCTGCGCGCGGGGGCCATCCGCGCCGGCGGCCGCGCCGCGCTCGAGGTTGTTCCCAAAACAGAAACAAAGCCCGGCCCTCCGGCGGCGTACCAGCTTGAGACGTCGCTGAGCCGGAAGGGCGACAACTGGGGGCTCGACGGGCTCTGGTTCAACCCCTCCAACGCGCCGGCGGTCCCCGAGCCCGGCCGCTTCGTCGCGCTGCTCGAGTCCTGCCCGTTCCTGGAAAACCCGCTCCCCGGCGACGTCCGCGTCCAGGCGCGCGCCGTGGTCGTCGGCACGTTCACGGCGGAGCCCGCGCCCGGCGCGGCCGCCCAAGGAGTCCGCCCATGAAAATGGCCGTCCAAAACCTGGTCCGCCACTTCGGCCGCACACGCGCGGTGGACGGCGTCTCCTTCACCCTCGAAAGCGGCCGCGTGCTCGGCTTCGTGGGCCCCAACGGCGCCGGCAAGACCACCACCATGCGCATCATGGCCACGCTCGACGAGCCGACCGGCGGCGACATCCTGCTCGACGGCCTCTCGCTCATCGAGTATCCCGAGGAGGCCCGCCGCGCGGTCGGCTACATGCCCGACTCGCTGCCCGCCCACTCGGACATGACCGTCTGGGAATACCTCGACTTCTTCGGCCGCGCCTACGGGCTGCGCGGGCCGGCCCTCACGAAGGCTGTCTCGCAGGTCGAGGCCTTCACCGGCCTCGGCGACCTGCGCGAGAAGACGCTGAACGCCCTGTCGAAGGGCATGAAGCAGCGCGTCAGCCTCGCCCGCGCGCTGGTGCACAACCCGTCCATCCTGATCATGGACGAGCCCGCCGCGGGCCTCGACCCGCGCGCGCGCATCGAGCTGCGCGAGCTGATCGCCGCGCTCGCCGAGAACGGCAAGGCCATCTTCATCAGCTCGCACATCCTCAGCGAGCTGTCGGAAATCTGCCACGACGTCGTCATCCTCGAGCTCGGGCGCATCGTCCACGCCGGCTCCGCGGCGCCGGCGGAGCCCGGCGCCACGCCCCAAATCGCCGTGGTCCTGCGCGCGCTGGGCGAACCGGGCGACCTGCAGAAGATCCTCCTCGAAACGCCCGGCGTCCGCGACGTCCACGCGCGCGCGGGCCTCCTCCATATCCTGCTCGACGGCGGTCCGGACGAGGCCGCCGCCCTGCTCGCGGCGCTCGTCACGCGCGGCGTGCGCATCGTCGAATTCCGGCCGGTCCACGACAAGCTGGAAGACCTGTTCATGAAAGTCACCCGCGGAGCCGTAGCATGACCACGACCCTCAACCCCATCCTGCTCAAGGAGCTGCGCCAGGCCGTCCGCAGCCGCTTCGTCTCGGGCGCGCTCCTGCTGTTCCTGCTGACGCTGCTGGTCATCGTGGCCGTGGTCCTGCTCGTCAACCAGGGCCGCGCCGTCTCCAACCCCTCCGCCATCTTCAGCATGGGCTCGGGGGTGGCCGCCGGCGTCTACGTCAGCCTGGCCCTCGTGGCGCTGCTGTTCCTGCCCGCCTTCACCGGCATCCGCCTGGTGTTCGAGCGCAACGGCGAACAGCTCGACCTGCAGTACGCCACCACGCTGGAGCCGGCGCGGATCATCGACGGCAAAATGCTCGCCTGCGGCGCCGTCTTCCTCCAGTTCGCGGGCGTCGCGCTGCCGTTCCTCGTCCTCTCCTTCATGCTGCGGGGCGTCAACCTCGGGGGCGTCCTGCTGGCGTTCGGCTTCCTCGCCTTCGCCACCGCCTGGATCAACTACCTCGCGCTGCTGGTGGCGCTCCTGCCGCTCAACCGCATCTGGCGCGCCCTGTTCGGCCTGGCGCTGGCCGGGTTCCTGCTCCAGCATGTCTTCCTCGTCATCGGCTTCAGCATGAGCGTCTTTCTGGACGGGAGCCTGGACATGGACAAGGACTTCTGGACGGGCTGCGCCTTCACGGCCGGCGGCGGAATCGTCCTCTGCGCCGTCCTGCGCGTCATCGCCCTCTCCTTCCTCATGCCGCCCGCCTCCAACCGCGCCCGCCCGATCCGCGCCTGCCTGACCGTCTTCTGGGTGCTCTGGGCGGTCCTGACGGCCGGCCTGGCCTGGCTGAACAAGGACGCCGACCTCGCGTATGCCTGGATCATTCCCGGCACGATCATCGCCTGCTTCGCGATCGTCATGGCCGCCTCCGAAAGCCCCGGCTACCCGCGCCGCATCCGCCGCGAGATCCCCGCCGGCCCCCGCCGCGTGCTGGCGTTCCCCTTCTTCTCCGGCGCCCCCTCCGGCGTGGCCTGGGCCCTCGGCCTCGCCGCCATTACCCTCGGGATCGGCCTGGTGATGGAAGCGATCCGGGCCCACCCCCTGACCAGCGTCGTCTGCTCCGGCTGCGGAAAAATCCACGGCAGTTCCGGGTCGGACGAGCACGTCGCAGCCCGCGCGCTGCTCGCCTTCCTCGTCATCGCCGGCCACGCCTTCACCGTGCGCCTGCTCTGGCGCTACAGGCTGCGCCGCTACCTGGACCACACCCTGCTCTGGGTCATCGTCCTGCTCTTCATCGCCGTCGGCGGCCTGCTGCCCCTGCTGGCCCAGATCGGGGCCGAACCCTCCAAGACCGGCGAAGGCCTCTGGAATTTCGGCAGCGTCCTGGCCGCCTTCTTCGACGACGTCAAGCTCCGCCCGCTCCTGTCGGCAACGGGCCTCTGGGTCCTGCTGGCCAGCCTGCCGTTCCTGGCCGACTTCGGCCGCGAGCTCCGCGACTTCCGCCGCCTCGAGCCGGAGCCGCCCGCGGCATGAGCGACCCCGATCCAGACCGCCAGGCCCTGATCGAGGGCCGCCAGGCCGGCGCCCGCTACCGCCTCTCGCTGCCCCGCGAAACCATGCGCGGCTCCGGCGGCAACCGCCTCGGCCGCGGCACCGGCGCCTCGCTCGATTTCCAGGATTACCGCGACTACCAGCCCGGCGACGACCTCCGCCACCTCGACTGGAACGTCTTCGCGCGCACCGACCGCCAGATCGTCAAGCTGTTCCGCGAGGAGGTCGACCCCCACCTCGACCTGCTGCTGGACGCCACCCCCTCCATGCGCCTGCCCGGCACGCCCAAGCGGCGCGCCGCGCTCACCCTGGCCGCCCTGCTCGCCGCCGCCGCCGGCAACGCCCGCTGCTCGCACCGCCTCTGGGTCACCGGCCGCGGCTGCCACCCCCACCCCGGCTCGAACGGCCCGCCCGACCTCTGGCCCATCCCGGCCTTCGACGCGGCGCTCCCGCCCGACGAGGCCCTCCGCATGCTGCCCCCCCGCTTCCGGCCCCACGGGTTCCGCATCTTCATCAGCGACCTGCTCTTTCCCGGCGACCCCTCGACCGTGCTCCGCCAGATGGCCGAGCGCGCGGCCGGGCTGGTGCTGATCCAGCTGCTCGCCCGCGAGGAGACCGAGGCCGGCCCGCTGGGCACCCGCCGGCTCGACGACGTCGAATCCGGCGAGCGGCTGCACGTGGAGGTGGACCAGACCGTCCGCACCCAATATCGGGACGCGCTCGCCGCCCACCAGGACCTGTGGAGCCGCGCCTGCCGCCAGGCCGGCGCCGCGCTCGTCACCCTGACCGCCGAGGAGGTTGCCGGCGCGCCGCGCCAGGCCGGCCTCGAGCGGGCCGGCCTGCTGGGAGCCGCCTGACATGACCGCCTTCGCCACGCCGCTCGCGTTCCTCGGCCTGCTCACCCTCGCCGGCCTCGCGGTCGTCTACCTGCTGCGCAACCGCTTCCAGCCCCAGTGGGTCTCCAGCCTCATGCTCTGGCGGCAGGTCAGCCGCGTCCAGCAGGGCGGCCCCGTCCTCCACCGCTTCCGCGCCCCCTGGCTCTTCCTGCTCGAACTGCTCATCCTCGCGCTGCTCACCCTCGCCGCCGCCCAGCCGGAATGGCTGCGGCCCCAGGCCCGGCGCTCGCTCTCGGTCGTCCTCGACGACTCCGCCTCGATGACCGCCCGGGGCCCCGACGGCCATACGCCCGCCGAACGGGCCGCCTCCGCGCTGCTCCGCGAACAGCGCGACGGCCGCTTCCGGCGCGTCCGCCTCTTCCTGGCCGGCCCCCAGCCCCGCCTGCTCGCCACCCTCGCCCCCGAGTCACTCGCCTCCGCCCTGCAGGACTGGAAACCGGGCGCGCCCGCCGCCGACCTCGACCGCGCGCTGGCGCTGGCCGCCGAAACCGCCCCGCCCGGCGAAGCGTTCCTGGTCCTCACCGATCATGCCCCCGCCACCCCGGCGGCCTTCCCGGCCCTCCGCTG
This sequence comes from uncultured Verrucomicrobiota bacterium, assembly GCA_964481675.1. Lineage (GTDB taxonomy): Bacteria > Verrucomicrobiota > Kiritimatiellia > CAIKKV01 > CAIKKV01 > CAIKKV01. Next base: position 9,850 of record CAYZVY010000033.1, read on the forward strand.
GCTCGCCTGCGGCGCGCCCCTGCCCAACCGCGCCTTCGTGCATGCCGTGCGCGCGCCCGACCAGGCGGGGGCCGACTGGATCAGCATCGAAGTCGCCTCCTACTCGCCCGATCCGTCGCCCGTGCGCGTGACGCTCCGCGGCGACAAGGTCGAACCCGCCGTCCATACGGTCCAGCCAACCGGCGCCAAGCCGCAGCGCCTGCGGATTCCACTGCCGCCGGGCGCGGGAAAAGTGACGCTCACGCTCGATCCCGACGCGCTGGAAGCCGACAACACCGTGGTCCTGCTGCCGCGCATCCCGCGCAAGGTCCGCTCCGCTTTCCAGTTCGCCTCGGCCGACGCGCAGCGCCTGCTGACGCGCGCCGTGGAGGCGGCCGACCGCGCGCTGCCGGGGGGGCCGGAGCCCGACCTGGTCTGGACGGACAGCGCAACGAACAGCCCCGGGCCGGGCGCCTGGGTCGTGGAATGGCACATGCCCGCCGGCGCGAAGCCGCAGCTCGGCCCGTTTCTTGTCCAGCCCCTGCACCCGCTGCTGGAGGGGCTCTCGTTCGACGGTGTCGCGTGGGGCGCAGCGCCCGTGCAACTGCCGGGTTTGCCTCTCGTGATGGCCGGCGACATCCCGCTCATCACGCTTGAGGAAAGAACCGGTCGCCCCCCGCACCTCCATTTTCAACTGGTCACGCGCTTCTCCACGCTCCAGGCCACGCCCGCCTGGCCCGCCCTGGTGGCCAACATCCTGGACTGGCGCGCCACCGCGTTGCCGGGCTTCGAGTCGCCGAATGCGATCGTGAACCAGCCCGTGCGCCTGGCGCCGCCGGGGGACCGCGCCGTGGTCGTCCTGCGCGGCCCCGAAACCGTGACCCTGCGGGCGGGACGGAGCGGGCCGCTGACCTGGTTCCCGGTTCAGCCCGGCCTGTATGAGTTCCCGGGGAAGGGCGGCGCGCTCCATGCCGTGGCCGTCAACTGGCTGGCGCCGGCGGAATCGGACCTGCGGCCCGCGGCCTCCGGCGCATGGGGGCAATGGAACGGGCCGGGCGTCGTGCAGCAGGAAGCGGTCTCCTTTGCGTGGGCGTTCGGGCTGGCCGCCCTGGCGCTGCTGGCCGTGCATCAGGCCGTTCTCGCGCGGCGGGAGGCGCCGGCATGAACCTGCTGAACCCCGTCTGGCTCCTGCTCGCCCTGCCGCTGGCCGCGCTCTGGCTGGTCCGCCCGCTGCCGTCGCGGGCGCTGCGCGGGCTCCGCGCCGCGGCGCTCGTCCTGATCGTGCTGGCGCTCGCGAAGCCCGTCCTGAAGCTCCCCGCGACCGGCGGCTGCGTGGTGGTGGTGGCCGATCGCAGCGACTCCATGCCGCCCGAGGCGCGGGCCGACCAGGCGGCCGTCATCCGGCGGTTGCAGGCCGCCATGCGGCCCGGCGACCTGCTGGGCGTCGTCTCCTTCGCCCGCGCGGCGGCGGTGGAGCATCCGCCCCAGGTGGGGCCGTATGCCGGCTTCACCGCCCGGCACGACACCGACGCCTCCCATCTCGCCGGCGCGCTCGACGCCGCGCTCGCGCTCCTGCCGGCCGACCGGCCCGGCCGGCTCCTGGCCCTTTCGGACGGCCTCGCGACCGGGCCCGACCCGGTCTCCGCCGCCGGCCGCGCCGCCGCCCGGCGCGTGCCCGTGGACTATCGGCAGGGCCGGCGCGCCGCCGTGGGCGACCTCGCCATCGCCCGCCTCGAGACGCCGCTGTCGCTGCCCCGCAGCGAGGCGCTCCTGTTCACCGCCTGGATTCTATGTCCCGAATCGGGGGACATCAGCTACGAGCTGCGCCGCGGGGGGCAACTGGTGGCGCAGGGATCCCGCTCCATGCCGCGGGGCCTGTCGCCGCTGGTGTTCCGCGACGTGCCGCCCGGGGCCGGGGTCTCCGCCTACACGCTGGCGCTGAAGGCCGATCCGGCGGACCCCTGCCCCGAAAACAACCGCGCCGCGTTCCTGGTCCGCGCCGAGGGGCCGCGGCCGCTGCTGGTGGTGCCCGCCACGCCGGCCTCCAGCCTGCCCGGCCTGCTGCGCCGCGCCGGGTTCGAGGTGGCCGTCCGCCAGCCCGGCGAGGTGCGGCCCGACCTGGCCGATTTCGCTGGCGTCTCGGGCCTGGTGGTGGAAAACACGCGGGCCGACGCGCTGGGCGGGCCCGTGCTCGACACGATCGCCGCGTGGATCCAGTCGGGCGGCGGCGGGCTCCTCCTCACCGGCGGGAGGAACGCGTTCGGGCAGGGCGGCTATTTCAAGTCCGCCCTCGACCCGCTCCTGCCGGTCTCCATGGAACTGCGGCGCGAGCACCGCAAATACGCCATGGCCATTGTGGTGGTGCTCGACCGCTCCGGCAGCATGACGGCCCCCGTTGGCGGAGGGCGCACCAAGATGGACCTGGCCAACAACGGCGCGGTGCAGGTGCTCGACCTGCTCCAGGACGCGGACGAGTTCGGCGTGATCGCGGTCGACAGCGCGCCGCACGTCGTCGTGCCCCGCCTGTCCGTCGCCCAGGCCCGCGGGAAGCGCAACGACATTCTCCGGATCGCCTCGGAGGGCGGCGGCATCTTTGTTTATACCGGCCTCCGCGACGGCTGCCGCCTGCTGCAGGGGGTCGATACCGGCATCCGCCACATCATCCTGTTTGCCGACGCGGCCGATGCCGAGGAACCGGGCGACTACGTCAACCTGCTCGCCCATGCGGCGGGCGCGGGTATCAGCGTCAGCGTGATCGGCCTCGGGACGGAATCCGACGTGGACGCCGCTTTCCTGAAGGATGTGGCCAAGCGCGGCGGGGGCGAGTGCTATTTCACCGCGAACGCGGCCGAGCTGCCGCGCCTGTTCGCGCAGGACACCTTCGCCGTCTCGCGCAGCGCCTTCATCACCAATCCCGTGGCCGCCGCCTTCACCCCCGCCCTGCCGCTGATGACCGCGTTCAGGCCGGCCGGCGCGCCCGTGCTGGGCGGCTACAACCTGACCTACCTGCGGCCCGACGCGCTCGCGGCCGCCGTCTCGGGCGACGAGAACGCCGCGCCCCTCATCGCGTTCTGGCGGCGCGGGACGGGCCGGGTGCTGACGTATGCGGGCGAGGCGGACGGCGCCTACACGGGACCGCTGGCCCGCTGGCCGCAGGCGGGCGACTGGTTCGCGGCCATGGCGCGCTGGACGGCCGGGGCCGAGGGCGACGCCCTGAACGGATACCTGCCGGTGCTGACGCCGATTCCTGGCGGCTTGCGCATCGCGCTGCAGGGCGAGCCGGACCGCATTGCGCAATGGGAAAAGGAGCGGCCCGTGCTGCATCTGCTGAGGCACCGGGCCGGGCGGACGCCGGTGGCCGAGACGATCCCGCTCCCGTGGGCCGGGCCGGACGTGCTGAGCGTGGACGTGGAGGCGGGCGGGGACGACACGCTGCTGGCCACGGTGAGCGTGCCGGGCGAGCCGCCCGTGACGCTGCCGCCGTGGCAGCCGCCCTATTCGCCGGAGTATGCGCCGCAGGCGGACCGGGACGGCGGAGCGGTGCTGGCCGGAATCGCGGCGGCCACGGGCGGGCGGAGCCGGGCGGATCCGGCGTCGATCTGGGACGACCTGCCCCGCCAGCGGCGGCCGGTGGCGCTGGCAACGGTCCTGTATCTGCTGGCTGCCCTGCTATTCCTGCTGGAGGTGTTCGAGCGCTGGACCGGCTGGCTGACGAGCCGCCTGCGGTTCCGCCGCCGGGAAAAAGAGGCCGGCCCGGCGCCTGCCCTCCCGCGGAAGCCGGCCGACGCCTCGCGGGCGTCCTCCCCGGGCGCCCCTTCAACGGGTGCTCCCGCCGCCGAACCGGCCGCCCCGCCGCCGGCATCCGACCCCATCGCCGATGCGCTGAAAAAGGCGCGGCGGAGGGCGCAGGAGAGAACAGGTCAGTAATCAGTGATCCGTCATCAGTGATCGGTTGGGGATCTTCTGTGGCTGCCCCCGGTGGGGGCGGTCCGGCGCTGTCCATCCCCCGCCCCTCGCCTCCACTCAGCCGCTTCCCATTATCTTTACCGTATTCTTTACCATCATCTCCCTTTCCATCGCCACCCTGGCCCCCACCAGACTCCTACTGCCACCTGGTCACCCGCAATTCCGGCCGCTGCCGATTCCATTCCAGTCCACAATCGGACCGGTCAGACCGGTCGGACAAGTCGGACCGGTCCGACGTCGCCCCCGGGCCCAACTGCCCATTGTGCGGCAAGACCATGCGCAAACGGACCGCCCGGCAAGGCGCACATGCCGGTAAACCATTTTGGGGCTGTTCAGCTCATCCAGCGTGCGCGGGAATCGTGTCCGCCTGACACCCGTTATCCCGCATGCCCCTTTCCATCCCCCCAGTGGCACGGGTCTCCTGACCCGTGTCCCCCTCACACCGTCCTGCCCCCTTCCATCCCCCCAGTGGCACGGGTCTCCTGACCCGTGTCCCCCTCACACCGTCCT
>CAYZVY010000033.1:14404-25529 GCA_964481675.1 uncultured Verrucomicrobiota bacterium
GCGTCGAACGCCTGACGATAAGCGTCGAACGCCTGCATTGAAACCGTCATTTAAGCATTGCATTTTCAAACAACGTGTTTCATTATGCATGGCATGAAGCGCATATATGAATGCCTGATCAAGAGATATCTCTCCGATTTTCCGTGTGTGGTCATACTGGGTCCCAGGCAATGCGGAAAAACCACCTTGCTGGGCACGTTGGATGCCAGTTGGCGACGGTTCGACCTGGAACGGCAGAGCGACTTCCAAGTCGTTTCCGCTGACCCGGATCTTTTCCTGCGGCTGAACCCCCGGCAAATAGCCATCGACGAATCACAGGTGCTCCCCGCCCTTTTCCCGGCGCTTCGCGTGGCGATCGACGGGAACCGCCATGAATCCGGACGCTTTGTCATCACAGGTTCCAGCTCGCCGTCCCTGCTGAAGTCGGTCTCCGAGTCTCTGGCCGGCCGGGTGGCTATCGTGGAAATGGCGCCCCTGTCCTTTGCGGAAACAGGCAAGCCGGCCGCTTCCGCTCTTTTCGATGCCCTGCGCTCCGGGAAAATTGCCATCACCGACCTGGCGGCCGCGCTGCAACCCCGCGCCACCCTCGCGGATATCCACCGTTACTGGATGCAGGGCGGATATCCGGAACCCTGGCTGAAAAACAGTCCCCGATTCAATAAGACCTGGTGCGAAAATTACGTACAAACCTACCTTCAACGGGATGTCGCGCGGCTGTTTCCCGGGCTCGATCACGATCGCTTCCGGCAGTTCCTGCACATGCTCGGCAATCTGTCCGGAACGATTCTCAACTACTCGGATGTGGCGCGGACGCTGGCCGTCTCCCAGCCGACGGCCAGGGATTACGTGGAGATTGCCCACGGCACATACGTCTGGCGCCGTCTGCCCGCATACGCGGGAAACCCGCTTAAACGCGCTGTCAAACACCCTAAAGGCTATCTGCGAGACACCGGATTACTGCATCATCTTCTTCGCATCCCCGATCTCGACGCCCTCCTGAGTCATCCCGCCATGGGCAAATCCTGGGAAGGCCTGGTCGTCGAAGAACTCCTGCGCGGATTAAACGGACGCGGGATCGCCTTCGATGCCTCCCATTACCGAACCGCGGCAGGCGGCGAGATCGATCTCGTACTGGAAGGAGACTTCGGGGTGATCCCCATCGAAATCAAACACACCCAGACCGTACGACTCCAGGAACTACAAGCTCTTAACAACTTCATCGACGATTTCAAATGCCCGTTCGCCCTTGTTATCAACAACGACGAACGGCCCCGCTTCTATACGGAACGGATCCTGGGCGTGCCCTTCGCCTTTATCTGATGATGCCCGCGCGATCAGGCGCCATCCTTCGCCTTCATCTGGCCTCAATCGGGGTCGGTATCGGTATCGCAATCGGTCTCGTCATGCGGATCGATACCGACAGCGAGAAGAAAAGATCAGCCCAACTTGTGGCCCCGAGCCCTGCTGAACCGCTGAACCGTGAACCGTTGAACCTCTTTCTTAGCTTGATAGCTATGCGGTTCGCCCCACCTGAAAACGGACCGGTTCTCAGATCAGTTCATGCTTGCCAAGGTGGGGCCTGTTTGCAACGATGACCCATCGGCGATGTTATTCCGGACACAGGAGGCTCCCATGAAGAAAGCGCTGCCCATTCTTGCCGTTCTCGTCTCGCTGGGGCTCACCGCCCTCCACGCCGCCATCCCCCCCGTCCGGATCAACTGCGGCGGATCCGCCCTGAAGGGCTGGGATGCGGACCGCGGCTGCACCAACGGCACGGTCGCCTCCACCCTGTCCACCATCAAGAACGTCCACTATGCGCCCGCCGCGCTCTACCAGTCCTGCCGGACCGGCCGGTCGCTCGCCTATGACCTGCCCGACGTGCCCGATGGCCGTTACCTGGTCCGCCTTCATTTCGCGGATCTGGTTTCCACCGCCATCAGCCAGCGCCGTTTCAACATCCAGTTGGAAGGGGTTACGGCCCTGACCGACCTCGACGTCTACGCCCGGGCCGGCGGCCAGAAGAGCGCCCTGATGCTCAGCTTTTCCGTCACGGTATCCGGCGGAGACGGCCTGCAGATACTGGCCATTTCCTCCTCCCGTTTTGTCACCGCGTTCATCAGCGGCATCGAGGTCATCGCCCCCGCCGCGGAGGGCATGAGCCTGGTTCCCGCCGGCTCCAATGTCGGAATCAACCCCCTGGCCAAAGGCGAACTGCCCACCGCGTGGTATCCCCGCGCCTACGCGCTGACGAACGGCACGCCCTTTTACATGGACCGCACCGAGGTGACGAAAGCCAAGTGGGACGAAGTCCGCGCCTGGGGCCTGACCAACGGCTTCACGGACCTGCCCGAAGGCCTGGCCCAGGGCCCCGACCACCCGGTGCACGACGTCAGCTGGTACGATTGCGTGAAATGGTGCAATGCCCGCAGCAAGATGGAAGGGTTGACGCCCGCCTATAATTCGTCCCTGCTGAAGCCGCGCATTTACAAGACCGGCCAGCTCGATCTCGACGACCGTTACGTCAACAGGCAGGCCGGCTACCGGCTGCCCACGCAGCAGGAGTGGGAGTTCGCCGCCCGCGGCGGGCTGACCAGCCGGCGCTTTCCGTGGGGCAACTCGATCAGCCACGCCCAGGCCAACTATATGAGTATCTCCAACCTGAGCTTCGACGTGAGCCTGACCCGGGGCTATCATCCCCTCTACATCGCCGCGCTATGGCCCTACACCAGCCCGGCGGGCTCCTTCAGCGCGCACGGCTACGGGGCTGGCCTGTACGACATGGCCGGCAACCTGGACGAGTGGTGCTGGGACGGTAAGCCGGGGGGAGACGAGGGCATGAAGAGCGCGGTCAAGAGCGGGCTCTGCATGGATACCGCGCGCCATTGCCGGGTCGGCGCCAACTGGTTCTACCACCGCATCTACGGCTACTACGGCGTGGGCTTCCGGACCCTCCTGCCCGCGCAACCGTAACCCCGGGCGGGCCGCTCACCTCCCCGCATCCACCACCCGATCAAACAACAGTTGCATCTTGTGCCGCGATATCGTTAAGTTCCCCTGTCACGCTGAGGGGAATCTGCCATGACATGGAAAAACTGGCCGTTGGCGGTGCGCATTGAAATCTACATCCTGCTGAGCCTGTGCGGGGCGGGGATCCTCATTTTGGGCAGCGCCAGCGGCGCGCGCGGAATCACGCTCACCGGCGACGCGTTCTTCTTCCTGAAGCGGCAGGGGGTCTGGATGGCCGCGGGGCTGGCGGGCGCCCTCCTCCTCTCGCGCTGGGATTACCGGAACTGGCGGAAACTGGCCCCTGCCCTGGGCATCGCGACGTTCGCCCTGCTCCTGCTCGTGCTCCTGGTCGGCCGGAAAATCAACGGCTGCCAGCGCTGGCTCGAACTGGGTCCGGTCAACCTCCAGCCGTCGGAACTGGCCAAGTTCACCACCGTCCTGCTGCTGGCCTGGTGGTTCGCCCAGGCGCCCCTGCGGGTCGGGCGGCTGTTCCCCCGGGATCCCCTGCAGATCGGGCGCTACAAGGAAGGGCTGTTCCTGCCGGCCCTCGTGCTGGCCGCGGGAATGGCCCTGGTCCTGAAGGAGCCCGACTTCGGCGCCACGGCCATGATCGCCCTGATCGCCTGGCTCCTGATGGTGCTGGCCGGCGGCAACCTGAAATGGCTCCTGATGGCCGCGATCCTGGTCGCCCTCATCCTCGGCTGGTACGTCCGCCACAACCCCCACCGCTGGGAGTTGGTCCAGGCCTGGCTGGACCCCGACGGCCACCCCAAGCTGGCGTATCATTACCTGGAGGCCCGCAAGGCGTACTGGCTGGGCGGGCTGGGCGGCGTCGGCTACACGGACGGCATCGAGAAGCAGTTCTTTCTGCCCGAAGTGCACACCGATTTCATCTTTCCCGTGGCGGCCGAGGAGCTGGGCCTGTGGGGCACCCTCGGCATCGTCCTGCTGTTCGTCGGCTTCTTCATCAACAGCCTGCGCATCAGCCTGCGGGCGCCCGATTTCTTCGGCCGGCTGCTGGGCCTCGGGATCACCTTCCTGATCACCTTGCAGGCCGCCTTCAACATCGGGGTGGTCACGGGCCTGCTGCCCACCAAGGGGCTGGCGCTGCCCTTCTTCAGCTACGGCGGCTCCAACCTGCTGATGACGCTGATGCAGTGCGGCATTCTCCTCGCCATCGGTACGGCCACCGGCCGGACGAACAAAGACCGGCCCGCCCCCGCTTCGTTGAGGGATATCTGAGCGGATGGTTGGAAGGAAAGAAGAGTGATCCGTAATCAGTGATCCGTCAGGGAGGCTTCCGCCGCGGCGGCCGAGACGCCGGCGACCCGCACGCGTTTCTGGCGGCCCGTCTCGCCGGAGACCAGGATCACGGCCCGGACCGGCACGCCGAGGCGATCGGCCAGGAACTCGCGCAGCGCCTCGTTGGCCTTCCCGTCCACCGGCGGCGCCCGCAGGCGGATCTTCAACGCGCCGCCCATCTCGCCCGCCACCCCCTCCCGGGAGGCGCGCGGCACGATGCGCAGCGCCAGTTCCACGCCCCCGTCGATCGCTTTCAGCCACGCCGGCATGCATCCTCCCTAGATCGTAACCGCCAGCCCGTCCCAGGCCAGCCGCACGTCCGGAGGCAGTTCCGACTCCACCGCGGCATGGTCGATATCATGGCACATGTGGGTCAGGTACGACCGTTTCGCCCCGATCCGGAGCAGCATGGCCAGGCTGCTTTTGACATGGGAATGCGAGGCATGCGGCCGATGGCGCAAGGCATCCAGCACCATCACGTCAACCCCCTTGAACGCCTCGGACGCCGCGTGGGTCATGGACAGGCAGTCCGGCACATAGCCCAGGGAGCGCCCGTCCGCGTCCAGCCGGAACCCGATCATGTCCACGCCGCCGTGATGCACGGGAACCGGCGTGACTTTCACGGACCCCAGGTCAAACGGGCCGCTGACCTCGTTCAGCGTCACCTGGGGCCTGAACATGCCCTCGGGGGCCGGCCGCAGGGCGTAGGGAAAAAGGCGGCCGATCTCGTCGAGCGTGATGGCCGACCCGTATACCGGAATGACCCCGCCCTTGATCGTGTTGAAACAGCGCAGGTCGTCGAAGCCGAAGATGTGGTCGGCGTGCGCATGGGTGATCAGCAGCACATCCACCCGGGTGACGCCGTGGTCCAGAACCTGGTCGCGGAAGTCGGGAGGGGTGTCGATCTGGACGTGCAGCCCGCCCGCCTCCACGTGCACGCTGGAGCGGCGCCGGCGGTTTTTCGGATCGGGGGACCGGCAAACGGCGCAGGCGCACCCGATAACGGGTACGCCGATGGACGTTCCGGTTCCCAGAAAAGTCATCTTCATGGCAGCCCCATTATGAGGAAACCGTTGCATCTTTCAACACTTTCCGATACGATGACCCCCACTATGTTGCGAAGCGTACCCTGGTTTGCCGCGGTTCTCCTGGCGGCGGCGGGCGTGGCCGCGGGCGAAATCCCGTCGGCTCCGCCCCCGGCTGCCATTCCCGAGGCCGACAGCCTCCTCGAGGCGGTGACCGGCCGCCTTCCCCGGGAGCCGCTCCAGATCAACGGCGACCTGCGCGCCGATCCCCGCAACGGCAAGCCCGGCCGCCAGTGCCAGGTGCAGCTCCGGCTCGAATACGGGGCCAAGCCGCCCCTGGCCCGCTACACCATCATGGATACGTTCGGCGAGGAGCTCGAGCAGGTCACCCTCCTGCGTCCGGAGAACCGGCCCGTCTCCTGGCATTATGCCAGGGGCTACCCGCTGGAGGACGCGCCCCTTCCGGATCCGAAGCAGCCGGTCCAGGGAACCGACCTGACCTGGTCCGACCTGAGCCTCTCCTTCCTGTGGTGGCGCCACGCCCGGCTGACGGGCGCCGAGAAAGTGCTCGACCGCCTCTGCTACGTCATCGAGGTTCCCGCGCCGGCGGGCGAGCCCGCCCCCTATGCCGCCATGCGCCTGTGGATCGACAAGCAATACCTGATGCTGCTCCGGGCGGACGGCCTGGACGCCGGCGGCCAGGCGGTCCGCCGGATCGCGGTCAAGAGCATCAAGAAGATCGACGACGAATGGATGGTCAAGGACCTGGACGTCACCAGCCTGCCGTCCCAGACCCGCACCTCCCTCCGCATCCACGTGGTGGACAAGCCGCAGGAGGCCCCGGCCCGGTAGGGCGCCCCGCGGCGCTCCCGGGCATTTCCCATGCTCATCACCCTCCTTTTAATTCTCGTCATGCTCGTGCTCTTCGCGGAGTCGGCCTTGTTCTCCTGCGCCGAAACGGCCCTCTTTTCTCTCAACCCCATCCTGATCCACCGGATCGCCCAGCGGCGTCCCAAGGCGGCGCGCGAGATTGAAAGCCTGCTCTCCCGCCCCACCCGACCCCTCTCGACACTGCTGATCGGCAACACCCTGACGAACATAGCGGCCGCCAATATCGGGTTTGTCCTGGCGGAACGGCTCCTGCCGGGGCACGGCGCCTCCGTCGCCATTCCCGTCATGACCTTTCTCATCATCATTTTCGGGGAACTGGTGCCCAAGCGGCTGGCCATCCGCAACGCGGAGTCTCTCTCCGTGAGCCTCCTGTCCTTCATGCGCTTCCACATGACCCTGATGACCCCCTTCCGCTGGCTGCTCGACCGGGTCACCCGCTCCTTCTCCTCCCACTTCGAACGACGGCTCAGCCCCATCTCCAACGAGGATCTGCGCACGCTGGTGGACGTGGGCGAGCAGGAGGGCGTGCTCAACGTCGAGGAGAGCGCCATGATCGACGGCATCATCCGGCTCGAGAAGATCGACGTGCGCGACGTCATGACCCCCCGGGTCGATATCGCCGGGCTCGATCTCGAGGACGATCCCTCCACGTGGATGGCCACGGCACGCAAAGCCGGGGAACGGTTCATACCCGCCTACCGAGGCTCCATGGATCATATCGAAGGCTTTATCGACGTCCCCCATTTCATCCTCTCCGGAACGCCCGACCTGAAGGCCTCGCTGATCCCCCACTTCTTCGTGCCCGACACCATGCCCCTGGACAACCTGCTGACCCTCTTCCAGCACGAGCATATCCAGATCGCCATCGTGATCGACGAATACGGCGGCACCGCAGGCCTGATCACCCGCGACGACATCCTGGAGGAGATCCTCCCCGACATGGCGGACGCGGCCGGCGCAACCGGCGGCATCAAGCCCCTCGGCTCCTCCCGCTGGATCGTGAACGGAACCACCAGCCTCGAGGACATCAACGACGAACTGGACCTGCACCTGACGTCGGACGGAGCGGACCGGATCGCCGGCTGGGTGACCGAAAAGGCGGAACGCCTCCCCCGCAGCGGCGAGGTGGTGGTCTCCCAGGGCTGCAAGGCCACGGTCGGCGAGGTCAAGCATCACCGCATCAGGACGGTCATCCTGGAAAAGGCGGAGGAGTAAGCCATGATCTCCCTCCAACTGTTCCTCATCCTGCTGTGCCTGATCGGCAACGCGTTCTTCGCCGGCATCGAAACCGGGATGATCTCCATCAACCGGCTCAAGCTGCGGCCGCACGTGGAAGCGGAAAAGGACTGGGCCCTGCGCATCCAGGCGTTTCTGGACACGCCCAGCCGCCTGCTGGGCACCACCCTGATCGGCAACAATCTCTGCATGATCATGGGCTCAATCCTGGCGGCCAGCCTGCTCAATTCCCTGATTCCCAGGCTGGGCGAAGTCATCGCCGGCGTCCTGATGACGGTCATCGTCCTCGTCTTCTGCGAATACACCCCGAAAGCCTGGTTCCGGGCCCACCCGATCGACCGGTCGCGCCCCTTCATCCGCCTGTTCGAGGCCCTTTCCAAGCTGTTCATGCCGATGACCCGGCTGATCACCGTGATGACCGATTGGATCATCCGCGATCCCGAAGGACGCATGACACGCTCCCCGGTCATGACGCGGGACGACCTGATCGTGCTGACCCAGGAAAGCACCGACAACGGGTTGCTGACCCCGAAGCAGCGGATCATGATCCTGCGCGTGGCCGACCTGTCGGAAACGACCCCGCCGGCGTGCATGACCCCCCGCAGCACGATGGTCCAGCTGCCCTCCGACGCCACCGTGGCGGAATTCTACGCCATGGCCCGTGACAACGGGCACACCAGCATTCCCCTGTTCGCCCGGGACCGGAACGAATGCGTCGGCCTGGCCCACCTGTATGAGATCCTGCCGATCGAACCGGTCGACAGCACCACCCCCATCTCCCGCTACCTGAAGCCGGCGCTGTTCGTCAAGCACAACGCCCCGCTCACGGAGCTGTTTCCCCTCATGAGGCGCGCCAAACAGTCGCTCTGCCTGGTCCTGGGGCCCAAGGGCGACGTCATCGGTCTGTTAACGACGGAGGACATCCTCCGCCTGGTCGTGGGGAGCTTATAACATGGCCGTCACTCCGGGCCGCTGCCCGGCCTGCAACCGCTTCATCGGTCCCCTGGACGAATGTCCCTACTGCGCATGCCCCGCCGAACGCCAGGCCGGGCTGCGCCGGCTCCGCCTCGCCGCCCTGGCGCTGGCCGTCGGAGGCCTGGTCCTGCTGGCCTGCGCCGTGCGCCGGCAGGAGCCGCCCCTCCTCGCCGCCGGCGATATCAAGCCGACCATGAACTTCGCCTGCGTCCGCCTGCAGGGCTCCCTCGCCGGCAAGCCCCGCTCCGGCACGACCCGCTCGGGCGAAGCCTGGTACGGGTTCACGCTCGACGACGGCACCGGCCGGGTGCGCGTCTCGGCGTTCGGCGAAACGGCCGCCGCGCTGGCCGCCCGGCCGGCGGCTAGCGGCATGCCGGTCCGGGTCACCGGCTGGCTCTCGGTGCGGGCCAACCAGATGCCGACGCTCTCGGTCCATGAGCCCGAATCCGTCCAAAACGGGGACGAACCATGACGGGCGGAATCCTGCTTCTCTGGATCCTGGCCGGAACCGGAGCCGCCATCCTGCTGGGCTGCCTGCCCGGCTTCCACGTCTACAACCTTCTGGCCCTGCTGCTGCTGGCCAGCCAGTCCCTTCCCCCGGACAGCCTGCCGCCCGAGGCCTTCGCCGTCCTCGCCGCCGCCGCGGTCAGCGCCTGGTCCATCTCCGGGATCCTGCCCATGATCTTCCTGTCGGCCCCCGACGAGAGCACCACCCTGATGATGCCGGCCGCGCAGGCCGCGTACCGGCGGGGCCAGGGCAAGCTGGCCGCGCTCTATGCCGCCGCCGGCGGGCTGGGCGGCGTGCTGCTCCTGCTGGCCGCCCTGCCCCTGCTCCCCTCCGTGATGCCCGTCATGCTGGCCGTGCTGCGTCCCCATTTTCACTGGATCCTCTGGGCGGTCATCGTGTACCTGCCCCTCTCCGAGTGGCCCAAGGGCGGCCTTCACGGCCAGGCCGGCTGGCGGCGGCTGGGGGACGGCTCCGGCTCCTGGCTGGCGGGGCTGCTGACGCTGCTGCTCTCGGGCGCCCTCGGGTACCTGCTCATGAACCGCTCGCCCTTCCCGCCCGACAGGGCCTCGCAGTCTCTCGCCCCGGCCCTGATCGGCCTCTTCGCCATTCCCTCCCTGATCCAGACCCTCCTGGGCCGGGCCGACATCCCGCCGGAAACGCCCCCGCCGCGCGGGCTGAACCTGAAGGCCTGGATCGCGGGCACGCTCACGGGCGCGGCCGGCGGCGGCTTTGCCTCCCTGATGCCGGGCGTGACCGGCGGGCTCGGGGCGCTGTTTGCGGGTCAGGCGGCCGCGCAATCGGACGACCGCGCCTTCCTGGCCTCCCAGGGTGCCTCCCGCATGGTTTACTACGCCGGCTCGCTCCTGCTCTTCGCGCTGCCCGGGGTCAACGTGGTCCGCGGCGGGGCCGCCTGGCAGGTGCAGGGCCTCTGCTCGCCGGACCAGCCGGGCCTGCTCCTCATGATGGCGGCCGCCGTGGCCATCGGCGCGGCGCTCGCCTTCCTGGCCCAGGGGCCGCTGGCCTCCGCCCTGACGCGCCTGTGCCCGCCTGCGCGAACCGGCTACGTGTGCGGCGCGGCCCTGGTCCTGCTGCTGGGCCTGATCCTGGCCACCACCGGCGGGATGGGGCTGGCCGTGGCGGCGGTCGCCACGGGCATCGGCGCCATCCCCCTGCTGTTCCATTCGCGGCGGCTCAACGCGCTGGGCGTGGTGCTGCTGCCCATCGCGTGGAGGATGGCGCAGCCATGAAAGGCGTCACCCACTATATCGCCGGCGTGGCCGCGGCGTCCTGCTTCCCGGGGGCCGTGGAGGAAGCGGTCCGGGGCAATCCCCTGCCCATGCTGGCCGGCGGCTTTTTCGGGCTGATGCCGGACGCGCTCGATTTCAAGGGGGCGCGCTTCCTGGCCCGGCACGACCTGGAAATCGTGCCCGATCCGCTGGAGCCGGACATGCAGATGGTGGCGGACGGCGTGGCGCTGGGCCTGGACCGGGCGCGCCAGACGAAGAAGCCGATCCGCATCCGCCTGCATCCCATCCAGCTGGGTGCGGATGCGTGGCAGGCCTACCAGGTCACCTTTTCGCCCGACGGCGGCATTGAAACGGCGCTGGGCGCGGTCCGCACCACGGGCGGGCGCCCCCTCAGCGAAACAAGCGGCGAAGCCGGGGCGGCGCGCGTGAAGGCGGGGCTGGTGATCGGCTATGAAGCCACGGTCGAGATGACCATCCTGGACGGCACCATGCTGGGCTTTGTGCCGCTGGCGGACGGGCGAATCCGCATCGAATTCATTCCCTGGCACCGCGCGTGGAGCCACAGCCTGGTGCTGGCCGCGGCGGCGGGCCTGCTGGTCGCCCCGGCGGCGGGCGGGCTCACGGGGCTGACGGCCTTCGCGGGCTGGGCGGCGCATGCCCTGGCGGATCAGCTCGGGTTCCTGGGCTCGGCCCTGTTCTGGCCCCTCAGCCGGAAGCGCCTGCCCGGCTTCCAGTTCACCCGGTCCATGGATTCGCTGGCCAACCTGACGCTGGTCTGGCTGTCGGTCCTGCTGATCTTCTGGAACCTGGCCCGCTTCGGCCTGCCCCCGGTGCCCGTGAACGGCGCCCGGCTCCTGGTCGCCGGCGGGCTCCTGCCGCTCGGCATCTTGTACCTTTTAAGGAAACACATGGCGGGCGCCGCCGACCCGGATTGA
>CAYZVY010000034.1:0-7377 GCA_964481675.1 uncultured Verrucomicrobiota bacterium
AATCTTAATCTTAATCCCGCCTGATCCTTGATCGATTACGAGTAAGATTATGAGTAAGATTACGATCAGGAGCTAGGGCACGTCCACCCTGATCAACTCCCCGCCATGTGCGCCATAGAGTTCCTTGCCGATCCAGACGGGATAGTCGATCCCTTTGGAAATGGCCCCGACGGGCGACAAGGCCAGCGTCTCATCCTCCAGCCGATACAGCGTGTCCGCGGCCAGCACCCAGCGAGAGCCGTCGACCGGCCGCGTCATAACCGTCTGAATGGCGGCCGGAATCTCAACCTGCCGGACGATCTTTTTCGCGGCCAGGTCATACCGGTAAAACATGAACGTATTGGTCGTCGCCCCCTCACAGCAGCCCAGGAACTGCGTGGGAGACGCCGACTCATACAGCGCGCCGCCGGAGGCGAGCCCGGGCTTGATCTCGAGCTTCTCCACCTCGTTCAAGTCCAGGTCATACACGATCAGCCGGGCATCGCCATTCTTTTCGGGCCGGCCCGAAAAGACGAGACGCTTCAGGCCGGGCACCAGTGCCAGCCCCGCGGCATCGAACTCCTTGTTGGCCTGCCCGAGGCCGAACAGGACGCCGGTGGCCGGCTCGAAATAGCCCAGCCCCGCTCCCGTGGACCACCGCTCGCGCTGGCCCAGCGCATACAGCCGGCCGTTTCCGCCGTTGATCAGCTTCTTGCAGAAATGGGCCTCCGACTTGCCCTGCCCGAGCCCCCCCCGGTAACGCGGGTTGTCGTTGGTCCCCTTGCCCTCGCTCGCCGCGGTGGCCGTCCATGGCTTCAAGGGATCGTATTCCATGATCATCGAATTGGGATACCCGCACAGGTAGACCTTGCCGTCAAGCAGGGCCGTGCCCGGCCCGCTGGGCGAGAACTTGCCGTAAAAATCGAGCTTGCGGGCCTTCGGCTCGAACCGGAAGAAGCCCGAATATGACCGCGCGTTTCCAAGCAGGGTCCCGTCGTCCAGGGCCGTCAGCGACTCGATCTGCACCGGCTCCGCGTTGCTGATCGCGAAGGGCACCCGGCTCCACTCGCCGGTGGATCCCGCCGGCCGCCAGGCGACGTCACCGCGGCCCAGGCGATCGACGGTGACCACCCCCTTGGCCCCTTGAAACTGCGGCTTCCCCGACAGGTCCACCGGCCTGGTCTTCTTCCATTCAAACGGCGGATAACTCTTCGCGCTCGCGGAAACGGCGTCCGGCTTCTTCCCGGAAGGGTCCATCGGCACCGCCTTGCCGTCGAGGAGCCAGAACCGCTCGGGGGGCGTCCCTTTTTTCGACATCCCGGCCCGGATGAACCCGCCGTCCTGCCCGAGGGTGATGCGGCTGCCCTCGCCGGTGACGTCGGCCAGGCACCGCTGCTCGCCGGTATCCGCATTGACCGCGAACAACTCCCAGTTGCCCTGCCCCACGCTGGTATACATCCAGGGCGGATCCACCATGAGCTCGTAGCCGTAGGTCAGCCCCTCGCGCCGGCCCTTGAGCCCCACGTTCTTGAAGAGCTTGAAGCCCAGCGTGTCGGGGTTGAGCTGGATCAGCATGGTGCGGCCGGTGGTCGACTGGGCGGAGCCGTAGATCATGCCGTCGGGGCCCAGGATGAACTTATAGAATACGCGAAGCTCGTCCAGGTTGTCGCACACCCGGCCCAGCGGTTTGACCGTATCCTCGGCCGGCTCGTAGTAATAGATGTGGCCGTAGTCCACGCTGAAGAAGAGGCGGCCGTTGCCGGCCAGCACGGAACCGATCTCGAGCGCGTGGAAGCCGGGCCGGCGGACGATCTTGATTCCGCCGGTCTGGAGGTCGGCAATGACCCACTCCGCCTCCGGCCGCTCGGTCAGGTTCTTGTAGGCCAGGTAGTGGTTGCCGTCCGGCAGCGCGATGGTTTCCTTCGCCTTGTTTCCGGTGGCGTAGTAATTCATGAACTGGCCGATAAACGACCAGCCGCCCCGGCTGTTGGGGGCCAGCCCGGTCTGCAGCCCCCGGGAGGAGATGACCGGCACGCACAGGACTTCCGTTTTCAGGACGGGCCGGTTGGTTTCCGCGCCGGCGCAAGCCGCGGCCAGAACCGGCATCAGAACCGACATCCAGTGTTTCGTGGTCATGGCATTACTCCGATACGGGGCGGCGCTTGCCGCGGCGATAATTTCGTAACATGGAAAAAAAGCGGATCGTGTCCCGGAAGGGCCGGATATGGCTTTCGCGGCCGTCGATGTAGATGACGGAAATCGGCACGGCCCCGATGTCCAGGCCGCGGGCCGCCACGTGCAGGAGCGACTCCGATTCGGCCGCGAAGCGGGTCGACTGCGTGGCCAGGAACGGCAGCACGTCGATCCGGTAGAACCGGTAACCGCACTGGGTGTCGGGCACATACTGCCCCATCTCGCGGCTGAGCAGGTAGCTCATGAAGGTGTTGGTCCAGCGGCGTACGCGCGGCATGGCCGCCGCCTCCCCCATCCGGTTGCCCACGAGCACGGGAATGCCGGTGCGGACGTAGGCCTCGACGAATGTCGGGATGTCGGCGGGGTCGTGCTGGCCGTCGGCGTCCAGGGTGATGACCCAGGCGAAGCCCTTCGATTTGGCATAGGCCAGCCCGGTGGCCAGGGCGGCGCCCTTGCCGCGGTTCACCTCGTGCTTCAGCACCACGGCGCCCGCGCCCCGGGCCTCCTCGGAGGTGGCGTCGCCCGACCCGTCGTCCACCACCACCACATCGGGCAGGAAGGGGATCACCCGGCTCACGACCGCCCCGATGCGCCCCGCCTCCCGGAAAGCGGGAATGATGGCGCACCCCCGCTGGGCCTGCCGCATGGCCTGTCCGCTTTTCCACATCTCCGAAACCATGCCCCGCTCCTCTCTCCCTACCGATAGCCGCCCCGGAACGGATTCCCGTCCCATAAATCCTCGAAAATAAACCACTGCGTCGGATCCTGGCTGATCCCGTCCTGCAGCACATCCCGAATCGTGCGATGGAGCGTTTCCTCATCCTGGTCGCCCGCCGCATTCAGGATCGGGTACATCTTCAACTTGAAACGGTCATCCGCCTGCCGCAGCAGGAAGCCGGGCAGGATCGGAACCTTGTAATGGCTGCTGATCCAGGCCGGGCCGCGCGGCAGGCTGGCGGGGGCCCCGAAAAACTCGATGGGATGGTTGCGGGGCGTGTAGTCGCGGTCCGCCAGCAGCGCGGCGAATTCGTTTTTCGACAGCACGTCCAGCAGCTGCCGCACCACCATCAGCCCCAGCGGCACCACGTTGATGCCCCGCTTGCGCCGGTAGCTGTTGAACAGGTTGTTCAGCTTCTTCTGCTCCATGGGCTGGGCCACGGCCGTGGTCGGGTACCCCAGCGCCACCAGGACGGCGCCGGCCAGCTCCCAGTTGCCCTGGTGGGCGGTGATCAGCAGGGCTCCTTTTTTCCGCTCCCGCACCAGGTCAAGCTGCTCGCGGCCCTCGAAATCCACCAGCCGGTCCACGTCGGCAGGCGTCAACTGGGACAGGCTCATGAAATCGACCAGGTATTTACCGAAGCCGTGGAACACCTTGCGCACCCGCTGCTCCACCTCGGCGTCGTCCAGATTCAGCCCCATATAGGTGGTCACCCGCCGCATATTGGCCCGCACCGCCTTGCGGGCGCGGATGTCGGACCGGTAAAAAGTGTCGGCCAGCCGCAAAGCCGTGTAATACGCCAGCTTGCGGGGCATGAGGCGGCAATACAGGTCGGCAATGAGAAACATCAGATATTGCCGTTTCGGAATGTCCAGACGGTCGTGCAAGCCGGTCATTACCTCCCAGTCCGCACATTGTGCCACGATTGACCCTTGGCGTCCAGCCTTTCGGCGTGGTATGATAACACCTTATGTCTTTTTCAGCGCCAACCCCGTTCTCCCTCCTCATCAAGCCGGCGGGCCCCGACTGCAACCTCCGCTGCGCCTACTGTTTTTACCTGGGAAAATCAGCCCTCTACCCCGAAAGCAGCCGCCACCGGATGAGCGACGAGGTGCTCGACCGCCTCATCACCTCCTACATGGCCACCGAGCAGCCCCAGTACGCCTTCGGCTGGCAGGGCGGCGAGCCCACGCTGATGGGGGTCGACTTCTTCAAGCGCGTGACCGACCTCCAGCAGAAGCGCGGCCGCCCCGGCGCCGTGGTGGCCAACGGCCTGCAGACCAATGCCACGCTGCTGGACGACGCCTTCGCCGAACACCTGGCCGCCTACCGCTTCCTGCTGGGCGTGAGCCTGGACGGCCCCGCCTGCCTGCATGACCCGAATCGCATCACCGCGGACGGCCGCCCCACCCATGCGGCGGTGCAGCGGGGCATCGAGGTGCTAAACAAGCACAAGGTCGAGTTCAATATCCTGACGCTGGTCAACGCCCTGAACGCCGCGCAGCCGGAGGCGGTCTATGACGGGCTCGTGGCCGACGGCCACCTGTTCCACCAGTACATCCCGTGCGTGGAGTTCGACGGGTCCGGCAAGGCCCTCCCCTTCAGCGTGCCGCCGGAGGCCTGGGGCGAGTTCCTGGTCGCCATTTTCGACCGGTGGGCGGCAAAGGACACCCGGCGCGTGTCGGTGCGGCTGTTCGACTCCATCCTGTTCAAACTCGTCGAGAACATCGCCAACGTCTGCCACATGGGGCGGGACTGCCGGCAGTATTTCCTGGTGGAGCACAACGGCGACGTCTATCCCTGCGACTTCTTCGCCGAGCCCGACCTGAAGCTGGGCAACATCATGACCCACTCGTGGGAGGAGCTGCTGGCCTCGCCTGTCTACAAGGCGTTCGGCGCGTGCAAGTCGGACTGGAATCCGGCCTGCGGCGCGTGCCCGTGGGTGGACTGGTGCGCGGGCGACTGCCTGAAGCACCGGTACGCGGGCTCACGGGATCCGCGGCGGCTGAGCTACCTGTGCGCGGGCTGGAAACGGTTCTATGCGCACACGGCGGACCGCTTCATGAAACTGGCCGAGGAGATCCGCCGCGAGCGCCGCATGCAGAACGCCGCGTTCGAGTCGGCCATGCCGGGAAAGACGCCCGCCGGCCGCAATGCCCCCTGCCCCTGCGGGAGCGGGAAGAAGCATAAGCACTGCTGCGGGGATAAAAGGGGTTAGGGGTTAGGGGTTAGGAGTCAGGGAAGAGAGTGATCAGTCATCAGTGATCAGCACGAACTTCGAACATCGAACTCTGAACGTTGAACTTCGAAGTTCAGAGTTCGATGTTGGATGTTCGATGTTCGGATTTCTCAGATCAGGGGGCGCCTTTCCAGCCGCAACTACTCCAACCCCATCACGCAATAGCTTCCCGCTTCCTTTTCCGCCTCGACGCCGTCATCCTTGAAATTTTCACCAACCGTATAAATCATCTTCTTTTCGGCATCGTACCGCAAGGATGGCGCCCCGTCGTAAGGATCGCGCGGAAGCGCAGACAGATACTCCGGAACCAGCTGCTCCAGGCGGGCTGGAAACTGTCCCGTCCTCAGCCGGAAGGCATGGCAGGCCAGGACCACCCGGACCGCGGAAGCCTTGAATTCAGTGCGCGATGCCCGGCTGCGCACCGTGTCGAGTGAAGGCAGGAGCAGGCCGGCCAGCACGATCTCCAGCGGATTACGCCGGAGGAGCTGCCTCAAGGGATGATCCTCCAACGCCTTGAACCGGACCTGCCAGGCCTGGTAGACCGGCTGCGCCAGCGCCTCGCGCAGGGGCAACTCCCGGCCCGCCGAGAGTTCGGCATAATAGTCGGCAAAATCCTGCATCGTGCGATTGGTTTGCAATGCCAACGGCTGCCGGCTGGCCGCCACGCGACGCAGCATACGGACAAACCTCCCATCCGGGGCCACGGATCCCGTCAAACTGCTGAAAGGCATCATCCCCTCCGAGAACCGCCGCACGATATCGGACATCACGCGGTACTCCCCGCCCATGGCCCCGTCGAGTCCCGCCTCGCCGGACGCATAAGGCTCCACCCGCGCCATCAGTTCCAGGACCGCTTCGGGCTTGTCCATCGCCAGGCCGACCGACCGCACCTGGTCGTATCCGCTGGCTTTAACCGCGATTCCGACCAGCCATTCGATGAGGCATGCATTCCCCACCTGCATCAGGTGACCGAGCCGGACCCCGGCGACCGCCGAATCGGCAGCCGCCTTCGCGTCGCCCTGTTCCAGCTGCCACTGGCTCTTCACGCGCAAAAGCCGCCCCATATCCCGGCAGGGCGCCAGCCAGGGGATCTGGTCGTCGAACGACCGGACGACGGGGGACCGGTACTGGTCCAGCTCCAGCGCACGCTCCACCCCGGCCAGGATCAGGCTGTTGGACGCGACCACGTCGGCGGCGGCCTGCGGGTTCCAGTTGCTCCCGGTCACGCACCACGTGCCCACCCACTCTGGCGACCGCGTCCACCCGTTGGTCGCCTCGTTCAGCGCCAAATAGGCGTTGTGGTCGGCGGGCACGGGGGGCGGCTCGGCCGCCAGGCCATGGGCGTCCACGGACGAAAGGTCGTGCGTCAGCCAGAGCCAGCCGCCGTATATCAGGAAAATCGCGATCGCGGCGACAACCAGGAACCGGTGTTTCTTCATACCCTCCGTGCCTCCGTGTCTCCGTGCGAGCTACTTCTTCTCCCAAAACCCCTTCACCACGTCTGTAAAATTCTCCAGCACCTTTTTCCCGTGCAAAAAGGGCGCGTCATACTGCTCGGGATGGAACTGCACGCCGTAGAGGCATTTGGTCCTGTGCTTCATGGCCTCGATGGCGCAATGGCCGCTTTCGGCCAGGCGCTCGAAATCCGGAGGCAGCGTCTTGACTTCGCAATAATGGGAACAATTCAGAAGCATCCGTTCGGGCAGCCCGGCGAACAGGGGGTCGTCCTTCAGCTGCCGGATCTCGTAGAATCCCTTGGCCATGAAGTGCTCCGCCTTCTGCAGCCCCCCCGGGTCGTCGCCCATGGCCTGGCGCGGCAGCGGATCGCCCGGCTCCAGCTTCCGCATGGGCAGATCCTCGAACCGGTCCGTCTTCCGGATGTCCCCGTTAAAGCAATATCCCGCCACCTGATGACTGCCGCAGATCGCCAGGATCGGCGCCGGCGCGGCGTGAAGCAGGTCGTTCATCGGGTAGAAATCGGATTTTGTCAGGTCCTGGAAGCGCGGGCCGAAGCCCGACATCACCACCGCCCGGGGCTTCAGCTCCCGCACCAGTTCCAGTGTGAAGTCCTGGTACGGCACGACCAGGCAGCGCTCGCCCGACGCCTGCTCGAACCGCACCGCATACACGGCATGCTGTTTGGGCCCCTCGGCATAATAAACCTTGCGCGGCATGACGGCGATGTAGAGGTACATGGTGAAAAGGTAACGCGTCCGAAGGTGAAATGCAATTCAACACGAGAAGAGGG
>CAYZVY010000034.1:7477-25389 GCA_964481675.1 uncultured Verrucomicrobiota bacterium
ATGACTCCCGAAGACATTCTCGCGCAATTGAAGCTCATCATGCCCCGGGCCAGCCAGGCCAAGGTGGACTGGCAGGCCGTCGCCATGGACACCTCCATCAAGTCCCTGGGGTTCGACTCCCTCTCCATCATGGACCTGGCCTACGACATGGCCCAGCACTTCAACGTGGAATTCGACCTCATGAATGCGGGCCCCCTGCAGACCGTGGGCGACGTCGTGCAGCTCATCCACCGCCTCCAACACCCCTGACCCGGAGACCGCCGGTGTCCCTCCTGACCCCCATCCGCTACCGCCTGGAATACCTGGCCGCCCGCGCGGGCCTGGCGCTCATCGACGCCTTCCCGGTCAAAGGCTGTCCCGGATTGGCGGCGGTGGCCGGCGACCTCGTCTACCTCTTCGACCTCCGGCGCCGGCGCATCGCCGTCGACAACATCCTGAAAGCCGGCCTCGCCGCCACGCCCGGCCAGGCCCGCCGCATCGCCCGCGGCTCCTTCCGCCACTTCTGCCTGCTGCTGATCGAATCCCTGAAAATGCAGCGGCTGCTGACTCCCGCCTCGCTTCCCGCCCATGTGACGCTGGACATCCCGCCCGAGACGCAGGCCCTGTTCGACGACCGCGGGAAAGGGCTCCTGGGGGCTTGCGGCCATTTCGGGAACTGGGAAATCATGGCCCAGGTCTTCGGCTTCATGAAACCGGTGGTCGCCGTGGCGCAGCCGGCCAAGAACCCGCTGGTCAACCGCCTGATGGAGCGCCGGACGCCGGACGCCCGATTCCGGACCATCCCCAAGCACGACGACGATATGATGCGCCTGATGCAGACGCTCAAGGACGGCTGCGCGCTGGCCATTATGATCGACCAGCACGCGATGAAGAAGCCGATGGTGGTGGACTTCTTCGGGCGGCCGGCCTGTTCCCACCGCAGCATCGCGCTGCTGCACCTGGTCACCCGCGTGCCGATCGTGTTCGGCGCCTGCCGCCGGACCGGGCTGATGCGCTTCGCCATCACCCTGTCCAAACCTTTGGTGTTCAAGCCCAGCGGAAACAAGGACAAGGACGTACACGACATCCTGAAGACCCTGAACGAAAAACTTGAAGCGGCCATCCGCGAAGCACCGGATCAGTATATGTGGGGCCACCGCCGCTGGCGCCCCCCCAACCCGAATGCGTTTCTGCCCAAGGACCCCGCAAGTCAGGCGGAGTGATCAGCGGAGGATCGACTTCTCTCGACTTCCGCCGACTTCATTCGACTGCGGTCGTGCGGAGTCGACTGAAGTCGACGCGGATGATGGACCGCTTCCCAGCAGTTCCTCCGCAAAATGGCAGGCGCTGCAGCGGCCGGGGAGAACCTCCCGCAGGGCCGGCAACGTCTCCGCGCACACGGGCCGGGCCCGGTGGCACCGGGGGTGGAAGGGGCACCCCGCCGGAACGGCCGTGGCCGAGGGCACGTCGCCCTTCAGCACGATCCGCCGCTTCTGCGCCAGGGTCGGATCCAGGTCGGCGTCCACATCCGGCACGGCCGACAACAGCGCCTCGGTGTAGGGATGCGCCGGCTTCGCGAAGAGCTCGCCCGAGAGCCCGCTTTCCACCACCCGCCCCAGGTACATCACCACCACCCGCCGGCACATCGTGCGCACCACCGCCAGGTCGTGGGCGATAAACACGTAGGACAGCCCCATCTCGGCCTGCAGCCGCCGCATCAAAGCGATAATCTGAACCTGGACCGACACATCCAGTGCGGACACCGGCTCATCGGCCACGATCAGGGACGGCCCCGTGGCCAGCGCGCGGGCTATCCCGATGCGCTGCCGCTGCCCGCCGCTGAACTCGTGCGGATAACGGTCGGCAAAATCATCCTGCAACCCCACCAGCCGCAGCAGCTCGGCCGTGCGGGAAACACGCGCCGCCCGGCCCCGCATCCCATGAATGGCCAGCACCTCGCCGATGGCCGTGCCGACGGACATGCGCGGGTTCAGCGAATCGTAAGGATCCTGGAACACCATCTGGACGTGGCGGCGGAAATCGGCCAGGGCCCGTCCGGTCAACCCGGCCACCTCGCGCCCGCGAAAGCGGATCGCGCCGGCGGCCGGCTTCCACAGCCCCAGGATGGCGCGCCCGAGGGTCGTCTTTCCCGACCCGCTCTCGCCCACCACGCCGAGGCTCTCGCCCTCCTCCACGGCCAGGCTCACCTGCTCCACGGCGCGCAGCACCCGGCGCGTCCCGCCGTGGCGGGCCATGAAATGCACCGACAGGTTGTCGACTTCCAGAAGCGTCGCCATTACGCGGTCCTTTCCGGGGCGGCCGACGGGGCCGTCCAGGCGCCCGCGGGATCGCGCAGCCGCGGCACGGCGCGCAGCAGGGCCTTCGTATAGGGGTGTTGCGGATTCGTCAGCACCTCGCGGGTGGGGCCCGACTCCACCACCCGCCCGGCGTGCATCACATGGATGGTTTTCGCCATGCGGGCGACCAGCCCGAAATTATGGGTGATCAGCAGGATGCCCATGCGAAGCTGCCGCTGGAGATCGGCCAGCAGTTCCAGGATCTGGGCCTGGATGGTGACGTCCAGCGCGGTGGTGGGCTCGTCGGCCACCAGCAGGCGCGGTTTGCAGGCCAGGGCCATGGCGATCATCACGCGCTGCTGCATGCCGCCGCTCATCTCGTGCGGATACGACTTCCAACGCCGCTCCGGATCCGGCAGCCCCACGAGCTGCATGAGGCGGACCGCCTCGCGCTCCGGATCGGAGGCGGTCTTGTGAACCCGCACCGCCTCGGCGATCTGCCAGCCCACGGTGAAAACGGGATTCAGCGACGTGGCCGGCTCCTGGAAAATATAGGCGATGCGGCCGCCGCGCAGCTGGCGGAGCCGGTCGGCGTCCATGGCCAGCACATCCTCGCCCTGGAACCGGATCGAGCCGCCGGCCACATAACCCGCGCCCGGCAGCAGCCGGCCCAGCGCCATGGCTGTCATGGTCTTGCCCGAGCCGCTCTCGCCGACCACGGCCACGGTCTCCCCTTCCCCGATCGTGAGGCTGACGCCGTCGACCGCCTTCACGGGCCGCAGCGGGTCCTCGGTCCGGAAATAGACCTTCAGGTCACGGACCACCAGGAGCTCGGGGGTTCCGTCCTCGCTCACTTGTCGCCGCCCTCCCCCTCGCCCGCCTCGCCCTTGAACGGCTGGGACTCCACGGCGTCGCCCTTCTTCATGAGGAGCTCGACCTTCTTCTCCACCTCGTTCAGCTTGCCGGTGCAGAGCCGGATCAGGGCCTGGCCCTCCTCGAAGCGGGCCATCAGGTCGTCGAGGCCCAGCGTCCCGTCCTCCATCTGCCCGACAATCGCCTCCAGCCGCTCGAGGGCCTCCTCGAAAGTCGGCTCCGGCTGGTTCGCGTCATTCTTGTTCTTACTGTTCGCCATGGGGCAACACCTCCGATTGGAAATCGCCATCCGCCACCCGCGTCCGCAGCCGCATACCCGGCTTCGCGGCCTTTACCGACTGCACCACCCGCCCCTGCCCGTCGAGCGTCACGCTGTAGCCGCGGGTCAAAATGGCCAGCGGGTTGAGCGCCCGCAGCTGGGCGGCGCGGTGCGCCACCCCGATGCGCCGCGACTCCACGGCCGTCCGCGGCGCGCGCGCCAGCCGGGCCGCCAGCCCGTCGAGCTGCTGCTCGACATCGCGCGTCCGCCCCACCACGGCGCGGACCAGGCCCTCCTCCCAGCGCGCCAGCCGCTCGCGCCCCTGCCGCACCACCTGGAGCGGCTCGCGGAAGCCGTGGCTGCCCGCGGCCGCCTCCAGCCTCCTCCGCGCCAGGCCCGCCGCCTCCCGCGCGCCCGCCTTCAACGCGCGCGCCAGTGCGTCCAGCCGCGCGGCCCAGGCCTTCCGCTGCTCCAGCCCCCGGCCAAGCCGCCGGGCCGAAGCCGCCAGGTGCGCCTCCAGGTCCGCCTTCCGCCCCACCACCACCTCGGCCGCGGCCGACGGCGTGGGCGCCCGGAGGTCGGCCACAAAATCGCAAATCGTGAAATCCGTCTCGTGGCCCACGGCCGAGATGACGGGAATGGCGGACCGCGCCACGGCCCGCGCCACCGCCTCCTCGTTGAAGCACCACAGGTCCTCGATGCTCCCCCCGCCGCGCCCCACGATCATGACGTCGAACCCGCCCATCGCGTTGAGCCGGTCGATCCAGAAGGCGATATCCTCGGCGGCGCCCTCGCC
This sequence comes from uncultured Verrucomicrobiota bacterium, assembly GCA_964481675.1. Classification (GTDB taxonomy): domain Bacteria; phylum Verrucomicrobiota; class Kiritimatiellia; order CAIKKV01; family CAIKKV01; genus CAIKKV01. The sequence continues at coordinate 11,682 of CAYZVY010000034.1, forward strand.
CTGCACCCGGGCGGGCGCGATGACGATATGCAGGTTGGGGAACCGGCGGTCGAACACCTTCAGGATGTCGCGCACGGCCGCGCCGGTCGGCGAGGTGACCACCGCGATATGGCGCGGCAGCATGGGCAGCGGCCGCTTGCGGGCCGCCTCGAACAGACCCTCCGCCTGCAGGCGGGCCTTGAGCGCCTCGAACCGGCGGAGCAGGTCGCCCTTGGCGTCGCGCAGCTCCGCCTGGCGCACCGAAATCTGGTACTGTCCCCCTTTTTCGAACACGGTGACGGAGCCGGTCAGGCGCAGGGCCATGCCCTCCTCGGGCTTCACCTTCAGGCCGCGCAGGGCCGTTTTCCAGACGATCGCCTGGATCTGGGCGTTCTCGTCCTTGAGCGTGAAATAGCAGTGGCCCGACGCGGGGATGCGCAGGTTGGACACCTCGCCCTCGACGCGCACGTCGGCGAAGGCGCCTTCCAGCGACATCCGGATCAGGCGCGTCAGCTGCGTGACGGTGCGGACCGGCGGCTCCGTCCGGCGGGCCGCATTCTCGAACAGGTCGTCCATGGCTCTCCCGTCGCCCGGAGCCGGCTACTTCGCCAGCTTCTCGCGGACGCGCTTGATGCTCCGGCACTTGCCGGTGGCCTCGTCCACCTCCAGCATCACCCCGTCCAACTCCACGTCGTTGAGGCCCACCTCGAACTTGGAGGGCATGCCGGTGGTGAAGGTCATCAGCACGGCGGCCGCGGAGCGGCCGATGACGGAATCCTTCGGCCCCGTCATGCCCAGGTCCGTGATGGCGGCCGTGCCGCCCGGCATGATCCGCTCGTCCGCCGTCTGCACGTGCGTGTGCGTGCCCACGACGGCCGTCACGCGGCCGTCCAGGTACCGGCTCATGGCGATCTTCTCGGAGGTCGCCTCGCCGTGCATGTCCACCAGGATGATCTTCCCGAGGTTCGGCTCGCGCAGGATGGCGTCGACCGAGCGGAAGGGATCGTCATAGGGATTCATGAAGACGCGGCCGACCAGGGCGATCACCGTGATCCGGACGCCGTTCTTCTCGAACGTGTAGAACCCCTTGCCGGGAGCGCCGGGCGCGAAGTTGGCGGGCCGCACCACGGCGGGCAGCGACTTGATGTCGTTCACGAAGTCGCGCTGGTCCCAGGCGTGGTCGCCGAGGGTCAGGGCGTCGGCCCCGACCCCCATCAGCTCCTCGGCCATGGCGCGGGTGATCCCCTTGCCGCCCGCGGCGTTTTCCGCGTTGGCCACCACCACATCCACGGCCTTTTCGGACCGCAGGCGGGTGACGGTGCGGGCGAAGACGCTGCGGCCCGGGTTGCCCACGATATCGCCGACCATGAGGATCCGCATCACTTCGCATACTCCACGGCGCGGGTTTCGCGCACGACCACGATCTTGATCTGTCCGGGATACTGCAGCTCGCTCTCGATCTTCTTGCTGATGGTGCGGGCCATGACGAACGCGCCGTTGTCGTCGACCTTCTCGGGCACCACGATCACGCGGATCTCGCGGCCCGCCTGGATGGCGTAGCTCTTCTCCACGCCGGCGAAGCCGTTGGCGATGGCCTCGAGCTTCTCGAGCCGCTTGATGTAGATCTCCGTGGTCTCGCAGCGGGCGCCGGGGCGCGAGCCGGAGATGGCGTCGGCCGCCGCGACCAGGACGGCGTAGAGGCCCTCGGCGGGAACCTCCGCGTGGTGCGAGGCGACGCCGTTCACCACCACCGGCGGCTCGCCGTGGCGGCGCAGGAAATCGCCGCCGATGACGGCGTGCCCGCCTTCCACCTCGTGGTCCATGGCCTTGCCAATATCGTGCAGCAGGCCGATGCGCTTGGCCAGCGTGGCGTCGAGCCCCAGGCAGGGGGCCATCAGCCCCATCAGGTGCGCCACCTCCAGGCTGTGCATCAGCACGTTCTGGGAATAGCTGCTGCGGAATTTCAGGCGGCCGAGCATGCGGACGACCTCGGGGTCCACCCCGGTCATGCCGCACTGGTAGGCGGCTTCCTCGCCGGCCTCGCGCATGGAGGCGTCCATCTCCTCGCGCACCTTGCCCACCACCTCCTCGATGCGGGCGGGGTGGATGCGGCCGTCGGAAATGAGGCGCTCCAGGGACTGCCGGGCCACCTCGCGGCGGACCGGATCAAACGCGGACACCACGACCGCCTCGGGCGTGTCGTCGATGAGCAGGTTGACGCCGGTCACGCTTTCCAGCGTCCGGATGTTGCGGCCGTCGCGGCCGATGATGCGGCCCTTCATGTCGTCCGACGGCAGGGACACCGTGCTGGTCATGTTCTCGCAGGCATGGCTGGAGGCATACCGCTGGATGGCGGTGGTGACGATCTTGCGGGCCTCGCGCTCGGCCGTTTCGCGGGCGTGCTCCTGGGAGCGGCGGATCAGGCCGCCGACCTCGTTGTGCAGTTCCGTCTCCACGCGCGTCAGGAGCATCTGGCGGGCCTCCTCCTGCGTCATCGCGGCGACCTTCTGCAGGGCCGTCTTCTGCTCCTCGATCAGCTTGGCCAGTTCGGCCCGGGACGCGGTCAGCTCGGTTTCGCGCTTGGACAGGTCCGTCTCCCGCTCGGACACGGTGCGGTCGCGCCGCTCGATCAGGGACACCTTGCGCTCGAGGTTTTCCTCGCGGACTTTCATCCGGTCTTCCTGGCCCGCCAGTTCCAGCTTGCGCGCCTTGCACGAGGCCTCGAAGTCCTCCTTGGCCTTGTGAACCTCCTCGCGCGCCTGGATCTTGGCCTCCTTGAGAATCGTCTCCGCCTCGCGCCGGGCCTGTTCCACCACCTCGTCGGCGCGCCCCTTCGCGTCCCGCTTGCGCATCCGCGCGAAAGCCGCGCTGATGAGGTATCCCAGAACGGCGCCCCCTATCAGTGCCGCCACAATTCCGATCGTAGTAGTGAGCATATCCATGGTCAACCCTTTCCCCTTGCGTTTTCTTTTCCCCGCACGAAACCGTCCGGGCCTGCGTCTCCCGCGCCGGCTTCGTCCCCATATAAACCTGAATCCGTGACCACGGCGTCCATGGCCACATCCCGATTATCCGTTGGAACCGTCTCCACCATCTGCCATTCGAAACAAAGTCCGGCCTTGAAGGCGCGGCCCGCCCCCGCCAGCAGGCGGTCATAGCAGCCGCGGCCATGGCCCAGCCGCCGCCCCCGCGCATCGAAGGCCACGCCCGGAACCACAATGAAATCCAGGCCATCCGCGTCGACCCACTCCGGCTCGGCCGGTTCGCCGATGCCCATCGATCCGGCCCGCAGGGGCGCCGCCGGCCGCAGCCGGCAGAAGCGGTACTCCCAGCTGTCGCCGACGCGGGCCGGGACGGCCGCCTCCCGGCCGCCGGCGTAGACCGCCTCCAGGATGCGGGCGGTGGCCACTTCGTCCGGCCGGGCCAGGTACAGCCCCACGCGCCGGGCGCGGGCGAAAGACGGCAGGGCGCACAGGCGCGCCTGCGCCGGCAGGGAGGCGGCCGCCATTGCGGGCGGATCCTGTGCCAGGCGGATCCGTTTCATCTCCAGGCGGAGCGCAGCCTTAGTCATGGCCCGCCTCCCCCCCGGCTTTTCCGGCGCGTCGATTTTTCCACCCCTCCATACGCTGGCGGATGACGGCCTCGTAGCCCTGGTCGGACGGCTCGTAATACACCGCCTCCGAAGGCATGTATTCCTGGTCCACAAAATGGCCTTCGAAGCTGTGCGCGTACTGGTAGCCCTCGTGGCCGAGCGATTTCGAGCCGGCGTAGTGGGTGTCGCGCAGATGCATGGGGACCGGGAGCACGCGGCCGGCCTTCACGTCGTCCAGCGCCTTGTCCACCGCCACGATGGCGGCATTGCTCTTGGGCGCGGTGGCGAGGTAGGCCGTGCATTGCGAAAGGGTGATGCGCGCCTCGGGCATGCCGAGGAATTCGACCGCCTGCAGGGCCGAGACGGCGACGGTCAGCCCGCGGGGGTCGGCGTTGCCGATGTCCTCCGAGGCCAGCACGATGAGGCGGCGGACAATGAACCGCGGATCCTCGCCCGCGTAGAGCATCTTGGCCAGCCAGTAGAGGGCGGCCTGCGGGTCGGAGCCGCGGACGCTCTTGATGAAGGCGGAAATGGTGTCGTAGTGGCCGTCCTCGTCATGGTCGTAGACCACGGCCTTCTTCTGGATCGACTCGGCGGCCACGGCGCGGGTGATCCGCACGAAGCCGTCGGGCCCGGGCGGCGTGGTGAGCGCCGCCACTTCCAGCGCGCCCAGCGCGCGGCGGGCGTCGCCCTCGCACACGGCGGCCAGGTGAAGCAGCGCGTCGTCATCGGCCTGCACGCGCCACCCGCCGAGGCCGCGCTCGTCGGTCAGGGCCCGCCGCATGAGGGTGACGACGGATTCCCCGGCGAGGGGCTTGAGCTCGAAGACGAGCGAGCGGGAGGTGAGCGGGCTGTTGATGAAGAAGAACGGGTTGTGCGTGGTGGCGCCGATCAGGGTGATGGTGCCGTCCTCGACGTAAGGCAGGAGAATATCCTGCTGGGACTTGTTGAAATGGTGAATTTCGTCGATGAAGAGGATGGTCGAAACGGCCTCGCGCATCCGGCGGAGCTTGGCGCCTTCCAGCAGGCCGCGCAGGACGGCCACGTTGGCCAGCACGCCGCTGGTCCGCTCGAACCGGCGCTTGGTGGCGCGGGCGATCACCTCCGCGATGGAGGTCTTGCCGCTGCCGGGGGGGCCGTAGAGAATCAGGCTGCTGAGCCGGTCGGCCACGATGGCGCGGCGCAGCAGGCCGTGTTCGCCCATGATCTCGTCCTGCCCCACAATCTCGTCAAGCGTGAGGGGCCGCATCCGGGCCGCCAGCGGCTCCCGGGTTGCGGCTTTCGCGCCCTGCTCTGATTGTCCGTCGAACAGATCCATGAAAAAAAAATCCCCACCTTGTCGTAAAGGCTGGCGAGCTCATTACCTCACCTTATCAGGTGGGGACGATATCCGGCGAGTTCCAAGTCCCGTCAAGCGGGCATGTGGGCATCGCCGTGTTGCTGTCCCCTAATGTCAATTAAAGGGTAAGAGCATCAGGCCTATACACGGTCAAGGCAGGGAAAGATGTCAGAATCAGGATATTCTGCCTGTCAAAGAACGGCCGGGCCGGCATTCCGGGTCATCCCACCACGCGGAGCCGACCCCGTGGCGAAAAACCGGGGCAAGGCGCAGGCCTTCCCGGTTCCGCGCGCCTGGCGGGGCGTCCGCTCGAACCAACCGGATCATCACCGGAACCGCGGCCCCGACTCCCTTCCCGCGAAGGAAAATCAGGAAAAAAACCACGATGACCGGCCAATACCAAGCCACGACTTGCATAGGTCCTGACGTTTTCTCTTATCCCTGGAGCTTTCGCCCCTCAGGGCTTACTCGCGAATCTCCGCCTGGAGGTCGCTCGCAATCCCCGCCTTGATCCTATTATGATAGCCGTTGGCCTCTTCATCCGTCAAGGTTTTATCCTGGGATTGGTAGGTCAGCGCATAGGCCATGCTCTTGCGCCCCGCCCCCACGTGCTCGCCCCTGTAAATATCGAACAGCCGCACCTGGCGGAGCTCTTTCGTGGCATGCTTCTGGATGGCCTGGACAATGTCCTCATGCCGCACGGCTTCCGGCACGATCAGCGCCACGTCGCGGTCGACCGACGGGTACGCCGGAATCGACCGGGACGCCGGCACGTCAAAGACATGGGCCGCCAGGCGGTCCGCATCCAGCTCCGCCGCCGCCAGGGGCTCACCGATCCGCCATTCCCGGGCGATCTCCTGGCGCACGATGCCCGCTTCGCCGCAAACCTCGCCGTTTATCAGGACGCGGGCGCCCAGGCCCGGTTCGGCCCACGGCAGATCAGCCGGCTCCAGCACGGGATTCGGCAGCCTCAGCCCGCCTTTCTGGCGGACGGGAATCCGCAGCCCGCGGCACAACCCTTCCAGGAGGCCCTTGAGCCAGGTGAAGACCTCTTCCGCCTCGGGCGCGCCGGTTCGCCCCATGGCGCTCCGGCCCACCGCGCCCATCAGGCCGATGGCCACCCGGTCCGCTTCACCGAACGTGCCGTCCGGCTTTTTCGTGAACGCGCGGCCCGCCTCGAACAGGGCGGCGTCGGCCCGCTGGCGCGACCGGTTGCGGCCCAGGGTCTCGATCAGCTGGGGAATCAGCGACGGCCGCAGCACCACCTGGTCGGCGCTGATCGGGTTGGGCAGGCGCACCCGCCCCTCCGCCCCCTGCGCATCGAAGAGGTTCAAGAGCCGGTCGTTGGTGAACGTGTAGTTCATGATCTCGGTCAAGCCGAGCGCCGCCAGCTGGCGGCTGACCTCCAGGCGGGCGCGGACGGGCCTGTCGGTCACGTCCGGCACGCGGCGGGCCGAGGGCGCCGGCGCGGGGATCTTGTCGAGCCCTTGGATGCGGGCCACCTCTTCGATCAGGTCCGCCTCCTGGGCCAGGTCCACGCGGAACGTGGGCACTTCCACGGTCACCGCCTGCACGCCCGTTGACACAACGGCGCCGTCGCTCGGCTGCGTCATGTTTTCGATGACCACCGTCTCGAGCCGCCGGGACGTGATGACGACGCCCAGCTCCAGGGACCGGAAAATGGCCTCCACGGCGGCGGGCTCCACGGGAATGCCCAGCAGGGCGCGCGCCCTGTCGTACCGGAGGGTAATGAACTTTTTCTCCGGCGGCAGGGGGAAGACGTCCACGGCGCCGGCGGCGATCGCCGCGCCGCCATGGGCCGCCATCAGGGAGGCGGCGCGGCGGCTGGCCCAGTCGGCGCCCAGCACGTCGGCCCCGCGCTCGAAGCGGTAGGCCGATTCGCTCGTCAGCCCGAGGGCCTTGGCGGTATAGCGGATGCTCTCGGGCTTGAAATAGGCGCTTTCCAGCAGCACCTCGGCCGTATCGCCGGCAATGCCGCTCTCCTCGCCGCCCATGATCCCGGCCAGCGCCACGGGGCGGTCGGCGTCGCAGATCACCAGGTTGCGGGGCGTCAGCTTGCGGTCAAGGCCGTCGAGCGTCTTCATGACCTCGCCCTCGGCGGCGGCGCGCACGATGATGCGCTGGCCGTGCAGGCGGCGCAGGTCAAAGGCGTGCAGCGGCTGGCCGCACTCCAGCATGACGTAGTTCGTGATGTCCACCACGTTGCTGATGGCGCGGATGCCGGCCAGCTGGAGGCGCTTCTTCATCCACTCGGGCGACTCTTTGACCGTCACGCCCGTCATGAGACGGGCGATATAACGGGGACAGAGGACGGGGTCGAGGATCTCGACGCCGATCCGGCTCGAGGCCCCGGGCTGCGCTTCCGCACACTCCACGGACGGCCGTTTGACGGGGCGGCCCAGCAGGGCCCCCACCTCGCGGGCGATGCCCAGCAGGCTGAGGCAGTCGGGCCGGTTGGGCGTGACTTCCACGACCAGCACGGTTTCGGGCGGGCCGAGGACGGCCGACAGCGGAGAGCCGGCAACCGCGCTCCAGGGCAGGACGAACAGGCCCTCATGCTTGTCCGACAGGCCCAGCTCATCCTCGGCGCAGAGCATGCCGGTGCTGGCCACGCCCCGGATCTTGGCGGGCTTGAGGACCATACCGTTGGGCAGGGTGACGCCGACGGTGGCGAGGGCGGCCTTCATGCCGACCTCCACGTTGGGCGCGCCGCACACGACTTCGAGAGGCACCTCGGCGCCGCGGGCCACGGTCACCAGGCGGAGCTTGTCGGCGTTAGGATGGGGGCGGACGGCCGTGACCTCGGCCACGACGATGCCCGTGTAGTCCGAGCCGATCGTCTCGATGCCCTCGACCTCGAGGCCGGAGAAGGTGAGGCGGTCGGCCAGCTCTTTCGGGGACACGCCCTCGAGGCTCACGTAGTCATTCAGCCAGCTGAGCGGGATTCTCATGTGAACTGCTCCAGGAAGCGGACGTCGTTTTCGTACAGCAGCCGGATGTCTTCAATGCCGAACTTGATCATGGCGATGCGCTCCACGCCCATGCCGAAGGCATAGCCGGTGCAGGCCTCGGGATCGTAGCCGACGTTCGTGAAGACGCGGGGGTTGACCATGCCGGCGCCCGAGATCTCGATCCAGCCGCTGTGCTTGCAGACGCGGCAGCCGGCGCCCTTGCACATGTGGCAGGAGAAATCATATTCCACGCTCGGCTCGGTGAACGGGAAGAAATGGGGGCGGAAGCGGACCTTCACGCCGGCGCCCATCATCTCGCGGGCGAAGTGGGTGATATCGCCCTTGAGGTCGGCCAGCGACACCCGGCGGTCCACATACAGCCCCTCGATCTGGTGGAAGTTGGCGCTGTGGGTGGCGTCGGTGGTGTCGCGCCGGTAGCAGCGGCCGGGGGCGATGATGCGGACGGGCGGCCGGGTGTTCTCCATGACGCGGATCTGGACGGGGGACGTCTGGGTGCGCAGGAGGGTCTTGCCGTCCAGCCAGAAGGTGTCCTGCACGTCCCGGGAGGGATGGTCGGCGGGCGTGTTGAGGGCGTCGAAGTTGTGCCATTCGGTTTCCAGGTCGGGGCCATCGGCCACGGTGAAGCCGAGGCCGTGAAAGATGCGGATGGCCTCGGCGATGACCTGGGAGACGGGGTGGCGGGAGCCGGCGGGGCGCCAGCTGCCGGGGAGCGTGCCGTCGAACGGGGCGCGGTTGGCGGCGCGGGAGGCGGATTCGAGGGCGTCGCGGCGGGCGGCCAGGGTGTCGCCCAGCTCCTGCTTCAGCTCGTTGGCGAAGCGGCCGGCGAGGGGGCGCTCGGCGGGGTCCATGTCCTTGAGCCCCTGCATGATGTCGGGCAGCAGCCCCTTGCGGCCGAGGTATTTCACCCGCACGGCCTCGAGGGCGTCGGCGGACGCGGCCGCGGCGGCCTCGTCGAGGGCGCGGCGCTTGAGTTCCTGGATATCATTCGCCTTCATGGTGGTCCCTTCGATAAAAAAAAACGGCCAACCGCGCGGTTGGCCGTGTGTGACGTGCCGACTTCCGATGCGAACCGGTTACGCCAGCGCGCCCTTAGCCTGCGCGACAAGCTTGGTAAAGCTTTCGGGATCGCGGATGGCGATCTCGGACAGCATCTTGCGATTGAGTCCGACCTGAGCCTTGGTCAACCCCTGGACGAACCGACTGTAGGTCATGCCGGCCTGGCGGCAGGCAGCCGACAGGCGGATGATCCACAGGGCCCGGTAGGCGATCTTCTTCTTCTTGCGGTGTTCCGTGGCCATGCGCATGGCGCGGTCGACGGCCTCGGTGGCCTGGCGGAACAGTTTGCTGCGCTTGCCGCGGAAACCCGCGGCCTGCTTTAATACTCTTTTCCGGCGCTTGCGTGACGCCGGTGCATTAGTTGCCCGTGGCATGGCTTACCTAACCTTTCAACATCTTGCGGATATTCATCTCGAACGAATGGCTCAGGATGCCGCACTTGCGCAGTTGCCGCTTCTGTTTCCGGGTCTTTCCGGTATTCAGATGGCTCTTGCACGGACGGCCAAATTTCACCCGGCCATTGGCCGTGACCTTGAACCGCTTGGCCACGGCTTTTCTCGTCTTTTGCTTGCCCATAACGCTTGTCCTTACTTGAAAATGAAGGAGGCAGGTTACCGGATCGGGGTCCGGCTGTCCAGTTATTTCTTGCTTCTCCGGCCCAACCCCGGCGGCCCGGGTCTAGCGCTTGCCCTTCGGGCCCAGGATCATCACGATCTGGTTCCCGATCAGGCGGGGCGGCTGGTCCACCAGGCAGGTGTCCCCGCAGGCCTGGATGACCCGTTCCATGACCTGCATGCCCAGTTCGCGGTGGGCATTCTCGCGGCCGCGGAAGTAGAGGGACGCCTTGACCTTGTGGCCCTTGTCGAAGAACCCCTTGATGTGATTGACCTTGGTCGCGAAATCGTGCTCGGCCACGTTCGAGTGGAACTTGCACTCCTTGAGGGCGGAGGAAGCCTGGTGCTTCTTCGCATCCTTTTCCTTCCGCTTCTGCTCGTACATGAATTTTCCGAAATCCATGATCTTGCAGACCGGCGGATCGACGTTGGGCGAGATTTCCACCAGATCGAGCCCCTGCTCACGGGCAAGGGTCCGGGCCTGGTTCGTGGGAATGACGCCGATCATATTCCCGTCGGCTCCGATGCAACGAATGCGGGGAACCCTGATCTTGTCATTGACTCGAATCAGTTGCGGACGAATAACCTACCTCCTCTGCTGCGGAGCGCCTTCCGGCAGCCCCTCACCTGTTTCAGTCCCCGATTCCCCGGCGCGCCTGCTCGTCGCTCAGCTTCGCCAGGAAAGCCTCCACTTCCATCGCTCCCAGATCGCCCTTCGACCGGCTGCGCACGGCCACCTTGTTCTGCTCGACCTCGCGGCCGCCCAGCACCGCCATATAGGGGATCTTCTCCACCTGCGCCTCGCGGATCTTGGCGCCCAGCTTGTCGGACCCGCCGTTGACGGTGACGCGGAAGCCCGCTTCGCGCAGCCGCCCGGCCAGCGCCTCGGCCGCCGGGATCTGCTTGTCGGTCAGCGGCAGCACGCGCACCTGCTCGGGCGCCAGCCACAGGGGGAACGCGCCGGCGTAGTGCTCGATCAGCACGCCGAAGAAGCGCTCCAGGCTGCCCAGCAGCGCCCGGTGAACCATGTACGGCCTGTGCTCCTGGCCGTCCGAGCCGGTATAGACCAGCTGGAAGCGCTCGGGCATGTTGAAATCGAACTGGATGGTGCTCATCTGCCACTCGCGGCCGATGGCGTCCTTGACCTTCAAATCGATCTTGGGGCCGTAGAAGGCGCCGCCGCCCGCGTCCACCTTATAGCTCAGCCCCTCGGCCTCAAGCGCCTTCTTCAGCGACTCGGTGGCCTGGTCCCAGCGCGCAGTCTCGCCCACGGCCTTGGCGGGCTGGGTGGAGAGATAAGCGGTGATGGCCGAAAACCCGAAGGCCTTCCACATGTCCAGGGCGAAGCGGACCGTGCGGGCGATCTCGGACTCGATCTGCTCGGGAGTGCAGAAGATGTGGGCATCGTCCTGGGTAAAGCCGCGGACGCGCAGCAGCCCGTGCAGGGCCCCGCTGTCCTCATAGCGGTAAACGGTGCCCAGCTCGGCCCAGCGCAGCGGCAGGTCGCGGTAGGAGCGCTTGCGGCTCTTGTAGATCTGGATCTGGAACGGGCAGTTCATCGGCTTGACGTAATAGGCCGTCTCGTCGATGATCATCGGGCTGTACATGTTGGATTTGTAGAAACCCAGGTGCCCGGAGGTCTCCCACAGATTGGCCTGGCCGATGTGGGGCGTATAAAGCAGGTCGTACCCGCCCTTGAAATGCTCCTGCTTCCAGAAATCCTCGATGATGGAGCGGATCCGGGCGCCCTTGGGGTGCCAGTGGATCAGGCCGGGCCCCACGTCATCCTGCACGCTGAAAAGATCCAGCTCCTTGCCCAGCTTGCGGTGGTCGCGCTTCTGCGCCTCCTCGAGCTGGTGGAAATAGGCGGCCAGGGCCTCGCTGGACTCGCGGGCGATGCCCGAGAGGCGCTGGAGCATGGGATTCTTCTCGGTGCCGCGGAAATAGGAGCCCGCCACGCTCATCAGCTTGAAGGCCTTGACGCCACCCGTGCTCTTCAGGTGCGGTCCGCGACATAAGTCGATGAAATCACCGCACTTGTAGAGAGTAATGACCTCGCTGACGGGAATGTCGGCCAGGCGCTCGAGCTTGAACCGGGTCTGGCCGGCGGCCCTGAGCATCTCCTCGGCCTGGGCGCGGGTGACCTCGCTGCGCTCGAAGGGCAGGTCGGCGGCCACGATGCGGGCCATTTCGGCCTCGATCTCGGGGAAATCCTCGGGCGTCAGCTTGCGGGGCATGTCGACATCGTAGTAGAAGCCGGTGTCGGTGGCGGGCCCGATATCGAGCTGAATGCCATTGAAAAGACGGGTCAACGCGGCCGCCAGCACGTGTGCGGCGCTATGTCTCAGTACTTCCTGATCCTGTTCCAAAAAAAATCTCCTGTTCCAGGGGCCCGGATGACGCCATGCCGGCCGGACCTATTGGACTGATTTATAATATTCGCATGAGAGGATAGGGCTGTCAATGTCATCTTTGGGGTGAAAAGAGGGTTCAGGGTTCAGGGTTCGGGGAAGAAGTGATCAGTAACCAGTGATCAGTAATCAGCTGCGGCCGTTGGCGCGGCGAATCGACTTTCACTCAGCCTAGCCTTCACGTTCACGGTCCGGGGTAATAGTCAATCCGGTTCCACCACAGGTCGCCCCCTTTATCGAACACCAGGGTCATGCCCGACTGCACGCTGTATGTTGCCACCGCGGACACCCGCACGGCCGGCATCGTTCCGGAAACCGGCTGGGCCGGGGTTGAGACGCTCTCGCCCAGCCGGCGGGGCGTGCCCTTGGTCAGCTGCCCGTTCTTCTGCATGGACTCCAGGGTCATCCGGGTCCGCTCCAGGTCCGACTTCAGATTATTCATCAGCGCGTCATCGGCCTTGCTCGCCATCTCCACCCGGATGAGACGCGGGGCCTGCAGGACCACGACCATATTGCCGGACATGTTCCGGCTCAGGCTCGCCAGCATGCCGGTAATCCGAACGGGCTTGCCCTTGTACGCTTCAGCGGCCCTGGCGCTATCCGCTGAAAACTCGCCCGCCAACTCATCGGCCTGGACATTTTTCCGGAACCAGGTGGCCTTGGCCTCGTCGGGATCGGTCACGACGATCAGGTCCTTTTCAAGCCTATACCCCAGCCCGGCCATGTCGCAGATGCCTTGCAGCCCCTCCAGGGCGTTGGTCGCGACCGCCTGGGTCTGCCGCGACACCTCCCGGGAGCCATCGTACCGCTGCGAGTAGCGGGGCTTTCCGGTGGAATCGTAATACACCGACATCAGCGGGATCTGGTCCGTTTCGATCTTGAGATTGATCCCCTTCGGAAAGACGGAATCGATCAATTCATTGAGAAGGGAAACGGGACTGTTGGCGTAAAACCGCCACTGGCGGATGGGAATTCCCTTCAACCGTTTTTCCATGGATTCGACGGCCGGTTCAGGCGCCGCGACAACCGCTTGAGCCTGCTTTTCCGCCGGCTCCCCGGCCGTCTTCCGGGCGTCGGCCGCCTTCCTGACGAGGCCCATCTCGGCGTCCGCGGAAAGCGCCGCGTCGATCTTACCCTGCCGGGTGAAGTCGCGCTTCAGGGCTTCGAGATGGCCGAGATATTTCTGCGTCAGCGCCTGGACCTGGGTTGCCTTTTCGGCCTCGATTTTCCGGCGGCACTCGAGGTAGGCCGCACGCGAGTCCTTGACCTTCTGCGGCACCACGGAGATCCCCATGATGGTGGCGTTCGTGTCGGGTTTCACCTGGTACCGCTCGCTCTTGACGGCCAGCACGCCATGCAGATCGCCGGCCGCCTGGTACTCTTTCTCCATCTGGTCCAGGGTCGCGAGAATGGAGGCTTCGCCGCGCTGGAGTTTGGCCGCCGCATCGGAGTCAATGGCGCCCAACTGCCCCTGGTAGATCTCCCGGGCACGCGCCAGCTCTCCGGTGGAGGGGGTTTGGGCTCCCGCCGGACCCGCTCCACACGCCATCACGAGCAGCACGAGCAGCACGAGCAGCATCGGGAGAGCCCGGCGGGAGCCCCGACCGGGAGCGGCGCGAGAACCATGAAAAATCCAGAAAAAGACCATATCCGTCAGGCTCCGGGAAAAACATGAAAATAGTCGCACAAACCCCCGGCAAGTCAAGCGTTCTCGGGGGCGGCCC
>CAYZVY010000035.1:0-18532 GCA_964481675.1 uncultured Verrucomicrobiota bacterium
CCACGCTGAAACGCCGGATGCGCGAGGCGGGCGAGGCGGAGCCGGAAATCCGGCCCGCGTGAATTGGCACAATAGGTCCTATAGGACCTATTTTTTTAAAGCCCCGCAACCGATATGTCCTTCAGCCTTTCGGGATCGGCGGCCAGGAAGTCCAGCGCGCGCGCGACGGCCTGGTCCCAGTCGGCGGCCTGCTGGACCGCCTTGAACAGGGTGTGGCCGAACACGTAATTGCAGGCGAAGTAGGGCATCCAGATTTTCAGCCGCCGCAGGGCCTTGTCGGGCGTGAAATCCTCGGCCAGGTAGGCGCTCAGGCGGCGGACCACGTCAGCGGGATCGACCGTCAGGCAGGGGTTGTGCCAGCGGCCGAACAGCCAGGGTTGCGCCGCGGCCAGCCGGCCGACCATCAGGCCCGAAACGGGCGCGAACAGGGCGGCGTGCTTCCGCACGTAGTCCGGGCCCGAGATGTCGCCGTTGGCGATGAGCGGCAGGCGGGTCGCGGCCGCCAGTTCGGCGTAGACCTCGTGGCGCGCATGGCGGCGGAACTGATCTTCGTGAAAGCGCGGGTGGAGGATCAGGGCGTCCACGCCTTCGCCCTCTAAAATGCGCACGCGCTCCAGCAGGCGCTCCCGCCAGTCCGCCTTCTGACTCCCGAGACGGATTTTCACCGTCAGCGGGCCGGCGTAGCAGCGGCGCATGACGCGGATGATGTCGCGCATGCGGTCGGCGTCCTCGAACAGGGCGGCGCCTCCGCCGCGGTGGCGGACCAGCGGGGCCCCGCAGGCGCAGTTCAGGTCGAGCCCGTCGGGCCGGAGTGCGGCCAGGCGGTCGAGGCTTTCGGGAAGGCGGAAGGTGTCGCTGACCAGCAGCTGGTAGATGATCCGGCCGTCGCCAGGCCGGCGCTTGAGCCAGGGGGAGACGTCGATCCGCTCGTGCAGGAGCATGCGGGCCGAGAGCATTTCCGAGAAGACGGCGCCGCAGCCCCCATAGTCCGCCATCAGCCGGCGCCAGGCGCTGTGCGTGAGGTTGGCCATGGGGGCGCAGAACAGCGGGGGGCCGAAGGTCGTGCCGCGCAGCGTCAGGGGCGTCAGTTGGAGGGGGTCCGTCATGAAGGGCGTCAGTGTACCGCATGGGAGGGCCCGGTGCAAGGCGGAGCGCCCGAAGGCCTCTTCTGTGGCTGCGGCCGCTGGCCGCGGTCATGCGGCTGCCTGGCGGCCGTTGCCAGGCGGTTACCGTGAAACACCCGATCACGGATTGACGGATGGAAGGGAAGGCGGTTTCCTTTTTGGCCGGGATGAGGTAAGATGGAGCGAGATGAAAACGCTGATGCCGGACTATTCGCCCGCCTATCTCGACTTGTGCCGGGACACGCTCGATTCCGCGCTCCGGGATGTTCCGGCCTACGGGACCTGGGCCGCGCACGATCCCGGCGGCGGGGATCCCCTGGTCCGGCTGGCCGCGCTTCCCCTGGTGGACAAGGCCGTCATGCGGCTTCAGGGGCCGGCCCGTTTTGTCAGCCCCCGCTATAATCTCGAGGCCGCCCTGGCGAGCCGCGACGTGGAGATGGTCCACACCAGCGGAAGCACGGGCGACCGGGTCGGCAACGTGTGGTCCCAGGCGTGGTGGAACGCCTCCGAGGAGGCGTCCTGGGAACTCAATGCGCACGCGCGGAAGCTTCTCGGCCGCGCGCCGTCCGAAGCCCTCCTGGCCAGTCCGCTGTGCGTGGGGGTCCCCTGCGAGGACGGCTATCTTGACCGGAGCAAAAGGACTCTGGGCCGGTTCCTGTTTCTGAACGAGCGGGTGGACCACTACGGGTGGACGGCGGCCCACATGGACCGCATGGCGGGCGAGCTTCGGGATTTCCGTCCGTCCGTCCTGGAGGCGAACCCGTCCTACCTCGCCCGGCTGTGCCGCTACCTGGCGTCGAAAAAGGAGCGGCTGCCGGCCCCGGCGCTGATCGTCCTGACCTTCGAAAACCCCTCGATCCTGCATCGCCGCCAGATCCGGGCCGTATTCGAGTCGCCCCTCGCCAGCTCCTACGGCTCGACCGAAAGCGGGTATGTGTTCATGGAGTGCGCGTGTGGCCGCCTGCATCAGAACACGGCGTTCTGCCATGTCGATTTCATCCCGTTTACTCCGCGGCACGGGGGGCCGGGGATCGGCTCCATCCTGGTGACGACGTTCCGCAATCCCTGGCGCGTGCTGCTCCGCTTCGATATCGGCGACGTGGTGCGGCTGGCCGCGGAGCCCTGTCCCTGCGGCCGGCGGGACGGGCTGACCCTGGAGGCGATCGAAGGCCGGGCGGTCAACCTGACCCTGACTCCCGGCGGCGAGGCGGTCACGCAGCTCGCGGTGGACCGCGCTGTTTCCCCGGTTGCGGGACTGGCGGATTACCAGCTGCTTCAAACCGGTCCGGCGGATTACCGTTTCGCCTATGTGCCGGACGCGCCCGGTGACGACAGCCCGGCGGAGTCCTGTCGGAGCGCCCTCGCGGGCGTGTATGGGCGCGGCGCCCGGATCCGGCTCGAGCGGGTCGATCGGCTGCCGCCCGATCCGCCCGGCAAGTGCCGGCTGTGCAAGCCCCTGATTCCGGTGGAGCCGCGCGCCTTCTGGAATCCGGCGAGCGCGCCCCCCGGCAGTTTCCAGGCCCGGGAGGCCGGATCATGAATGGCGAACGGATTCCAACCAAAGGCCGGCTGTTCCTGGTGGCCGGCGGACATGGCCGGGGGCGGTCCGACACCCTCCTGGAGGACATGCTGGCCCGGTTGGCCATTCCCTTGCCCCGCGTCGCCTACATCGGGGCGGCCCATGGGGACGACCTCTCCTTTTTCACGCGGATGGCGGGGATGTTAACGGCTGCCGGGGCGGGGCCCGTCGATCTGGTTCCGACAGCGGAGGGCCGGCGGGTCGCCCCTGCCTCGAGGCGGATTCTGGAGACGGCCGACCTGGTGTTCGTGAGCGGCGGGGACGTGGAGGAAGGCATGCGGGCCCTGGGGAAGGCGGGGGTGGACCGGCTGCTGGAGGCGCTTTTCGCCGCGGGCCGGCCGTTCATGGGGCTGTCGGCGGGCAGCATCATGCTGGGGCGGGCGTGGGTGCGCTGGCGGGACCCCGGGGACGATGCCACGGCCGAACCGTTTCCCTGCCTGGGCTTCGCGCCGTTCATCTGCGACACGCACGACGAGGATTCCGGGTGGGAGGAATTGAAAGCGCTGATCGCCCTCTCTCCCGCCGGGACGCCCGGATACGGCATTCCCTCGGGCGGGGGGCTGGTGGTGGAGCCGGATGGCGCAACGGTCGCGATGGGAGTCCAGCCGTTCACCCTTTCAAAACAGGATTTATAAAGTGGCCCTGCGGATCGTCCATGTGCTTGAGCGTCTTCCCTGTGGCGGTGTCGGCACGGTGGTGAACCTGCTTCACCGGGGCGCGCTTGCGGCCGGCCATGAGTCGCGCGTCATCACGGGCGGGCGGGCCGAGTCCTGGCGCGAGTGGAGCGCCTATGCGGCCGACTGGGACGAGGACCTGGGGCTGCCGCGCGAGGAGTCGGTTTTTTGGAATGGCCGCTACGGCCGCCGCCTGTGCGCCGCGCTTGAGGCCCGGCTGCTGGACCGGCGGCCCGATGTGATCCATCTGCACCAGGTGGCGACCCTGATCCGGCTCGCCCCGGTGCTGGAGCGGCTGCGAATTCCCTGCGTGCTGACGGTTCACGGGATGGTCCCGCGCTATACCGCGCCGGGCTGGGTCCGGTGGTGGAGTCGGCATGCCTTCCGGAATGCCTTAACGCGGACCCGGTGCCGCTGCCTGTCCGTGTCCGCCAGCAGCGCCCGGCAGATCGAGGAGGGGCTGGGCCTGCCGTCCGGCCGGGTGACGGTACAGCGGAATCCCGTGGACCTGGTGCGCTTTTCGCCTGGCCCCGCCTCCGATTCGCCTCCCCGGACCATTCTCATGGTGTCCCGTCTGGTCCGGATGAAGCGCATCCAGACGGGATTGCGTGCCCTTTCCCTGTTGGACAGCACGCCCGCCTTCCGGATGCGGATTGCGGGCGAGGGGCCCATGCGCCAGGAGCTGGAGGCGCTGGCCGGGTCGTTATCGATCCGCGGCCGTGTTTCTCTTTTGGGGGCATGCCGGGATGTTCCGGCGCTGCTGCGAGAAGCGGGCGTGCTGTGGCTGTTAAGCAAGAGCGAGGGGGGGCCCATGGCGGCTCTGGAGGCGATGGCCTCGGGCGTGCCGGTCGTCGCCACGGATGTGCCGGGGTGCTCGGATCTGGTGCGGCACGAGGCGAACGGACTCCTGGTTCCCCTGGGCGATGCCCCGGCGGCGGCGGCGGCGACGCGGCGGCTCTGGGCCGATCCGGCGCTGCGGGCCCGGCTGATCGAAGGCGGCTTCAGGACCATCGGCGAGTATCGCCTTGAACAGGTCCTTCCCGCCACCCTGGAGCATTACCGGCAGGCCCTGGCGTCCTACGCCTGACGCTTACCGGCCCGGGGGAATGCGGTCCAGCAGCCGCAGCAGGCCGTCGAGGATGGTGAGGGGGTGCGGCGGGCAGCCGGGGATATACAGGTCCACCGGCAGGATCGCGTCGGCCCCGTTGCGGACCTGGTCGTGATCCCGGTAGGGGCCGCCCGCGATGGCGCACGCGCCCACGGCGATGACGAGTTTCGGGGCGGCCACCGCCTCGTAGGTTTTCCGCAAGGCCAGCTCCATGTTGAGCGTCACCGGCCCTGTGATCAGGACGCCGTCGGCATGGCGGGGGGAGGCGACAAACTGGATGCCGAACCGGCCCAGGTCCCAGCCCGCGGTGTTCAGCACGTTGGTGTCGGCTTCGCAGGCGTTGCAGCCGCCGGCGCTGACCTGCCGCAGCTTCAGCGAGCGGCCGAACAGGTTTTTCATCTTTTCATCCAGGGCTGCGGCCAGCGTCACCTCGCGCTTTTCGGGCGAGAGGACCAGGTCCTCCCGGCGGCGGACGGCCAGCCTGTGATCGCGCCCGAAGGCGATTGCTTTTTGGGGACAGGCGTCGGCGCAATCCGTGCAGAACAGGCATTTGCCCAGGTCGATCCGGGCCGGGCTGGCGGGATCGAGGGCGCCGACGGGGCAGGCCTCCGCGCAGGCCCGGCAGCCCGGGGGGCAGCGGGCGGGGTCGAGGACCGGCGCGCCGCGGAACCGGTCGGGCAGCGGAGGCGGGGGGCCGTCCGGATACCGGATCGTGCGATGTTTCTGCTGCAACCGGGCCAGGATGATTTTGAACATGGTCGTTTCCTAAAGGTCGTGTCCGCAGTAGGACAGGCTGAAGCTCTTGTTGCAGATCGGGAAATCGGAGATCTCCTGGTTGCGCAACGCATAGGCGAGCCCCATCCAGTTGTGGAAGGAGGGGTCCACCACCTTGTAGCGGCTGAACCGCCCCCGCTCGTCGGTGATGGCGACGTGGCACACCTCCCCGCGCCAGCCCTCGTTCAGGGCCACGGCGAGGTGGCGGGGCGCCGCCGGGCCGATCGGCGAGAGGAGGTCCCCGGCGGGCAGGGCGCTCACCTGGTCGCGGATGAACGCGAGGGACTGCTGGATTTCGAGCCACCGGACATAGGCGCGGGCAAACACATCCCCGGTCTCGCAGGTCGCCACCGGGACCTGCGCGAAGCGGAAGAGGCCCGAGGGCTGGTCCTTGCGGACGTCCCGCTCCAGGCCCGAGGCCCGGGCCGCGGGGCCCACGAGCCCGAGCTCCTGCGCGACCGTGCGCGGCACGGGGCCCGCGTCCTCGAAGCGCGAGAGCACCGACTGGGTTTCCCAGAGCAGGTTGACCGCGACGGCGGTATCCGTCCTGCAGGCCTCGAGCCGGCCCAGGAAGTCGGCCGCACGGGCGGGCTCGAGGTCGAAGCCGACGCCGCCGGGGCGCACGAACCCGCGGCCGAAGCGGTTGCCGCACAGCAGGGCGGTGAGGTTGAGATAATCGCCGCGGATGCGGCCGCAGAAGCTGGCGGTCGGCAGGAAGCCGATATCGTTGGCCAGGGCCCCGAGGTCGCCGACATGGTTCGCGAGGCGCTCCAGCTCCAGCGCGACGGCCCGCAGGGTCTGGGCGCGGGGCGTCTTCTGGCAGCGGGAGAGCGCCTCGAGAATCTGTCCGTAGGCGGTGGCGTGGGAGATGGTCGCGTCGCCCGACAGGGTTTCGGCATAATGCAGGCTCCGGGGGCCGGGCCCGCCGAGGAGGGCCTCCTCCACGCCGCGATGCTGGTAGCCCAGGGCGATTTCCAGGTGGAACACCTCCTCGCCGTGGCACTGGAAGCGGAAATGGCCGGGCTCGATGATGCCGGCGTGAACGGGGCCGACGGCCACTTCGTGGACGTCCTCGCCCTCGACGCGGAAGAAGTCGCCGACGGCGGGCAGGAGGGGCTGGCCGGCCGGCCGGTCCCACGCGTCGCGGCCGGTCCAGGAGCGGCGGTAGCGGACGGGTTTCAGCCAGGGGTGGCCGGCGGGCTTCAGGCCGAACTGCTCGGCGATTTCCCGCTCGAACAGGTGGACCTGGGGGCAGCGCGGGGTCAGGGAGGGGAATGCGCCCCCGTCGACCTCGGTGAGGGCCGCTTCCAGCAGGTTATGCGCGTCGTCGGCCAGGATCGCATACAGCCGCGTCTGGCCGGGCTGGTCGCCGGCGGCGCCGAAGAGGGCGGCGACGCGCCGGCCCGCGGCGACGCCGGCCAGGAGGGCGCGCTCGAAATCCGGGAAGGCCAGGGCGGGGACCGCGTCGAGGGGGATGGCGCGGCCGTTGGAGACGGGGGCGAAGGCGGGGGTGGCGGCGTTCACTTCACGCCCTCCAGGAAGCGGACGGCCTCGTGGATCAGGTTGCCGAGGGGCGGCGGGATGTAAAGGCCCAGCAGCAGCACCAGGGCCATCAGCCCGGCGGCGGGCGCGCCGGTCAGCCAGCCGTCGCGGTAGGCGGTGGAGGCCGCCTCGGGGGAGGGGCGGCCCTGGACCACCCGCAGCACGGTGGCGCTCATGCCGACGAACACGATCAGGAGGAAAAAGAGGAACAGGCCGCCGGTGACGAAGCGGCCGGCCTCGAAGGCCCCGTTCAGGATGGAGAATTCGCTGATGAACGGCCCGAAGGGCGGCGAGCCCGTGATGGCGAGGAAGGCGGCGAGGAACAGCGAGCCGGACAGGGGGAGGCGGCGGATCGCGCCCCGCACCCGCTCGGTGTTCTTGCTGCCGTAGGCCCGGTGGATGTTGCCGGCGGAGAGGAAGAGGACGCCCTTGGTCATGCCGTTGGTCACCACGTGGAGGAGGGTGCCGAAGAGGGCGGGGCCGCCGATCCCGAGTCCCAGCACGAGGATGCCCATGTGCTCGACGCTGGAATAGGCGAGCATGCGCTTGAAGTCGCGCTGGCCGACCATGAACAGGCCCGCCACGGCCATGGAGAACAGGCCCATGAAGAGGAGCAGGCGCGTGACGAAGGCGCCTTCCCCGGCCGCGAGGCAGATGTGGTAGATGCGCAGCAGGGCCAGGAACGCGCAGCTGGTCACGCCGCCCGCGAAGATGGCGCCGACCACGCCCGGCGCCTCCCCGTAGGCGTCGGGCTTCCAGGTGTGCATGGGCGCCAGCCCCATCTTGGTCCCGTACCCCACCAGCAGCAGGATGAAGGCCGCGTGCAGCCAGGGCTTGGACAGCGTGGTGGCGTGTTCCAGGAGCCCCGGGTAGGTCAGCGTGGCCTCCTGGCCGGCGTGCAGCGAGGAGTAGGCCAGGAAGAACGTCCCCAGCAGGGCGAGGGCGATGCCGACGGAGCCGACGAGCAGGAATTTCCAGGTGGCCTCGATGCTTTCCTTCGTGTGGTTGAAATAGATGAGCGGGGCGGTGACGAGGGTGGCGGCCTCGATCGCGACCCACAGCAGGCCGAGGTGGTGGGCGCAGGTGACGACGCTCATGATGCCCTGGAAGCCCAGCAGGCAGACGCAGAAAATCCGGTTGGGCCGCTCCTGCCGGTGCCGGAGGTAGCCGACCGCGTAGAATGAACAAAACAGGAACAGCGTGCCGATGACCAGGAGCATGAGCTTGCCGAGCGGGTCGAGCGCCAGCCAGGCGCCGGCGGGCGGGGCGCTCCCCGCCAGCGCCAGCAGGATGAGGACCCCGTGGCCGAGGGCCGAGGCCGGCAGCAGCCAGGGCCGCAGGCGGTTGGAGGGCGCGGCGGCCGCGAGGGCGGCCATGAGCAGCGGAAACAGGATTAAGAGGACCAGCACGGCTTACTCCTTCAGCGAAACCAACCGCCGCGTATCCATGGAGGAAAACGACTTGTTGATTTTGTTCACGATGATGCAGATGACGAAGATGCCCGTGAACAGGTCCAGGAGCACCCCCATCTCGACGAGGAAGGGCATGGCGTTGATCAGCAGCATGCCGAAAATGAAGATGCCGTTCTCGAGCACGAGGTAGCCGAGCACCTGGGACAGGGCCTTGAACCGGGTGGTCAGGAAGATGAACCCGGTGAGCACGGTGCCGATGGACGCGGGGACCAGCAGGGACCCCGCGTGTTCCGGGGCTAGGGGCAGGTGGCTGGCGAACAGCAGC
Source organism: uncultured Verrucomicrobiota bacterium (assembly GCA_964481675.1). Taxonomy (GTDB): domain Bacteria; phylum Verrucomicrobiota; class Kiritimatiellia; order CAIKKV01; family CAIKKV01; genus CAIKKV01. The sequence continues at coordinate 8,539 of CAYZVY010000035.1, forward strand.
GCGAAGACGGTCCCGAGGGCGCCGAGGATGATCGACGGCAGCAGGCCGACCAGGGGCTCCACCTCCCGCTTGATGTTCGCGTCCTGGAGGGCGCGCATCATGATGGAGGGGATGGTGATCCCCTTGAGCACGAGGGCCGCGATCGCGGCCATCGCCACCGGGGCGGACAGGCGGCCGTGCACCAGGAGCGGGATCAGGCTCAGCAGGGCGCCCTGCACGGCGACGGTCCGGATCACCGTGATGATCCGGCTGGTGCCGAGCGCGAACAGGTTCAGCATCAGCACCAGGACGAGGATGGCATTGAGGACGTGAAGCATGGGGTTACCTTACTAGCAGGATAAAACTGAATCCACAGAAAAGAACCGCTCCCACCAGCAGGTAGGGGACGGACCGCATCTGAAGCCGCGCCATGATGGATTCCACGATGCCGATGACGCCCGCCAGGCCGGTCAGCTCGAGCAGGACGAGCGGCCAGTTCAGCCACGCCGGCTCCACCTGGACCGGGGCGATCACGTGCAGCAGCACGCTGCCCAGGATGAACAGCTTGAGCGCGGCCGCGTAGAGGATCACCCCCAGCAGCGGGCCGCTGTGGTCGAGCACCATGACCTCGTGGATCATGGTCAGCTCCAGGTGCGTGTTCGGATCGTCCACCGGGATGCGGCAGGTCTCGGTCAGCAGGACGAGGAACAGGCCGATGGAGATCAGCACGAGCGGGGCGGCGACGGCCGGGGCGAAGCCGCCCATGGGGCCGTGCAGGAGGTCGGTCAGCACCAGCGAGCCCGAGAGCCGGGCGAGGACCAGGAGGGCGAAAAAGAGGGCCGGCTCGGACAGGCAGGCGAACGTCACCTCGCGCGCCGAGCCCATGCCCTCGAAGGCGGAGCCGGTGTCCAGCGCGGCCGCGGTCGTGAAGAAGCGGGCCAGCCCGAAAAGGTAGGCGAACAGGATCAGGTCGCCGGTGAAGGCGATCGGGGCCTCGAACCGCCCCAGCGGAACGAGCAGCCCGGCCAGCAGGACGGCGGAGAGGGTGACGACGGGGCCGGCGATGAAGATCCAGGTGGTGGTGGTGCTCAGCACCAGCCCCTTCCGGAGGAGCTTGAGCAGGTCGTAATAGGGCTGGAGCAGGGGCGGGCCCTGGCGGCCGCCGAACCAGGCTTTCGTCTTGTTGATGACGCCCAGCAGGAACGGCGGGAAGACCAGCAGCAGGACGAGGTGGATGAGGCGATCGGTCATCGGTTGTCTCCCCAGACGAGCAGCGTGAACATGATGAGCAGGATGTAGAGCACGTAGAGGTGGGTCTGCCCCTGCTGCAGGACGCGCAGGCGGGGCAGATGGCGGCCGGCGAAGCGGAAGGAGGGCAGCACCAGGCGGTCGAGGACCGCGTCGGGGAGGGCGCGCTTGAAAAAGGCGGCGCGCGGGAAGAGGGCGTGAATCGCGGGCCGCTGGCGCTTCGGCCAGAGCAGGAACGCGCCGAGGCCGACCAGCGAGTCCCCGAACGAGGAGCCCGTATACTGCATGCGGGCGTTGGGGCGGGCGTACCCGCAGTCCCATGTTCCGGTTTGATGCACGAGCGAGGCGCGCGGGGTCCGCTTCAGGGCCAGCCGGATCAGGCCGGCGAGCGCGAGGAGCGCCAGCCCCGTCCAGGCGAGCCCGCGCAGCGGGGCGAGGCCAGAGAGGGCGCCGGGCGCGGCGGGGGTTCCCGACCAGGCCGCGGCCGCCCGCTCCAGCAGGGGGGCCGCGAGGACCGGGAACAGGCCGAGGACGGCGCAGCTGCCGGCGAGGACCGCCATGGGGGCCAGCAGCGCCGGCGACGGGTCCTTCGCCTGGCCGGCGTGCGCGTTCCGCGGTTCGCCCAGGAACATGACGCCGAGCGCCTTGACGAAGCAGGCCACGGCCAGGGCGCCGATGAGGGAGAGCGCCACCGCGCCCAGGGCCGCGGCGGGAAAGGCCGGCCCGGTGCCGGCGCCGGCCGCGCGGAACAGGCCCAGGTAGAGCAGCCATTCGCCGGCGAAGCCGTTCAGGGGGGGGAGGGCGCAGATGGCGGCGGCGCCCGTCACGAACAGCGCCGCAGTCCACGGCATCCGCCGGGCGAGGCCGCCGAGGCGGTCCATCTCCCGCGTGTGCGTCGCGTGGATGATCGCGCCCGCGTTGAAGAAGAGCAGCGACTTGAACAGGCTGTGGTTCCAGACATGGAGCAGGGCCCCGCCCAGGCCGAGCAGGATCCAGTCGGGCCGGCCGTGGAAGCGTCCGAGCAGCGCGAGCCCCAGGCCGATGGCGATGATCCCGATGTTTTCGATGCTGCTGTAGGCCAGCATCCGCTTGAGGTCATGCTGGCCGATGGCGTAGAGCAGGGCGGCGACCCCCGAGACCGCGCCGACCGCCATCAGCGCGGCGCCCCACCAGGCGGCGGGAACGGGCAGCAGCGCGGTGAGGCGCACGAGGCCGTAGACGCCCATTTTCAGCATCACGCCCGACAGGACGGCGGAGACGTGGCTGGGCGCGTTGGCGTGGGCGCCGGGCAGCCAGACGTGCAGGGGCATCAGCCCGGCCTTGAAGCCGAACCCGACCAGGCCCAGCCCGAACAGGAGGCCCGCCGTTTCCGCGGCCAGCCCCGGGGCCGGCTCCAGGCCGAAGGAGCCCGTGGCGCGGCGCCAGAGGGAAAAGAGGGCGATCAGGCACAGGGTGCCGATATGGGTGGCGATCAGGTAGATCCGGCCCGCGCGGACGACCTCGGGGTTGTCGTCCTCCGCCGTGGCCGCGAAGTAGGCCGACAGGGCCATCGCCTCCCAGGCGATCAGGAACAGGACCCCGTCCCGCGCCACGACGACGAGGCCCATGGCGCCGGCCAGCAGGCCGAAGAAGAGGCCCAGCCGGCGCCCGTTTTCCGGATGGGCCGCGTGCGGCCAGTAGCCCAGCCCGTAGATCGAGCCGAGGGCGGGGATGACGAATACAGGAAACAGGAACACGACGGCCAGGGGGTCGAGGGCCACGGCGAAGCGGCCCCAGGGAAGGAGCCAGTCCGCGGCCAGCGCCGGCGCGGCGGCGTCCGCCAGGGCCAGCCCGGCGCCGGCGAGCCCCGTCACGCTGCCGAGGAGAAGCAGCCCGGTGGTGACGCGCTGGCCCGCGCGCGAGCGGGGCGGGAAAAAGCAGCCGGGCAGGCCGCTGAGCCCGATCGTCGCGATCGCCGCCAGAACCATCCAGACGCTTACCATGACCGCCTCTTTCGCATCGGACCTTTTTCCTTATCGCGCAAACAGTTGCTCCACTACATCCCGGAATGGAATCAGCGTGCCCAGGAGCACGAGCAGCGCGATCAGGATGTAGAGGACGTAGTGCTGGATCAAGCCCTGCTGGAAACGGCGGAACCAGCCGGCGCCGGACTCGAACTGCCGGCCCGACGGCAGAAGGACCCGGTCCAGCACCGCATCGCCGACGTGGCTGTGCATGGACGCCGGACCGGGAAACAGGCCGGACAGGCGAGGGCGCTGGAGGTGCGGGTGGAGCGCCCAGTGAAACAGGTCCGTGAGGGACCGGGCAAAGGAGGCGGCGGTGTATTGCATCCGGCTGGTCGGGCGCGCATAGCCGCAGTCCCAGGTCACGACGGCCGGCACGGGCTTGCGGGGGACCAGGAACCAGGCCGCCAGCGCGATCAGGGCCGCCAGCGCCGCGGCCAGGAACCCGATCGCCTGCAGGGGCACGAGGCCGGCCAGCGGCCGCGATGCCGCCTCCGAGCCCGGCAGCCAGCAGGCCAGGGTCCTGTCCAGGACCGGCGCCGTCAGCGCGGGGGCGACGCCGATCAGGAGGCAGCCGGCCGCGAGGCCGAGCATCGGGATCCGCATGGAAACGGGGGCCTCCCGGGCATGGGCGCCGGCGCGGGTGCGCGGGCTGCCCAGGAACACCGCGCCGAAGACCTTCACGAAGCAGGCCAGCGCCAGGGCGCCGATCATGGCCAGGAGCGGCACGGCGGCGGCAGCGGCCATGCCCGCGCCGTTCGAGAGGGAGGTTTTCAGGAGCCCCAGGTAGACCAGCCATTCGCTCACGAAGCCGTTCAGCGGGGGAAGGCCGCAGATGGCGACCGCGCCGACCAGGAACAGGGCGGCGGTCCAGGGCATCCGTTTGGCGAGGCCGCCCAGGCGGTCGATCTGCCGCGTATGCGCGCCGTGCACCACCGCGCCCGCGCACAGGAAGAGAAGGGCCTTGAAGAAGCTGTGGTTCCACACGTGCAGCAGGCAGCCCGCCAGGCCCACGACCACCCAGTCGGGCCGGTTCATCGACCGGCCCAGCATGGCCACGCCCAGCCCCATGAAGATGATGCCGATGTTTTCGATGCTGTGGTAGGCGAGGAGCCGTTTCAGGTCGTGCTGGGCGAGCGCGAACACGACGCCCAGCAGGCCGCTGAATGCGCCGAGGGCGAGAATGAGGCCGCCCCAGGCGGCCGGCGGGTCGGGGAGGAGGGACAGGAAGCGGACCAGCCCGTAGACCCCGATTTTCAGGACCACGCCCGAGAGCATGGCGGACACGTGGCAGGGGGCGCAGGCGTGGGCCCCCGGGAGCCAGAAATGCATGGGCATGATGCCGGCCTTCAGGCCGAACCCGATCAGGGCCAGGAAGAAGAGCGTGTTCAGCATGCCGAGGCCGAGGCCGTCGACGGAAACGGGCTGCAGGGCATAGGAGCCGGTTGCGCGGTGCCAGAGGATGAACAGGGCGAACAGGACGAAGGTGCCCACGTGGGTGGCCAGCAAATAGATCCAGCCGGCGTTGCGGCTTTCCTCGCGCTGGTCTTCCGTGGTGACCAGGAAAAAGGCGGACAGGGCCATGATCTCCCACCCCAGCAGGAAGATCATGGCGTGGCGGCTGACCACCAGCAGCATCAGCCCCGCGACCAGGAGGCCCCAGAACAGGCGCAGCTTGGCCCCGGTGCCCGGGTGCCGGCGCTGCGGCCAGTATCCGAGGCCGTAGATCGAACCGGACAGGCCGATCACCAGGATGGGAACAAGGAAAAAGGCGCTCAGGGCATCCACCCCGACCATGCCGCTGCCCGCCGCAAGCCAGGGGAAATCAAGTTCCGTCAGGGGCGCTCCGGCCAGGGCCATCCCGGTTCCCGCCAGGCCGGCCAGCGCCGCGCCGATCATGAATCCCACGGCGATCCGCTGCCCCCCGGGCGTGAACCGGGACAGCAGCAGGCCCGGAACGCCCGCGATGGCGCTGAGGAGCATGGAGAGCAGGACGAGGTTAAGCGATGACATGGACGCCCCCGTTCACGTTGGCGGATCCGCTGGCATGGGTCTGGCGGGGGTCATGGCCTTTCGGAATTCCCGGGTTGGCGGGTGGGGACCGGAATGGTGGTTTCGGCGCGGGACAACGCCGCCATCAGCTCGTCGCGCGAGGCTTGCCGGCCCAGGGCGGCCTTGAAATCCGGGTTGTGGAGCACGAAGCTGAGGCGGGCGATCAGGTGCAGGTGCGCCCTCACGCTGGGGCTGATCAGGGTGAAGAGGGTGGTGACGGGCTTGCCGTCGATGGCGTTGAACGCGATGGGATTTTCAAGGAAGCACAGCGTCACGGTGGGCCGGGCGACGTGCAGCACGACGGGGTTGCGCACGTGGGGAATGGCGATTCCCTCCCCGATGCCGGTGGATCCGAGCGTTTCACGGGCCAGGAGGACCTGGTAAAGGAACTCCCGGTTCACCTCCTCCGGCAACTGCAGCACCTCCACAACGGAGCGCAGGACGGACGGCTGGTCCGACCCGCTGAGCCGGTAGACCACGCCGCCCGCCTTCAGGGCGTCGGAGAGGCTGGGCAGGGGAACCGTCCCGGCGTTCCCCTCGGAGAAGATTTCGGGGGAGACCTGGATCCGGCGCGCGGTGGCCCACTCCAGGATTTCAGCCCGGTTGAAGCGGATCTGGTCGTTGATGCGGTAGGACGGAATCACGCCCTGCTTGATCCACCGGTAGATCGTTTTTTCCGAAACATCAAGAATTCCGGCCGTATCTTTAACGGATAATTGCATGCGGACAGCACCTCAAGGGCGTTTGTGCCCTTCATTAGACAAACGAGAAGAATTTATCACTCGTGTCCGGAAATGTCAAATGAGGGGGCCGTTTCCGTCGGCTCAGGGATTTTTAAAGAGGACGCTGATGCTTTCGCGGTTATGGATACGGCGGATGGCCTCGCCGAGGAGCGGGGCCACGGAAACGGTTTTGATTTTCGGGCTGAACGGGGTGCCGGGCAATTCCACGGAATCGGAGACCAGCACGGAGGCGATGGGGCTGTTTTCGATTTTCGTGATGGCGCCGCCCGTGAAGACGCCGTGCGTCACCGCCACGTGGACCGCCCGGGCCCCTTTTTCCATGAGCTTGTGGGCCACTTCGCAGAGCGTGCCGCCCGAAATGGTGAAATCGTCCACCACGAGGCAGGTCTTCCCCTCCACGTGGCCGATGATTTCCAGGACTTCGGCCTTTTCGTCGTGCGCGACGCGCTCCTTGTCGCCGATGGCCAGCGGGCAGCCGAGGGCGGAGGCGAAGAGGCGGGCCTTTTTGGCGAATCCCGCGTCGGGCGAGACCACGACAAGGTTTTCGAGCGCCATTTCGCGCACGGCTTTGCAGAAGATGGGGAGGGCGTACAGGTCGTCGACCGGCACGCGGAAGAAGCCCTGGATCTGCGGGGCGTGGATGTCGAGCGTGATGACGCGGTCGGCCCCGGCGCTTTCGATGGCGTCGGCGCAGACGCGGGCGCGGATGGCCACGCGGGGCTCGTCCTTCTTGTCGCCCTTGGCATAGCTGAAATACGGGACCACGGCCGTGATGGATTCCGCGCTGGCGCGCCGGAAGGCGTCGAGCCAGAACAGCAGTTCCATGAAGTTGTCGTTGACGGGATAGCCCGTGGACTGGACGAGGTAGACCCGGCGCCCGCGGACGTTTTCGTTGATCCGCACGAACAGGTTGCCCTCGGAGAAGCGGATCACCTCGCCCAGGTTCTGGCGGATGCCGAGGTAGTGGCAGATGTTGCGCGTGAGGTTGGGGCTCGCGCTTCCCGCGAAAATCATCATGCCGTCGCGTGTCATGGCGTGTCCTTTGGTTGCCAAGGTGAACCGTATGCCAAAAGACGGCTCATGGCAAGCGTAACAAAGGCGTTTTGCCGCCGATCACAGCCCGCGTTCGCGGGCGCAGCGGGCGGCATCAAGGGCCGCGCCCCGCGCGCCGGCCGAGTCGCCGTTCGGCATCACGTGAATGGGCAGCTCCGCCTGCTCCTCGCGCTGCACCGGCATGCCCGCCCGGATTTCGCCGATGAACCACTTGCGGAAATCCTCCGATGTCTCCACCGCGCCGCCTCCGACGATCAGCGCGTCGGGGTCGAAGACGTTGATGATCTCGTCGAAGAAAAGGCCCAGCGCCTTCGCCTGGACGCGGAAAATTTCGCGGCACATCCCGTCCCCTTTTTCCGCCAGGCCGCGGACCAGCTTGGCGGCGTGTCTCCGGTCGCCGATCGCAGCCAGCGCGTGGTCGGGATACCGGGTCAGGAAGTGAGGCAGGAGCGAGCGCGTGATGGCGGTGAGCGAGCAGAGGGATTCCAGGTCGCCGGTGCGGCCGCAGTTGCAGGCGGGCACAAGGCCCTCAATGCCGGGAATGGCCGCATAGGGGAGGAGCACATGCCCCAACTCGCCGCCGAAGCCGTTGCGGCCGATGATCACCTTCCCGTTCGTGATGACGCCGCCGCCCAGGCCGGTGCCGACGATCGCGGAAATGCTCGTCGCCGTGCTGTCGGGCCCGAAGAGCGACACGTGGCCCCATAGCGCCGCCGCGTTTCCGTCGTTGAGATAGGTCACCGGGCGCCCGAGCCGGGCTTCGATTCCCGCGCGGATGTCGTAGCCGGCCCACTGCGGATGGACGAAGTTCGTCGCGCCCTGCAGGCTCAGTACGCCCGAGGCGCTGGCCGGTCCCGGCGTGTCGAGGCCCACCGCGATGAGGTGCTTGAGATTCACGCCGGCGCATGTCGCGGCGATCGCGAGCCCGTCGACGATCTGCCCGAGGCAGACCTCCGGCCCTTCGACGCTGCGGGCCGGATGCTCGCACATCCCGTCGATGAGAAAGCGGCCCCGTTCATCGAGGAACGTGTAGTTGATGGCGGTTCCGCCCAGATCGATTCCCGCGATGACTTTTTCAGCCATGATCTATCCCCTGTGCAAGTGTCTGATACGTTACCATCCGGTCGTCGTAAATCAAGAGACGAATGAGGCCAGGATGAAGAATGCAGAAGAGGGCGTTCAAGGTTGCGAAGGGAAAGGGAAAGCCTCACAATGGCCGCTTTTCAAACAAGGGATGCGACATGACGTTTCAACTGATGCTGGCGGTGCTGGCGGGCATTCTGTTTTCAATGATTGCCATCGCCTACCGGTCCAATTCCGCCCGGGGCATTCCCCCCGCCTTTGCGGCCATGGGGATGGGGCTGACCGGCATCGTCTGGTTCGGCTTCCGTTCCTTTGCCGGCTCCGACGCGCCGGGCTGGGAGGCGCCGGCCACGGTCTGGGTCTGGGGCATCGTCAACGGGCTGGCCCAGGGGGTCGTCGTCTATTTGTACCGGGTGGGGTTGCGGCACGGCCCGCTGGGGCCCATCTGGTGCGCCGGCAACCTGACGTTCGTGACGCCCGCGCTCTACGCCGTCATCCTGCTCCACGAGTCCCTCACCGGCCTTCAGGTGGCCGGCATGGCGGCGGCTTTCCTCTGCGTGGCGGTTTCCTCGCTGGGCCACGGGGAGGAGCCCGGGCCTCATGGCGCCGCGCGCGCGACCCTGTCGCAGCGGCTGCTTTACGGGGCCGTGCTCCTGGCGCTGGTCACGCTGACCGGGCTCGTGGGCGTGGGGCTGAAGCATATGGCCGTGACGGCCGATCATGGCGTGATGCTGAACCCGCGGTATAACGACTGCTTCATGCTGGGCATGTACGGGGTGCTGCTCGCGTGCGTCGTGGGCGAATCGGTGACGTTCGGACGTCCGGCCGGCGGGACGGGCCGCCTGGTGGCGAACGGGCTGATCGCCGGGGTGGGGTCCGCGGGCGGCATGGCCCTGACCTCGATCGTCGCGACCCTGCCGGGCGGCATCGGGATTGCGGTGATTTCGGTTTCGGCGGTATTGGGCGGGGCGATGATCACAGCCTTCGGGTTTCACGACAAGCGGGGCCCGGCCTGGTACGCCACGCTGGCGCTGGCCGTGCTGTCGGTCATCCTGCTGAAGCCCGGCCGGTGAGGGAGGCGGTCAGGGCGATTTTCCGGCAGCCCCGGTTCCCGACGTCATTTTCCGGAAGGTGTAAAGCGCGGGCGACTTGAAGAAGTCGGGCGAGTTGAGCTGGGCCCGGACGAAGCCTTCCAGTTCCGCGGTCGGCGCGGCCAGCAGAAAGCCCTTGTCCTTGCTGCCGCTCAAGGCGGGCGTGAGGCTCGAGCCCCGGACCCGGCCGGGAACCACGTCCAGGTCCAGCGTGAAGAGCTGCAGCGTGTCGCCGTTCAGCACGGCGTTGAAGAGCAGGTAGACCGGCGCCTGGACAAAGACTTCCAGCGTGTTGTTGGTCGTCCCCGGCCCGACCACGAGCAGCAGGTTCGGGTCCATCCGGTGCAGGCTGGCGGCGAAGCGGGCGCTTTTCCCTTCCTGGAGCACGCGGACCTGGTAGTTGGAGCCCTGCGGCGTGAAGACGACGGTCATGTTCTGCTGCGTGTCCTCCCAGGCGCCGGCGAGGGACGGCGAGGCGACCTTGCTGGACTCGGAGAGCCAGGGTTCCGTGGAGCGGATCAGGCAGCCCGCCAGCAGGAGACCCGAGAGCATGACGGCGGCCGAAGCCAGAATTCGTTTCATAGACGATCCTTTCAGAGGGTGAATTGCCGGTTGTCGGCTTAAAATAGCGGGAGCGGCGTCGGAATGCCATACAATAATGGCGGATCACGGCGTGGCGCGATTCAGGTGGCGCGATTCAGAAAAAGAATGCGCTTGGCGGCCCGATGCGCTAGCATGGATG